>CACYVC010000010.1 GCA_902777835.1 uncultured Bacteroidales bacterium | reverse complement strand
CTCAATAGAAGGCCAAGGGAAAAACTAAATTTCTCAACACCAAAGATAGAGTTCTTCAAACATTTTGCCTAATTTTGCACTTGCCAGTTGACTCTACATGTAATCATATGTGGTATTGGCTACTTAATTTTTCTTGTTACTAAAGATATAATCAAATCTAAAGTTGCTATATTTATAATATTATTATTACTTGGTTCTAATTCATATTTTATTTATGAGAAATACTATAAAAATTCCGAAATTTCTTCAGAGAAATACTTGCAACCCAACCAATTAATGGCGAAATCACAATATGTAGAAAATTTTAACCGAAATAGTGACGAAGAAAAAGTTGAAGGAACTTTAAGCAGCATTAAAAGTGCAACAAAATCTTATAATTCAGATATTGTCTTTATAAGTACAAGTCCAAATGCTTATGCTTATCACAGAACTTTTAAATGTGCCAAAAACAGAACAAAATACTCAGTTAAATCTGTGACGAGGACAGAGGCATTAGATAAATACGATAGATCACCTTGCAATATATGCAATCCAAGATAAATACCATTATATTATTTATCATCGAACCATCGAACAAGTATTCAGATGAAAAGAGTGGTTCATTTTTATTAACTAAATCGAATAGCCAAAAACAAAATAAAATATACATTAAAAATTCCTATGGGAAGATATATAAAAATCAAAAATCTTTTAGAGTTATTTTAGAAGCAAAATAAAAATATGAATTACACCATATTAGTAATATCAATTAACTTATGGTGATATTAATAAACAAATAAAAATAATTAGAAAAATGACAGGGTATATCATTGGAATTGTATTAGGGATTATTATATTCTTGATGCAAAACTTCAAACCGACATCGATTAGTTTTAGAATATTCTTTCTTATTCTTACTGTTGCCTTTATTTGGGGAATCAGTTATTCAAATTTGGGTTATTGGAATATCGCCGTTATACCTATTGGGGTAATCGTTCTATGTTTCATTGCTGCTTTTATCTTTCCATATGGAGCTCAATCCGCAAAAACTGAATATGATGCTATAAATGGCCGAAATTACTTCGCTGAGATGAATGAAAACGATAAAATAGGCAGAATTTACCCACCAATGTTCAAGCAAACCTATGACAGAATTATGTCTGGTATTTTATCACATATTGTTAGTTCTCAATCAGAGTTACAAGAACTAGGCAATCTTTTGTATAGCAAGAATTTTTACCCAATAAGCTCTCACACTAAAAAAGAAGTGTTACAACACATTCGTCAATCGATTGAAACCGTTGCAAGTTTTTCACCTCACGGCAAATCAATCCAAATAAAAGCCGAACAAAATATTGAACATATCTTTAATACCTTTGTCTCTGTTATGGCCATTCACGAAGAAGCAACAAGAGAAATAAATGAGATTATGGATACTAAATAAGATTTATGACAATGATATGATGCAAGAGATGAAAATATTATATGAGTCATTTACGTGCAATTGAGCAACGTAAAAATATAACACCATTTGTCTGTCTGTATAGAGTATGTCAGTCTGTTTTTTAGACAAACAGACATTTTTCACTACGGCTTCCCCATCACCATGACCGAGAGCGAATGCGTAGCCCGTCTCTTTGAACTTTATCAGAAAATGTCAGTCTGTTTTTAGACATACATACAAACAGACATTGTCCCTCATTCGGTTGAAAGAAGTACATAAATTGTCAGTCTGCTATGTATGTCAGTCTGTTTTTAGACATACAGACAAACAGACATTGTCCCTCGCTCGGTTGATAGAAGTACATAAATTGTCATTCTGCTATGTATGTCAGTCTGTTTATTTAGACATACAGACAAACAGACATTGTCCCTCGCTCGGTTGACAGAAGTACATAAATTGTCAGTATGCAAAGTATGTCAGTCTGTTTTTTAGACATACAGACAAACAGACATTTTTCACTATAGAAAACTCACCCCGAAACGGTGGCGCTTCGGGGTGAGTTTTTGCATTTATAATATTCTTGAAAAGGTTATTTCTGAGACACGCGCACGGCACGTACAGTACATCCGCTGGAACGTTCAAAGGCTTCAGCAGTCACACTGGTTGAATGGAAGTAGAGGTAGTTGGCATAGTAAGATTTTGTGTCGCCGAGGGTGCGTGACCAATAGTAGCCAAGATTGCCACTTGAGAGGATGTTACCTGAGTATGCTTCAGCGGCTGGCAAGAATATCGATTTGCCATTTCTGCTCACGCGGTAGCCGTTCACGCCGTTGCTTGTGGTCCATGTCCAAGTGCATTTGGTGCGCAACTCATCTAGCTGCTCTTTAGATGGCATACGCCACTGTGAGCTCCAGTTGACTGTAGCGGCATCGTCCTCGGGGTCAAGTTCGGTCTTGCCATCGGTAAAGCCATTGTCGCCATGAGTGCTGATGGTGCAGTATTTGGTCATCTTGTTCCATCGGCCATTGCACCACTGGTAGGTGTTCCAGTTATAGACTTCCTTGGGAGTGGTCTCTCCCCAGGCAAAGTGGTCACCAAACTCCTCGGGGGTGTTGGCGCCAATGTTCATTGTTGCCCACAGCGTGCCGCTAGGCAATCCCAAGTCAACATATTCATGTGTGTCAACAGCTGGGCCCAAGCCAAGCAAAATGTTATATACCACAGTCACGTCACCGCTTGTGACATAACCATCTCCATCGACGTCACTTGTAGAAAAATAAGTCATGTCGTCATTGAGGAAGTAGTTATAAAGTACTGTGACGTCGTTAATTGTAACGCTTCCGTCACCATCTACATCGCCATATACAGCAGCTTGAGCTTTTGTTGCCATGCACACGGCGATCAGTGCAATAATTAAGAATACTTTTTTCATGTTAATTGTTAATTTGGTTTCTGCTTGCAAAATTAGTGCAAGTTGAGGGCAGAACAAAATAATAAACGAAGTTTTTTATTTTTATTTCCTAAGCGCCGCCTAATTTATCCAACATTAGTGCAAGTTGCGTTAGATGCTTGGTGGTCGCGCTACGCGCTTAAAATTAATTGAAAATTAAAATAAAAATTATCAGCGCGCCACTAAGAAATTTTAAAATAAATTTTAATCAAATTTTAAGCGAAGCGCCCCACAAGCGACGTGGCAAATCATAATTATCAGAAAAATCAGTTGTTTTTATTTTTGAGTAATTGAGGGTATTCCTTCGGAAAAGTGTATAGTTTGAGTAATTATTCCTTCGAAAAAATGTAAGAAAAGCTTGTTTATTCCTTCGAAAAAGTGTAATTTTGCAGCGATAATTCCTTCAAAAAAGTGTAAGAAATGAAACGAGTAATTTGGAACGAACTATTAAAATGGAAGTCTAATATCTATCGCAAACCATTGATTATAAGGGGGGCAAGACAAGTAGGCAAGACATGGTTGATGCAAGAATTTGGCAGATTGCAATATGAAGATACAATTTACTTAAACTGTGATGATGAACCACAGGCAGCTACAATTTTTGCCAATGACTATGATATTGACCGAATCCTTTTGCAACTACAAGCTATTTCTCATATAAAACCTAAACCTGGCAAAACGTTGATAATCCTCGATGAGATACAAAGTGTTCCGCGAGGACTTGCGGCATTAAAATACTTTGCTGAGAAAGCTCCAGAATACCATGTGATGGTTGCAGGTTCATTATTAGGGATTGCTATGCATGAAGGCACCTCATTCCCTGTTGGGAAAGTAGATATGATAACCCTTTACCCGATGAATTTCAGGGAATTTTTAATGGCTATGGATCATGAAGATTGGGCTGAATTAATAGAGAAGCGGAAATGGGATGTGCTTTCAGGTGTTGAACACAAACTTCTAGATTTACTACGTCAGTATTATTATGTGGGTGGTATGCCAGAAGTAGTAGAAAACTTTGTGAAGGATAAGAATTTAGAGCAGGTAAGACAAATACAGTTAAATCTTCTTGATGCTTACAGAAACGACTTTTCGAAACATGCACCACGTGAACAAGTACCTCGTATAAACATGGTGATGAAATCAATACCTTCACAACTTGCAAAAGACAACAAGAAATTCATCTATGGAGTTTTAAAACCAGGAGCAAGAGCCAAAGAGTATGAGATTGCTATTCAATGGCTGATTGACTGCGGAATATTATACAAAGTAAATTGTGTCAACGATGTGATTGCACCGCTTTCGTTTTATGAGAACTTATCGTCTTTCAAAATATATTTTCTTGATTGCGGATTGCTCGCAGCTATGGCTGGTGCAAGTAGTGAACAAATGCTAATTGGCAACAATGCTTTTGTTGGCTTCAAGGGTGCTTTTACTGAGCAATATGTGCTTCAGCAAATATTGAGCCATGGAATATCATCTATATATTTTTGGACAAGTGGCGCCAGTGCCGAAGTTGATTTCATAATCGAGAGAAACGGGAAAGTGGAACCTATCGAAGTGAAAGCTGAGGCAAATGTGAAAGCTAAATCATTAAAACTGCTTGTTGACAAGCATCCAGGCATGAAGGGCGTGAGATATTCAATGTTGTCATATAAAGACCAAGATTGGGTGACGAATTATCCATTATATTCAGTGTGATTATGATTATGATTTATGAGGTTCTTAACTCCGCTTTTTTAAAAAAACTGGCAACTGACAACTGCTAACTGAAAACTATTCACTACCTTTGCAGTTTGAATGAAAAATCACAAAAAATAATATAATTCAAGATGGAATACAACTTTAACAAGATTGAGAAAAAGTGGCAACAGTATTGGAAGGACAACAAGACCTATAAGGTTGACATCGACGAGAGCAAGCCTAAGTTCTATGTTCTCGACATGTTCCCTTATCCTAGTGGCGCGGGTCTGCACGTGGGTCATCCACTGGGCTATATCGCCAGTGACATCTATGCCCGCTACAAGCGTCACAAAGGTTTTAACGTGCTGCACCCCATGGGCTATGACGCCTATGGTCTGCCAGCCGAGCAATATGCCATCCAAACTGGCCAGCATCCTGAGATTACCACCAAACAGAATATCGCTCGCTATCGTGAGCAGCTCGACAAGATAGGGTTCTGCTATGACTGGGACCGTGAGGTAAGAACTTGCGAGCCAGGTTACTACAAGTGGACTCAATGGGCATTTCTCCAGATGTTCAAGAGCTACTACAATACCGCTCTCGACAAGGCTCGACCCATTACCGAACTTGAGGAATACTTCGAGAAACACGGCAGCGAGGGATGCAATGCTCACACCAACGCTAAAGAAGGTTTCACCGCCGAGCAGTGGAATGCCATGACCGAAGCCGAGAAGAGTCAGGCTCTTATGGACTATCGCATCGCCTATCTGGGCAACACTATGGTAAACTGGTGTCCAAAACTCGGCACCGTGCTTGCCAACGATGAGGTGAGCGAGGGCGTGTCGCTGCGTGGCGGCTACCCCGTGGAGCAGAAGGTAATGAGTCAGTGGTGTCTGCGCGTGAGCGCCTACGCTGGACGCTTGCTGCGCGACCTCGACACCATTGAGTGGAGCGATTCCATCAAGGAGACTCAGAAGAACTGGATAGGCTACAGCGAGGGTGCCGAGATGTTGTTCCCCATCGTGGGTTGCGACGAGCAACTGCTCATCTTCACCACCCGTGCCGACACTATCTTTGGCGTGACCTTTATGGTGCTAGCTCCCGAGAGCGATTATGTTGACCTCGTGGTTACTCCCGAGCAGCGCGCCGCCGTCGATGCCTACCTCAACGAGGTGAAGCACAAGACCGAGCGTGAGCGCCTCATCGAGAAGAAGGTGAGCGGCGTGTTCAGCGGTCGTTATGCCATCAACCCCGTTACTGGCAAAGAGATTCCTATCTATATCAGCGACTATGTGCTCGCTGGCTACGGCACTGGAGCCATCATGGCGGTGCCAGCTCACGACAGCCGCGACTATGCCTTCGCTAAGCATTTCGACCTGCCCATTATCCCACTGATTGAGGGTGCCGACATCAGCGAGGAGAGCTTCGATGCCAAGGACGGCATAATGATGAACTCCAGCAACGAGCGTCTGCAGCTCAACGGCCTTCAGGTGAAGGACGCTATCGCCAAGACCAAAGAATATATCGAAGAGGCAGGAATCGGCAAGGTGAAGGTTAACTACCGCTTGCGCGATGCCATTTTCAGCCGTCAGCGCTACTGGGGCGAGCCATTCCCCATCTACTATGATGAGGACGGTCAGCCACAGCCTCTCGACGAGAGCGAGCTTCCACTGCAGTTGCCCGAGGTTGACAAGTTCCTGCCCACCGAGACTGGCGAGCCTCCACTGGGACGCGCCAAGAATTGGGTGGCAAGCAATGGTCGTCCGTTGGAACTGAACACTATGCCTGGTTTTGCAGGCTCAAGCGCTTACTATCTGCGCTATATGGATCCCCACAACAACGAGGCCCTCGTGAGCAAGGAAGCCGACGAGTATTGGCGTCAGGTTGACCTCTATGTGGGTGGTACCGAGCACGCTACAGGTCACTTGATCTACAGCCGTTTCTGGAACAAGTTCCTCTACGACTACGGTTACGTGTGCGAGGCCGAGCCATTCCGCAAACTCGTGAACCAGGGTATGATTCAGGGCCGCTCCAATTTCGTTTACCGCATCAAGGATACCAATAAGTTTGTGTCGTTCAACCTCAAGAAAGACTATGATGTAACTCCTATTCATGTGGATATCAAGTTGGTTTATAACGATGTGCTCGACATTGAAGCATTCAAGGCTTGGAGACCTGAGTTTGCCGATGCCGAGTTTATCCTCGAGGATGGTAAGTACATCTGCGGCTGGGCTGTTGAGAAGATGTCGAAGTCGATGTTCAACGTGGTCAACCCCGACGACATCGTGGAGCATTATGGTGCCGACACCCTGCGCCTCAACGAGATGTTCCTTGGCCCCATCGAGCAGAGCAAACCCTGGGACACTCATGGCATCAGCGGTGTGAGCAAGTTCCTCAAGCGTCTGTGGGGACAATTCTTCGATGGTGACACTATGCAGCTTGTCGATGATAAACCCAGTGCCGAGGCTCTCAAGTCAATCCACAAGCTCATCAAGAAGGTGTCGCAAGACATCGAGGTGTTCTCCTACAACACCAGCGTGGCGGCGTTTATGATTTGTGCCAACGAGCTCAGCACTCTCAAGTGCAAGAGCAAGAGCGTGTATCGCGACTTCATCGTGCTGCTCGCGCCATTCGCACCTCACATCGCCGAGGAACTCTGGCATCAGATGGGTGAGCAAGGCACCGTGTGCGACGCTAAGTGGCCCACTTGGAACGAGGACTACCTCAAGGAGAGTATGGTGAAATATACAGTGCTCTTCAATGGCAAGCCACGCTTCAACATTGAGGTGCCTGCCGGCACACCCAATGACGAGGTGCAGCAGCAAGCACTCACCCACGAAGGTGCTGCCCGCTGGCTCGACGGCAAGCAGCCCAAGAAGGTCATCGTGGTACCCAACAAAATCGTTAATGTGGTAGTGTGATTCTCGTTTGTCGTTTATCGAAGTATGGCATGAGAATAGTGTAGTGCAAAAAACTCATCACTATCTTCCATAAACGATAAACGAATAACGATAAACGAAAACCCAAGATGAAAGAGCGACTTCCCTGGCTTGACTATGTGCGGTTTTTCAGTATCTTCTTAGTGATACTGTTTCACACGCCGCCGCAGACGCCAATCATGGATGGCAAGATTATCATCAATTTGCGCATCCCGCTCTTCTTTTGCATCTCTGGATTCCTGTTTAACATAGGCAAGTACAGCTCATTCGGGCAGTTTTTCAAGCATCGTGGCAAGCAGATTCTTGTGCCTTACGTCACATTTTTTATAGTGTTCTACGCATTGTGGCTGCTATTTGGCAAAAATCTGGGCGACGCCGATGTGGAGTGGTGGCAGCCGATGATTGACTTCGTCAAAGGCGAGCCTCACACCGTGCTAGGCACCTTCTGGTACCTATCCTGCCTGATAGTGATGCAGATCCTTTATTACTTCATGCAGCGGTGGCTACCCTCGCAGTGGCTCTTCCCGGCAAGCATCCTGCTCTCGGTGGCGGCAATCAACTGCCCCATCGAGAACTACTGGCATGTGTGGAACGCGATGGTGTATATGCCGTTTTACGCCTTCGGCAACAGTTTCAAGAACTACATCTCTAAGGTGGAGTTCTCAAGTCCGCAGCGCACCGCTGTGCTCATTGCCCTGGGCATCATCTCGCTCGTGATAATGGCATTTAGCATCTATATTGAGGAGAAAAACAGCATGAACGCCATAAAGATAGCCTGTGGAGTGATGGTAATACCCACCTATATCGCCCTTGCTAAATGGCTCGCCAAGCGCTATGGCCGCAACCGCGTGATCGAGCTTGTAGTGATGAATGGCACCGTCTATCTCGCCTTCCAGAACCACACCATTGGCTTCATTAAAGTCATGCTCGAGCGAGCCTTCTACACTGGCGTTATGGACGACCACATCTGGATAAAGTTCATCTCTCCATTCATCGTCATGGTCATTATCTTCCCTTTCGCTTGGTTTATCCACAACTACGCCCCCTGGATGCTAGGCAAGAAGAAAGAAGAGACGCTAATGTATTAAGTTTTTAAGTAGTAAGTGTTAAGTGTTAAGTTGCGCCTGCGGCGCCGGATTCCCAATCCCCGTTAACTTGTTAACTAAAGAATATGAAAGATATAGTATTTGCGACAAATAATGAGCATAAGCTCAGTGAGTTACGTCAGATTATGGCTGGCAAGTATAATGTGTTGAGTCTGGCCGATATAGGCTGCCACGACGACATCCCTGAGACAGCACCTACCATCGAGGGCAATGCCATGATTAAGGCGCAATGGGTGAAGGAGCACTATGGTTATGACTGCTTCAGCGACGACACAGGGCTTGAGATTGACGCGCTGAATGGCGAACCTGGAGTGCACTCGGCACGATATGGCGGCGTGGCACACGATAGCGAGCGCAATATCGACAAGGTGCTGCGTCTGCTCGACGGAGTGCCCATGGAGCAGCGCACCGCGCGATTCCGCACCGCCATTGTCCTTATCATGGACGGCGAGACTCATCAGTTTGACGGCAAGGTTGAGGGCCACATCCTCACCGAGCGCCACGGAGCAGGTGGCTTTGGCTACGACCCCATTTTCAAGCCCGATGAGGCCGATTGTGCCTTTGGCGAAATGACCGCCGAAGAGAAAAACCGCATCAGCCACCGCGGCCGTGCCGTAGCAAAACTCACAGAATTTCTATCAAAACGCTGATAAGGAGTTTTATTTACACTAACGAAATTAATTAGAACCAATTGTTGCGTTAATGCAATATTGGTTCTAATTCGTTTATCGTTTATCGCACCGCAGGCGCAAACTTAACACTTAAAACTTAACACTTAAAACTTAACACTTAACACTTAAAAACTCTCTTCTCTCGTGAAGTTATTGCCTGTGCCGTTGCATTGCTCGCAGGTGTTGTAGCCTTTTGAGTCGCAGTCTTCGCAGGGGAAGGTTCCGCGTCCTTCACAATACTCACATTTGATGTATTCGTTGTTATATAAATTATAGAGCAAACCTGTGCCATTGCAGTTGCTGCAATCGTTATGACCTTCTCCGTCACAACTGTAACATGGTTCTTTTCCTGTGCCCATGCAATTGGCGCACATTCCTGCCTGGATAATGGTTAGTTTCCTCTCCTGGTTGCCGCTAGTGATGGTGATGCTGCATTCTCGTGGCAACGGGTAGGTGTTTTCCTCAATTCGTGCCGTAAATCCTGCATTTGACTTGTCGGTGAGGCTGCACATGAAATAGTCGTCAATGTAATAATCTATGGAAGATGGAGCGCCATCGGTATCAATCTCGATGGGTACCTCTTCACCATTGTATCCAATTTTTATTATATCTTGCGAGAGTCGCAAATAGGTAGCAATAGCGCTCTGCTTAACGGTGATTTTTGCTTCTTTGTCACCAGCTTTGAGCTTGATGGTTCCCTCTCGGTCTTCGTAGGACTCAAGAGGTTGGCATATAATGGTAATCTCTTTGTTGCCTGTGGTAACGATCACCCATTCAGGATGTTTTGTAACACTAAATTCTTTAGCATCGGTAGTGAATGTTACTGTTTTCTCGCCTCCATTGCGTGAGAATGTCACCATATCATCGTCGGGACGGAATTTATCCACTTTGTTGTAGAATAAAAAGTAATATACTCCGCCGGCTATTGCCCCCAGCATCATGATAATCGACAATGTAAGGAGGGCTTTTGCCCAACCCGACATGCCTTTGTCTTTAGGCTTTTGAGGGAGTGGAGTCTCTCTATGACTTGGTGCGGGAGGAACAGGAATGCGCGAATCCTCATGGTATTGTTCGCTTGGGTCAACAAATGGGCATCGGCAATGAGGGCAGAAAAGTGAATCCTTGGGAATCATGCGGCCGCAATCAGGGCACTGCATCATGCCGCTATCGGTGGAGTTGTTGCCCCCAGCAATCGGTGGTTGTGGCACTACGTACACGTTATTAGATTTAGCCTGAATCGCCTCACCACCAGGCACACCAGTTGGTGGTGACATGGGTGTGCCCTGCTGTGGAGGGAGTGGCGACGGGTTACTATTGGCAGGCTGATTGGTCATTGCCGTGGCAAAATTGGGATGCTCTTTCTCGTAGGCTTCCCTGTCAAGTGGCTGCATCGTGCCGCAGAAGTTGCAGAACTTGTTGCCATCGTCAATCTCTTGATTACAGTTTATGCATTTCATAAAGTGAGAAGGTTTTTATGTGTATTCGTGCGTTTGTGTCTATTGTGGCGATTACTCTGATGTGGGTCGCTGAATTTGCTTGATGTTTTCCACTTGGTGGTTTTTGATGGTGACAACTGCGATTTCCACGGGGTTACTTTTACTAAAGTGTCCCACTTTGTAGATGAATGATTTATCACCCACTTTGAGTTTTGCAACACACACTCCAAACTGTCGGTTGTTGTAGTTGTCGATAGCGAACTCATAATCACCGTCATCAAGTTGGTTAGCACTGGGCCAAACGATATTTTCCACACCTCTGCCACGTGGGCTTTGCATGTCAACATCGAGCTGACCACCACAGCGAGTGCGACGTGGAGCGCGGTAGTTGTCGAAGTAGATGTGTGTCCCATTAGGCTCTATAGCGTGAGCATCGAGATCGACGAGGTCACGACCGTTCTCGTTCCACACGATTGAGAATCTCATGAAAGCGTCGGTGTCGCCGCCTTCGTCTTCCACAGCCTCGTCAATATCATCGCTTACTTGTTGGTCTTCGTTAGTGATTCTTCGCTCATGTATTGTTGTGTCGGTAACTACTATGGTGTCGTTGCCGCCGCGGTCGTAGGTGCCCTTGCAGTTGTAGGGTAGCATAATGAGCAATGCCAGTGCTATGAGATTGAGCACAGCAAGAATGCCACACATCCACGCCTGTCGGCGCTTGCGGTTCTCCTCTTCGGTTCTGGGTGTTACCGGTTTAGGTGTATTGTTCTTTGCCATAATCGTAAATCCTTTATTCTAGTTCGTTATTTATATTTCAACATTATAGTCAATGATGTTTTGCGTTTCTTGGCCTTGGGCTTTTTGTTTAGTTTCCAATAGCCGCTGTTTCTCTTGTGAGAGTTGTGAGTTGTAGCCAAATGCATGCTCATAGTCATTGATGCGTGTTATCAGTGCATCGGTGCTATCGCTGTGGCGCTGGCATGCGGCAGCGATGTTCTGTGCGAGCGATTTCTTGGCTTTTTCGGGCACGGCGTTGAGAGCATCGGCAAGACTGCGGCAGTTGGTAAGCGGTGCACGTTTGTAGGAGTTGGCTCGAGCGATAGCCGCTTGCGCTGCAGCAACCGTGGTAATGCCTCCCACTTTAGTTGCCGCCACGGCTGCGTGATAGTCGTTAACCGTCTTGATGATTTCGTGCAGCTTAGGCAAGTCGCGCGAGTCATTGGGCAGTATGCCTGCATTGATGAGGTTTTGAGCCTCGTTGCGCAGCATGTTGATCACGCTCACATCCCATTCGTGGTTCTTAAAGCACTGACGGGCATAACTAGTGAGTTTAGGGGCATATCTGTAGGCGAGCAGCTTGCGGCAGTTTGCAACTTCGCTGGCATCAATATTCTCCAGATAGGCAGCGTCGCTCACTTCCTGCATCATGGTGTTGTAGGATTGCATTATATAGTCATAAGACTGCTCATCGGTAATCTCCCTTTCGGCTTGCTCCTTGATTTGAGCTGTGAAATAAGAATCATCCACATTCACCTTCTTGATATCGTTGGCGTGATAAAGCAACGTGAGCCATATCAGCGCCCCGATACCCAGTGCGGCAAGTGCTATAAGTCCTATTTTAATAGCCTTTCTCATGATAGAGCAACCCTAAGTAGTTAGTTCTGTTGTTGATTAATGAAAGGGATATCTCTTGTAACGTCCCTCGACGCTTGTTGATTTGTTTGAGGGTCATTATTGGTGCCGTTGCCACCGACCTGACTTTCTACAGCAGGTTGTGGTTCCACAGCTTTATTGATGTTGGTGCTTAGGTCTTTCAAGATCTTCTCAAGATTGACAGTCTTGCTTGCAGGGTCGGGATTCTTCAAGATGCCTTTAGCTGTTTCAGGATCTTGCTTAATCTTCTCGACGATAGATTCCAAAATAGGGTTTACAGGTTTTTTATCGTTCTTCAAATCGTCAAGACACTTGATAAGCTCTTTATCATTGCCATTGTTGATGGCTTGAGCAAAATGCTTGTATTTCTGCGATTTGAGGCTGTCAAGTTGCCACGTGTTGTTCTCATTCATGTAGTTGATGTCGTGCTCTTGGTTGTCAAGGTTCACCTTGTCGGTAATTTCGATGGCCTGTGGTTGCCCAGCAGTATCGTCATCGACGTCATCTTTCATCAAATACCATGTGATGCCAGCAGCAATCGCTGCTCCCAGAACGAAGGCGAGTATAGGCATCAGCCACTTGAAAATTGCTGTTCTGCGTTGCGACTTGCCAGTGGGGTCAAGCAATGGGTCGTTGATATTAACACTCACCTTGATATCGCCCTCCGAGAGCATATCATCAGTGACATCGGTGCCATAAGCGTTAAGCTGTGACGAATAGTGCATGGGCGCACCACCCACCGACGCTTGCACCGAGTTGTCGCTATAGCTGTAACCATTGATTCTCACCCGCATGCTCACGCGTTGCTTGAATGGCAGTTCGTCGGGGGTTAGAATGGTGATATTGGCTCCATCGTAGCGCACATATTGGTTGTTGATGCCATTGATGGTGACAGGTACAACCAGCGGCGCATAGCCTGGCTTGTTGTAGGTGATATTGAGAGTGTTGCCGGTTTGCGTGGTGCTGTCGCACTTCACGTTGTTGGTCTTGGTCACGCTATAGGTCTTAATGATGGGTGAGGTGAGCAGTGCCACACCAGGCACGGTGCTGTTGCACCATAGCTTATTGATAAGGAACACTTCGCCATATTGGTCATATTCCGCCTGATTTGGGAATTGGAATATGTCGTAGAGTTCCTCGTTAGAGCTATACACTCTGAAAGCCTGCTGGCCATAGTTCTGCACTGGTTTGATGCTCAGTGGTGCGGCGTTGAGGGCGGGCATCTGGCTGGCGATGATGCATTGCTCTACTGCTACTGCCGTGATATTATTGGTGTCGAGCACATTGGTCTTGAGCAGGTGCAGTAGAGCAAAAATTGCCTTGCCGTTGATTATTGACTCATATTTCGCACCTATCATCACAGTGATGGCGACATAGCCCTGACGCGCGTCACGCTCGTAACGTGTGAGCAATGAGAAATAGGTGCCGTTAGCGTCGCGGTGCACCTTGTAGCCATATTTTGCCATGGGGAACAAGGTCCTTATGGCTCGTGGATCGGTAATGGGATTGAGCCACAGCAGTGACGAGGTGTCAATGGGGTTAAATGCCTCGGGATAGGTGAGCTTGTGTATCGTGTCGTCGTTAAACTGTCCGTAGAAGTCTATTTTGAGATAGTTGTAGTTTGACATAGTTAAGAGTTAGTTTTAAGTGTCAAGTGTTAAGTGTTAATCTTCACATTCTCAAAAAATTATTTTTTTTCAGTGCAGGTGTCTTAGCGATGAGCACATCAATCACGTCGTCGATGAAGCTGTCGTCGTAGGAGCATATCTTGCCGGCAAACACCTCTCCAATAGAGAAGGGTATCACCTTGAAATCGTTGATGCAGGCATCATTGCAGGCGTCCTGCAGGTTCTTGTAGAACGAACTGAGGTTCTTTTGCACATATTGCTCGGCGTTGTCAACAATCATCTCGTCGGGGCAATGCATCTTGTCGCACTTGGTGACGAGGACATACACTCCCGATGAGTTATTCAGAATCTTGTTGTCCTTGATGTAGAGCGAGCAGGCTTGCAGGTAATCACGCATGTAAATATCTTCCCACTGGTTGCTCTCGGCGCCATATTCCACCACAAAGAAGTGAATCTTGGGGTTGCTGTTGTCATGGAGGAATTTCATCACGTGAGCGAGGGTCTCCTTATGCTCCTGGTCGAGGAACATGTGGTTCATGTTGTAGTAAATAGAACGGAATATCTCGCCAGCGATGTCGATGAAGGTGGCTCGGTGACGCTTCTTCTTTTCATCGATGATGGTGAATACCATTTCTTGTATCACATTGACGATGGTGCTGGGTGGCAGACTGCAATATTTGTTGTGGGAGTCAAACACATTGCGCAGTTGAGTCATGTAGTGATAGCCTTGGCACTGCTGTGGCTCAAGATAGTAGTTGTTCATGGCACCACACAATATTGAGCCTAGCGCGCAGGTCTTTCCCGATGACGGAGTGCCCCAGAAATACACCTCGGTAGAGTCCTTAGTGAGTGCGACGGGGATGTTGGGGTTGGGCTGGATGTTGCGCCCAACGAAGTTCTGGATGGCCTGTGCTCGCTCGGCCCCATAAACCTTAATCACGTCCTCCCAGCTTATTATCTTGCTAGTCACGGCTTTTTGTATCTCGTCGGCATTCTTGAGGTCGTTGTTCATATTAGCTACAAACTCGTCATGGCCTGCAGCAGCATCGATGCGCTCTTGTGCTAGAGCTTTAAATTTGCCCTGTGGATGCGCAGCAAGATAGGCCTGAAAGGCTGGCGTGTCGTCAGTGTGCAGTGCTTTTTGCCAATCGATATCGTCGGTGATGGCATCTAGCATCTGAGCAATCTCAATGTGGTGCTTGCCGGGATTGGCTTGTTGGTAGGCCTCGATGTTGACGAGTGTGGGTTGTTTCTTCACCTGCACCCAGTCGGGGTCTTGAATCATTTCTTGGCACTCATAGATGTGAGCGCCTCCAAGAGGCTCGTAAAATTTAAGATACTGCTCTAGCAGGGGAACAGAGCCACTGTCGAGAATACCTTTCCAGAAGTGCTCCTCTCCCGATATCAGCGCCTGCCGGCATGGCTCAGCAAAGAGTCCGTTGGGATATATTGTCAGATAGCTGAAGAAGTCGGCTGCTTCTCCGCTTTGACATGCTTTGGCCCATAACTGGTCTTCTTCGGCTCTCAGTTTCTGCTCAATGACTTCGAGTTTCTCGGGAGCAAGTTGTATTCTCTTCAATTCGTCGAGGGTAATTATGCCTCGCTGAATCGACCTTATGAGGTTGGGCACTGGCACGCCGTGAGCTATACTTAATACATATTCTTTAGTGGGCATATTCATTTGAGTTGTCAGTTATCAGTTGTCAGTTATCAGTTATGAGTTATCAGTTTTAGTTCTTAGTTTTCAGTTGCTAACACTAACCTTTTTATGCGAGTATAAACTATTGGTTTTTTCGTTCTTCTCTCTCGCTGAGGCGGCTGCGGCGCTGACTGCCATTGGGGCGAGTAGAGGGTGAGGAGGCAAGCGGATTGCGCTTGCCGCTAGTGCCTTGGGCCAGGTCACGCTCCACGAGGTAGTAGGGCAACAGCATGAAGGCGAAGCACACCAGCGCTGCGATGATGGAAACGATTGATGGCATCGACATGTGAGTGAGCATTTCCTTGAGCTGCGCATTCTGGTTGGTGTATTGCTGGTAGGTGAACGGCGGGTAGTCGTTGTCGCCCTTGTAGCCATGGGCTTTCTTGCTGAGGTTGCTGAAAGTCTCGACATTATTCTTTACCATCTTGTCGATGCTGTTTATGTATTGCGGCATGGCGATGTTCCACACACTCATCTTTGCGCCTTTATCCAGATTATTGAGTGCCTCATCACTGGCACGTGTTACCGATTCGGGTAGTAGAATTTTGTGGAGGCTGTTTATCATGCGGTCAATTTTTTCGGTGTTGCTGTCGTTTCCTGGCAGTCCGAAGATTGCCTCATATTCCGAAGGGTTTCTCACTCCATGTCCTGCGTCAACGGCGTTGAGGAAGTCACGTGTCTTTGCTTCGCGTTCTTTCACGTAGTTGTTGTAGGCTACCGCGCTCTGAGAACCATACAAGTGGGCTTTCTCAAATGATTGGGAAATTTCTTTCTGCTTAACTACGAGGTTGATGAAATGGGCAAACGGCATAGTGCTCAGCGCCAGCGCAACAAGGATGACCGCTCCACACACAATCTGCACTATGTTGCCAGTCTTCTTCCATCGTGTGGCTTTGGCCTTGCACATGATGACGATGCACGCGAGAGTCACCGCAATCAATGCCACTGAGTAGATGATGCCTTGCACAATGTCACCATCTTTCCAATACACTATTCCCATAAACACGATGTAGGAATAGATGAGAAGAACGATGATAGAGATGACAAAAGCGAAGTTAAACTTTTTATTGCCCATAATCTTTCTGAATACTATCTTTGCTTGACTTTATTCACTGCTTTGTCGGCCTGAATTGCAGGGCCACTCTGATTGCCGTTGCGAATGTTCACGCCGGTAGATGTAAACGCCGTGAGAGCTTGACTCACGGTGACGTTTTTGTTTACCGATTTCATCAGCGCCACTACGCCAGTGACGATGGGCGCTGCCATGCTGGTGCCGTCGAGTGCTTCATAGCGGTTGCCTGGCATGGAGCTGTAGATTCCCTCGCCAGGTGCTGTGACATAGACGGTGCTACCAAAGTTTGACCACTCAGTCATGGTGTTGTTCTTGCCTAACGCCCCAACGTTGATGGTGTTCTTCGACCTTAGTTGCGGCTGCATGGCAGCCAGAAGATGGCTATTGCCAGCGGCAAACACGAGTATTGTGTTTTTCTTGTCCGCCTGCTCAAAGACCCATTTCCACACGTCCTCGGCGGGTTTGTAATAGCTGCGTGCCACCTCCTTCTGCTCCTCGATGGGTACCATGTTGCCCAGTTCCACAGGATAGGCGGTGCCAATGGATATGTTCACGACGTCGGCGTTGTTGCGTATGGCATACATGATGCCGCGTATCACTCCTGAAATGGTGCATTGGCCATTGTCAAACACCTGCACGGGCATGATTTTGCAGTTTGGGGCTACTCCAGCGGCACCTTGGTTCACATGAGCAGTGCTGCCAGCGGCGAGGCCAGCCACATGGGTGCCATGTCCTACTCCTGAGCTCAAATGGTCATCGCAGCGAAACACATTGTAAGGCTTGGTGATGCGTCCTGAGAACATCTCATGGTTCAAGTCGATGCCGTCGTCAACGACAGCCACCGTTACGTTGGCTATGCCTTTAGATATTTGCCATGCCTGCTTGATGTGGGCAGCATCGAGGTGCCATCCTTTGGGTAGATTGGACCTTGAGCCTGGCATCTGCCCGC
Source organism: uncultured Bacteroidales bacterium (assembly GCA_902777835.1). Taxonomy (GTDB): domain Bacteria; phylum Bacteroidota; class Bacteroidia; order Bacteroidales; family Muribaculaceae; genus Sodaliphilus. The sequence goes on along the minus strand of CACYVC010000010.1, from coordinate 49,383 downwards.
CCGCCATAATTACCTCATCAACTACTTTAAACTTCATTGATGGTATCTTTGAGGGTAGCTCATCGCGAATCTTTGGGCGTTCCTCAGGCGGGACCTGCACCAGCAACCAACGGGTGTTCTTGTCTTTGCCTATAATCTTGTATTGCTCGCCGGGATAGTTGCGCTTGAACTCGGTGGCAAACTTCTGGAAATCGGGGTTGTCGTTATCGAAGAAGATGTTGAGGCGGTCGCTCACCACCTCGGGACTGTTGGGATCGTTGGGGTTGAGGCGGCCTCGGTCGGAGATTGGATCACCATTATCGTCAACTAGCGGTGGAGAGACTGGGTCATCGCCGTCCAAGTCGTCGGAAATGTCTCTCACGCCACGGCTATTGCCATTGTCGTCGATGTAGCGGCCATCGTCGGTACGTATGCGGTTAATTACTCGTTCGTCATGGATAATGACGCGCGTGCGGCCACGTATGGTGTCGGTAGTGTCGGCACCCATTATCATGTCGTGAGCGTCGCGCACACAGCCACCAAAGGTTCCTGTGCACGAGGTGCAGCGGGTGAGTACGATGGCTAGTAGCAAGAACAGTAACAGGGCGAGCAGTGCCAGCAGCAACCAGCGCAGGCAGCCGTCGGCAAACCAGCGTTTCCACCAAGGCAACTTAGAATATTGTGCCACAAAGGTGGTGTCGCCAGTTATGGGTTTATCCACAGGTTTGTCCCATCCCAGGAAGGAGTATCCTTTGAGGGGTGTTACGAGAGGTATCATCGCTGGCGTGAGCACGGTGCCCGAGGGCACAGTGAGCGATGGCGACGTGCCACTCAGGGTGCCAAAGGTGCCGTTCTCAAATTTCACTTGACACATGCGTGACTCGTGTAATGGTGGTGGCAGCGTTTCGGACTCGGGTTGGTATGGCGGTGGAGTCTTTATCTCCTCGCATTGTGCCACAAAGTGCAAGTCCTCGTTGACCTGGGCATTGTTGGGGTCAAAAGGCATCCAGCTCACGAAGACGAAACCGTCGTCGGGAATCACCTTAGGAACATCAATGCCTGGGTGTAGCTTGTAGCCATGCCGCCTCATGAACGACGTGGTGCCTTGCAGGGTGGCGTTGTTAGTCTCAAACGATACCCTGTGCAGGCGCGTGTCCTCAACATTGGTGACGATAGAGGTGTTCATGCTCTGACCAGGCATCGACCTGATGCCCCACACACCCAAAATCACCTGCGAATTTGCTACAAATGCCATCTCGTCGATATCGGTAGAGTCAATATACTTGATGAGGCAGTTAAAGTAGGGCTGCTCCCACTCGTTAACTTGTGTTGCGAGGGTGCGGAAGTAGCTGGTTGCTTCGGCAATATATTGCTTGGCGGCAAAGTATTGCTGTGTGCCTACCAAAGAAGAGAGTTTCACGGCATAAGCAAACTCGGGGTCAACATGCCACTCCAACCCGTGTAGTGCGGGCTCAAAATAGGGCATGGCGAAGAAGTTTTTATAGCGAGGATTGGTGACATATTTGTCAAGCAATCTCTCAAAGTCGTCTCGCCTGTTGTAGAACGGTGTGCCACCCAGGTTCTCCACAATAAATATGCTCATGGGGGAGGTGGTGCACAGTCGCACTTTATTTTTCACGTTTGGCATAATAGTTAACTCTTTATGGTTTATAGTTTTGAGTTTTCAGTTTTTAGTTTGGTGTACTTACCCGTAACTTCTAACCGGCTTAAGCGTCAATCTCGTTAATGATTTCCCCGAGGCGCTTGTTGGCGGCGATGTCATAGTCGGGAAGGTCGCACGAGAGGATGTATCCCACTTTCAGATACTCAATCCATCTGAGCATAAACCCATAGCGTGGCAGTCGCATGAGAGTCTTGCGGTCGGTGATATTGTCCTTCTTGGCGTGGTCTAGTTCTTCGAGCAGCTTCACTCCGCTGGAGGTGTTGTGTGCCGAGAGCATATCCTCGCTGATGTTGAGCTTGAGTCTGGCATTTTTCTCGAGGATGTTGTTGAGATGCTTATTGTCGAGGTAATCGAAGCCAAAGGTAGTGACGAAGTGGTTGAATTCCATTGCCAGATAGTCGGCAATGATAGCCACAGCACTGTCTTTGTCGAAGGTGGTTATATACTCGTCGATGCGCTTAGTGATGCGGTCATGCATTCCCAGGAAGCGGTAGAGCCTTATGAGGTTGGTGGTCATGTCGCTCACAGCGGGGATGTTGTCTTTGCACTTGGGCACAGCATATTGAGTAAGGAACTGGTCAATCCAGAAGTTCTCTACCATCGTAGCCACTTGGTCTGATTGCGAGTTGGCCATAAAATTGGCGTTCAATAGCTTGTTGATGTCAAATCCCTCAGTTGATAGCATCTCGATGCACTCTTCCTCGGTATCCACGCCAAGAGCGTCGCACAACCTAGTGAGATTATCGGCGCGTGATGCCTTGGGGTCGAGTCCGAACCTAATGAACAGTTCCATCTCTGGGTCGGGCTGCGATGTCGTGGCCACCGTGTTGTTGAGTGCGTTGTGAATTATCTCATAGAGGTGAGGCTCGTCAATCATCATTATGTCGAGCATCTTTCCAAAGGCAGCCTTGTCGGCACCTTCAATCTTTGCCAACTGCAGATTGGCTTGCGCTGCTTGGCGTTTAGCCTTGCGTATCTCGTCGTCGGCCGAACCGCTGTGGTAGTACTTGGTGAGCAGACTCTTAAGAGAAGCCACGAGTCGAGTTATCTCCTCGCCAAACATATTGTCGCGGGCTTGCTTAACGCGTGGCGCTAGCTGGTTGAGAGCGGCTATAATGGGCTTGGTACCGTCGTTGTTGAGGGTTGCTGCGCTATCCCATGCCTGACTGGCGTCAACAAAATGCTGCTGTACGAAGTCATAGTTCACGAAAGAGTCCTTGAGGCACTGCATGAAGTTGGGGAATGCCGCTGGGATAATCTCTTCGGTCTCGGGCGACTTGGTGTTAGGATTGTAGCCGTCAAACGACTTGGTGGAGTACTTAAAGTCGCGAAGCATGAAAATACTGCGGAAGGGATGGCCAGTGGTCCACTGGTTGAACCAGTGAGTTTGGTCCTCGTCGGTATTGGCGCGCAGCACTTCTTTCTCAAGTACAATCTTGAAGCGGTTGTCCCAGCGACGTCGTAGTTCTTCGAGTTTGTCGGGTGAGTCGTTGGTTTGATATTCCAGGTCGAGGTTGAAGAATGTGCTGATGATGAATAGAGGCGACATTTGTGTGTCGTGCATGAAAGTGTCGCGCTGAGCTGCAGTCTCCCCCACGTTCTTATTAACCCAGTTCTCGAGGACAATGCCCATTTTGCTCTCGGCACTCTGCATATTGTTGTGGCAGAGCATGAGGGAGCTGATGCGCTTGGTGTCGCTGTAGCGATTGAAGAGGTAGGTCACCTTGCCGCGTCGCAGCACCACCGAGAGGTTCTTGCCATTGGTGAGCTTCTCGCTGGCCATGTTCTCGGGACGTCGCTCGCCGGGGAAGTCGAGGATGTCGAGACATGATAGGAAGTTGCGTGTCTCGCTCTCGAGGGTGGGCAGCGACATGTAGAGCTCGGCAACGAGAGCGCTGAGTTCGCCCTTGTTCATCTCTATTGACATACCCTGCTGGGTGGTGACAATGGTGGTGGGGCGATAGTCGGGAAGTTCTATCTCACTTTCGTCATAAATCTCATCGAGGCGAGCCACGTCGAGCAGCGTGCCATGCTTCTTGAGCACCGCATCAAAGGGAACATACACCGTGGAGTTGAACCTTATGGAGCGGTAGGCTGTGATGAGGGTGTCGAAGAGGCGGTTGATGGATGGATTGTCGAACCATAGCAGCTTGATAGCCGAAATGAGTTGGTCATCGCTGAGGCGGTTCACGTTGAACAAGAGGAACGCAAACAGCCCCGACTCTGGGTCGGTGAGATTGGCGACACGCTGCTTCATAGTGGAGTTGCGCAGGTAGTCGTAGATGTCCATCACGTCGTCCTGGGTGAGGATGGGTGAGGGATTTGGTACCGACGACACGCCAACGGAGTCGCAGTATTGGCGAATATAGTCGATTTTCTTAATCTCGGAGTTGTCATAGTCGGTCTGTGTGTGATAGGCTTCACACAAGACTAGGATGATATCGGCAACCGACAGCAGGCGTGCTTTGAGGTATCCTTCGGGAACGGCGGGGTCGGTGCTAGAGGTGAATCGTGTCACCACACCAGTGGCCTCTACGCGCGAGTTGGGATTGCTGGGGTTTATCTCGTCGATGAAGTTGTATTCACGGCGGCCGTCGGTGACGGTGAAGGGCTTGCCGGGGTCGCTCATCAGCGCGCTCACGAGATAGGATTTGCCCATCTGGCTCTCGCCAAAGGCGGCGGTGGAGCATCGCTCATCGGCGGCAAACTGGATTTTCTTGAACGCACGACGAAGGTTTACCAGCTGCTCAAGGTAGTTCTGCCTCTCGCTATCGGGGACATTAGATTGCCATGAAATGGCTTTCTCTACAATGTGAAGATATTGATTGATGTTCATAGTTGTCGTTGATCGTTTATCGTTGGTCGTTTATCGTTTATCGTGGAACTCTGAACTTTTAACTCTGAACTGTGAACTCGTTTAAGTCGGTGGTTGCAATATTCAAGTTAAATTCTCCTGAGTCAAGCCAGTAGCATTGTGGGTCGTTGATACTTTGCACTTGCAGCATAAAGTCGTCGGTCTTGAGTTCCTCGCCGTCGCTGCCGGTAACCGATGCGATGGTTATGAGCTCCTTGTCCTCATCGTAGGCCTCACGCTCTATCTCAAAGGTGAATGGGCCCTTCTTGAACAACTCATCGCGGTAGTCGCGCAGCATGCGCTGCAGCTGTTCGGGGGTGAGTGTCTTGCCCTTGCTGATACGCTCCTTGATGCGTCGGTTGTCAATTTCGAGCACATAGAACGGCCTTAGCGGATAGATGCCGATGTCAAACTGCTTGGCTCCGATGTAGCACGGGAAGGAGTTGATGGTAATGCGGCCATTGTTGATGGTAGGAGTGATAATGCACTCCTCTTTTGGTATGCCGCCCATCTTGTAGAAACTCTCAGTGGTGGGCGCTAGTTTGTCGCTGAGGTTGGTCAAGTCGAGTGAGAACTCGTTGAGACCGCCCGCCATCGATGCTAGGTAGCCAATCATGGCACCCACTGGCACGATGCTCTTGGTGTCGTGCATGTAGCCATTCTCGTCTTTGAAAGGATACCAGCGGCCAATGCGGTACTTGCCAAGAACGATGAGTCGGTTGGGACTCACAGGGAAGTACTTGAGGAAGCAGTCCTTGATGGGCTTGAGCATTGTGGGACGTCCCGATAGTACCACTATGTCGCAATCGTGGGCATAGAGCAGGGTGGAAATTGACTCTATGAGCGAGTCGAGCGACTTCTCCACATGCTGCGAGAGCACGTTGTGGTCGTAGGTCCATACCACCTCGCTGAGTTCAAACCCGAAACGCTCTTTAAAGGCCTCGCACACGATGTCGCTGGGCTTGCTGTCGCCAAACATCTCGTCGTAGCCAATCTCGAGATATCGCTCTCCCTCGCTGAGCAGGTTGAGGAAGCGGTACATGACGGGGACATTGACCTGCATGTTAAAGTCGCGGCGCATAATGCGGTCTTTGAAGGTCATCATATTGTTGTCCTGACCGAAGAAGTGATAAAGAACCTTATAAGCCTCTTGGTGACTCTTGCCCATCTTCTCGGTGAGGTGGCGGTAGAGGATGCCGCTCGAACCCTCGATAATTACATTCTGCACCAGTTGCTGGAGCATGTCGTCGCCAGCCAAGTTGAAGCTGTCCCAATAGATGGGGTTAGGACTGATTTGTGAGGGATTGCTCTCGTTGTAGCGATATTGGCACACCATCACGTCGGTGGTGCCGGCGCCAATATCTACTGAGCCCACCTTGAGGGTGTCGCAAGGAACGCCGTCGATGTCGCGCTTCTTGCCATAGAGCTTGAAGAAGAGGTCGCTGCGGTTCTTGTAGCGCTCGCAGAATTGCGCGTAGAGATACACGAATTGCGAGCAGGTGGCCTCGTCGTAGTACCACTGCTTGTGCTCATCATCGTCGTAGCGTCGTGGCTGGTTGCCGGGAATCACCTGCATTTGCAAGGCAATGCTGTTATTGTCGATGATGTGGTGATAGGAATTGATGATTTTTACCGCATCGCTAAAGCTGCTGTAGAGGGCCTGACGCTCCACTCGCGACATCGCTGTGGGGCAGGTGATGATGACCCGCTCGAGTCGGCGCGGAGTGTTGCGCAGATCATGGCGCTCGCGCGACTGGAAACTGTTGATTTGGGTAATGGCCTGCTCTATAATCTCAATGAATGCGAGCGTCATGAGCGAGCGGCGCGAGTAGTGCGCCCCAATGCCATAGCCCTCGGCATTGTAGGTGCCGTCGTCGTTGATGAAGCAGGTGAGGCCTTCAATGATGGGTGGCAGCGAGTAGTTCTCGTCACCAATGTTGATGAAGCGCCACTCGTTCTCGGTGCGCTTGTTGTCCCACAAGTAGCGCTTAGGGCTAGAGTTGGTGGAGAGTGTCTCCAGGCCCAGATTGAGCGCTGTTGCCTCGTGGTTGAGGTAGTTAGCCTCACGTCCCAGCCTGATGATGCTTGGCCACACAAACTGATTGCTGCCAGCGATATTCTTGCCTATAGTCACTTTGCGGAACGCGAGTCGCATATCAAAGGTCTCCTCCACACGGTTGAGGTCACCGTTGGGGAGTATCACATGGGTGAAGTTCTGCAGTCGCAGTGGATCAACCTTGGTGAAGTCTTGTGTGAAATTGTTGTTCTCGAAGAGCAGTGCCGAGGTGCGCGAGTTGCCAATGTCGATAATCATCTCCACGTTGACGATGTTCACGTCGCGATCGCGCATGAGTTTAACGGTGGGGAAGAAGTCGTCGAGACTGCTCAGGTACTTGATAAGCATCAGGTAGGTGGCGAGGAACTCATATTTGTGCCTGCCGTCCTTGAGTTCAAGTACGTCGAAATTCTTGGCGTCGGGGTAGGCGATTTCCATTAGGTAGTCGCGCACCCAATTCTTGTTCCATGTGCAGTAGTCGATGAGCTGGCGCTCATTGCCGCACAGACCAAATATCTTCTCGGTCTCGCCATCGCTCATAAACACGGGATATTCTTTATAGGCATCCATGGTGTTGTAGCGCGCCTGTGTGTCGAAGGCCAGCACCACGTCGGCAGTGAGGATGCCGGCATTGGTCTCGCGAGGCACAATCATGAATTTGCACCAGTTGTATGGTCCCTTCTTGTAGTCGCCAGTCTCATCTTTCTCAATAAACGGCATTGGTAGCCACACATTGAAGTAATGGCTCAGGAACTTGTTGTTGGCAGCAAGTTTAGAGAAGAAGATGCCAAGGCTATCCTCCTCGTTTTCGGCAACATTGAACTGCTGCACCTCGGGGTTGGCGAGAATCACCGCCTCGCTCGTGGTGAGCTTGTTGTCGTTGTCGAGATACCCTTTCTCTCGCAGCTGCGATGTGAGCACCACAATCTGGTTACTCAGGGTGTAGGCAAATTCCAGTTTCCACTGAAAGCGCTCGTCGTCGAACGACTCGGCGAAGCGGCACTTGAACCCCGCGTTGAGGTTGATGTCAATGCGCTTCGACAGTAGTTGAATGCCAGAATTGGCGATTAGTGAATAGTCCATCTTTGTTATATAGTTTTATGAATGTTTTTATCGTGATTAATTCTATTACTCACACTTTTCATCAATATTGCAAAATGAATGCCAAAATTATTATTTTTTTTGCATAGACAAAGCAGATTTCTTTTTTTTAACTAATGTGTTATCGCTAACAAGCTAACAAGAAACGAGCTGACGAGACAAGTATAAAAACATAACATAGCCTTGTTTGCTCGTCGGCTCTTACAATTATATCCACATAAAATTGTAAATTTTTACAATTATATGCTCATAAAAGTGTAAATAATTTTGCATATTCGCTCATAAAAGTGTAATTTTGCAGTGCAAAACTAATTTAAAATAATCATGAAGCGACTTATTTACAGTAAATTGCTTGAGTGGAAGCATCGCAGCGACCACAAACCATTAGTTCTTGAGGGAGCAAGGCAAGTGGGAAAGACTTATATTCTACAAAAATTTGGTAGGAATGAGTTTGACAATATGGTGTATATCAACTGCGAGAATAACGAGGCAATAAAGCAACTGTTTGCGATAGACTACAACATCGACCGCATTTTGCTAGGTCTTGAGGCATATTCGCTGCAAAAGATAATTCCTGGCAAGACTCTATTGTTCCTTGACGAGATTCAGGAGTTGCCAGGTGGTGTGGCATCGCTCAAATATTTTTGTGAGAATGCTCGTTCCCTTCATGTTGCGGTAGCAGGTTCATTGTTAGGGATATTTAACTTGCAAGGCCAGTCGTTTCCCGTGGGAAAGGTTGAGACGTTGCGTCTATATCCCATGACATTTATTGAGTTCTTGATGGCTCGAGGCAAGCAACAACTTGTTGATGTGTTGCAAAGCCTTGACTGGAACATAATAAATCCCCTGCACAATATTTTTGTCGATGAGTTGAGGCTTTATTATTTTGTTGGCGGGATGCCCGAGGCTGTGACCACATATTTAGAATGTGCCGATCCTTCTCGTGTGAGGGCTATTCACGAGGAGATACTTAATGCCTATGTTCGCGACTTTGCAAAGCATGCCGCAGGAGAGACTCAGCGAGTTAGGCTTGTGTGGGACTCTGTGCCCGAGCATTTGGCGCGAGAGAACAAGAAGTTTATCTTTGGTGCAGTAAAGTCGGGAGCCAGGGCAAGTTATTTCGACAACGCTCTGCAATGGCTGCAAGATGCGGGACTAATATATAAAGTGGAGAATATCAGGCAAGTGGAAATGCCGTTGAAATTCTTTGCTAACCGCGATATATTCAAAGTCTTTATGCTCGATGTGGGTCTGATGGGGGCTATGGCTCTTGCCTCACCCGATGAGATGCTGGTAAAGGATAATGTGTTCAGTATTTTCAAAGGGGCTTTTACCGAGAATTATGTACTCACTCAGCTCAAATCTATTGATGGAGTTCACACTTATTATTACAGTAAGCCCAATTCAACATTAGAGATTGATTTCCTGTGCCAGATAGAAGGCAACATTGTGCCAATTGAGGTGAAAGCCGAAGTGAATGTTAAAGCAAAGTCGCTGGCAACATTCTCTAAGACTCATAGCGCTAGAGTAGCTCAATCCTTGCGATTCTCAATGCAGCCCCACATCGACCAGGGCTGGATGCAGAACGTGCCACTCTATGCCGTGGAGGCATTTGTGAAAGGATATATTGGTCGATAACTCAAAAGATTATTATTGATAATCACGATTATCTGATCCAGATGCTGCCAGGTGTCAAAATGTTTCACATAGCGCTCTCAGCCGTTCTCACGACTGAATTTGATGATTTTTGACTTGTCAAGCAAATCTATTAGCTGACCATACATAGGCTGTGCGATAAAATGTGTACCTTTGTTCATCGTTATATATGTTTTTGTGGTGAAAACAAAGGTAACGAAAGGCTGAAACTCACACAAGGGTTTCATCCTTTTTTTATCTCAACAAAAAACTTTTACCGGACACTAATATAAATAGTTATTAGTGTTTTGGTTAGAATTCTCTAAACGCGACACATTCTATTTTATTCTCATAGGAATATTTTTCTCCGCATTTCACGCCTTCCCAATTAGGGATAATATGTGTTTCAGTGCTAGTATAATATTCTGATGAAAATGTAGTGTCTATTATCGTTTTTTGTGTCCCAAACCTAATGAGGTCGAAATCATCCATTTCTAAAGAACTTTTAAGTTTAATCCTGAAATCATAATTAGGTTTATTGCCAAACCCAATGTTTCTCAGGTCTTTTTTAAAACTGTTTTCATAGGCTTTTCTTATGTCTTGGTTGGCAATAATTATAGCAACACTATGAACAGCGTCGGTTTCATTAAGCCTTTCGCTGTAGTTAGTGATAGGTTTATAGGAATTGATTTCAACCGTGATTAATGGCTTTGTGGAGTTATAAACTGATGAATTCTTTTCTTTTGGTTTGCCGTTTACATAATAGGAATAGGTTAGTGCTCCATCTTCAACATACCCCTTCTGTTTGAGAGTCGTGATTAGGTCTTGATTAAGATGTCCTATGAGTTCTTTATTGTTGGTTATGAAAATGTCGGATGGCGCAACGTAAACTGAATTAGGATTGCTCGATAAAATATCTTGTTGTACTTTCTCGATTTTTTCTTGCTCTTCGGCTTTATCACGTTTCTTTTTGTAGCTAGAATAAATACTAATACCAGAAGGAATAGATATTGCACAGATAGCAATGATTATAGCAATCCAACAGCCCTTTTTTGTTTTCTTTTGAAATCTATCATTAATTGCCCGCTGTTGCGCCATTGCTATTTGCTGTTGCTTAGCGTTTCTTGCAGCATCAATCGCAGCCCTGGTTTGAGCATCAACTGGGGTTGTTTTTCCGCAGTATTCACACACAAAGTTGTAGCCTTGCGTCTTCTGCAAAGTTGCTCCACAATAGGGGCATTTATTGTTTGTCATAGTTGGTAATACATATCATCAAATGAATATATGATTATTTGCCACTCTTTGGGAAGTTTATTGAATTTGTTGGTTCTCAACTTCACGCAGCCTATCGATTTAAGGCTGTAGAAGTCATTGCCCTTGATGAGTGTGAATTTTGTTGTGACGCCATTTTCAGCATACTCGCTTGGGTCGCTAAACACCATGAGCGACTCAGAGACTTCTAGTTTATTGCCGTTCCAGATGTATTTTGAATAGATAGTTGAGCTGGCGCCGTTGCTACCCATGCTAACGAAGTGTTTCTTATTATCGTTGACTAGGAAAAATCCGTTGAGACTAGCTTCTTTCTGTGTAGGCACAAATTTTCCAGTTTTCTTGTTATAGAGGTATATAGTGTTGTAGGTGCGCGAAGAAGCTGGTCCCACAAAGAGGTCAACGTAGCCATCGAAGTTCAAATCGGCAAATCGCACTTCACCTGATGTTGCCTCATGCTTGAATGATTGAAGCAGTTTTTTGCCGTTGTAAATATTTGTGGTGTAAGAGCCGTCCTCGTTCTCTGTCGATTGGGCTTTATATTTACTGTTGGTTTGAGGGGCATTCATCAAGTTGTAATACCCGTTTATATCTACGTATTTGTTGGTCTGTGCATAGCAACCTAGTGCGATAATTGCCATTACTATAGGTAATATACTTTTGAAAAATGTGGTCATAATAAGACGTTTAAGTGGTTAATTATTGTCGTTTACATGTTTCGTCTCTCAAAGGTGGCAAAGCTGTTGCGCCATCGCTATTTGCCGTTGCTTAGCGTTTCTTGCAGCATCAATCGCAGCCCTGGTTTGAGCATCAACTGGGGTTGTTTTTCCGCAGTATTCACACACAAAGTTATAGCCTTGTATCTTCTGCAAAGTTGCTCCACAATAGGGGCATTTATTGTTTGTCATAGTCTTTGTTAGTTCGCTTTAGTTTTCTTACTCCAGATGATCAAATTTATCAAACTCGTTGAGGATGATTCTCCACTGTTTTGGGAGGGCTGTTTTTTGTTGGTATGTTGTTTGCGGTTTTTGGAGATTTTGTCGAAGTCGCCACCTTTGATGATGGTGTATCGACGTTTCACACCGTAGGAACCATATTCCGTAGGGTCACTGATTTCGATGAGCGACTCGATGTCAACTTCTTTGTCATCGTCCCAACGGAAGATAGTGTAGTACATTGAGCAGTAGCTGCTTGACCCTGCGCTCACCCATTGTTTCTTGGCTGGGTTGATGATGAAACGGCCATTGAGGTTGTCAGATGAAACAGCATGGTAGAACCATTGTTTTTGTGGATCCCATAGGTAGAGGCTGCTATAGTTGCGTGATGTAGCAGGACCTATTAAAATATCGTAATAGCCGTCGAAATTGGCATCGACAAATCGCACGTCGTCGCTTGTTGACTCACAGGTGAATGAATCGACAGGATTGCCTTTTATGAATACCTTAACGTTATAGCTGCCGTTATCGTTTTGTTCTGTCGTTACCTTCACATTAGGTAGTGATGTGGGGCATTTGAGGAGGCTGTAATAGCCGTTGGCGTCGGTCTTAGGTTTGCGTGCCTTAAGCACAGAGTCATAATTTTGAGCATCAACTGTGATGCTACCTCCGCACACGATGGCAAGCAGTAATATTCCGATAATACGTCTCATAGCAATTAAAGTTTCAATAGATTATTTGCCACAAAGATATAATTCATTTATGATTATCGCAAATTTATGTATTTATTTCTATTGAATCAGAATGTCATATTCCCCAATAACGAAGAATACAACGACCGCACCTTGGTAATGTGTTGCGGCCGGTTGCAATTGTTTCTTTTTGGGGAATTAGTGCAGGTAGTGATCAATTAAGCTATCTGATACACGAGTAAATGTGAAGGTCATGCCCAGAGTTTTCACAGTCATTTTATTTCCTTTAATGCTATATGTGCAAGGCAGGCTTGTCTCAGTTTCGTCATCGTAGGACTTTGTTGTGAGATTATTACCCGAAATCGTATATGTACCTCGGTCTATTTCAATCTGATGTTTGTCTTCACCTGTTAACTCTACCCACTCATCAGTTAGAATCATGTCAGAAACTGAGACATAAGTGTTGTTTTGATTGAATTTGGTATATGTTTTTATAGATTCATAAAAATCCTCATAAAGACCGCCAGGAGAAGAAAGCCATGGGGTGTCTGATTCCCAAGTTCCCACGATGTCGCCACCGCTGGGTTCATCATTGTCATCACCGCAGGCAGTGAGTGTCATGCCTGTTACAGCCAGCAACATAGTTGCTAAAAGTAGATAAAAGGTCTTTTTCATTTTGTGGTAAATTTAATGTTATTTTTAATAGTAATGTTTATAGATGTTGTTTCTACATATTGTCAAACGAGTTGAGGATGCGCTGCCAGTCTTTTGGAAGTTTTACGCGCTTGTTGGTTCTCTGTTTCACGCAGCCTACAGATGCTGGGCTGTAGTAGTCATCGCCCTTGATGAGGGTGTACTTTGTGGTTACACCATAGTCGGCATATTCGCTTGGTTCGCTGAACTCCATAAGCGTCTCAGAGACTTCGAATTTGTTGCCTTTCCAAATATATTTTGTGTAGTATGTTGAGCTGGCGCCACCGCTGCTCAGCCCTACCCACATCTTGGCTTTGGGGTTTACGAGGAAATAGCCATTGAGTTCGACTCCTGTGGGAACAAACTCGTTCTTCTTGTCGCTCCAAAGCAAGATTGTACTGTAATTGCGTGCTGTAGCGGGTCCAACCACGATGTCGAGATTCCCGTCAAAATTTGCATCAATGAAGTAGAGTTCTTCTCCGGTCACTTCACACTTTATTGTCTGAGCCAGTTGGCGCCCGTGATAGATTTTGACATTGTAAGAACCATCCTCGTTCTGTTCGCTTGTGGCCTTGAAATATGAAGGACTAGTTTGGCAGTCAAGCACTTTGTAGAATCCGTTTTTGTCGGTTTTAGCGTGAAAAGCGTTTTGGGCGTTAGCGGTGACAGACCCTAGCGCAGCAATCGCTACAACAATGAGATAGACTAATTTTTTCATAATGGTTGTGATTTTATAAATATTATGATTTAGAGTTTGTTGCAAAGTCTTTATTACATTGGTCTCCCTTCGAAGGCTGCAAAGCAGTCGCGCCAGTGCTGTGGCAGCGGTGCCGGCATTCGAGTCTCGGGGTCAAGATATACCATCACCTGCGAGCACACGCATTTCACCTCACCGGTGGCGGTGTTCTGGAGAATTTGCAGCACTGTGAAGCTCTTGTTCCCCACGTGGTCGATTTGCGTCTTAACTACCAGCGGCTCGTCAAAGAGAGTCTCATGCAGGAAGTTGCAGTTGATGTTGGCAATCACCACGTTCACGTTATTCCAATCCTGGCGCTCGCCAGCAGCCCGCTCAAAGTATATGCTCTTTCCCAGGTCAAAGAGGTTGAGATACACCGAGTTGTTGACATGCCCCAACGTGTCGAGGTCGCTGAAGCGCAGCTGCACTGGCAGCTCGCAATGGAATGGGTTAGTAATGTTGAAGTCCATATATGATTAAGTGTTAAGTTTTTAGGTGTTAAGTTTTTTGCTATTATCGGAACACAATTTCCCTTATTACCGGCTTGCCCACTAGTTGGTTAAGCTGAGCGATGATTGCTGAGCGCGAGAGCATAAGATCGTTGCGCAGGGCAGCTGAGGAAATTTTCACTGTTATCACACCATTATCCACAAATCGCTCGGTAGTCATGCGGTTTACGCCAGGTCCCACCACTTGATGCCACAACCTCAACGCTTTTTGCTCGAGCACAGCATCCTCTATGTCTTCTTGCTGCATGAAGTCGCCTATTATCTCGGCTATCGACTTTGCCTCGGTTCGTTTCATTGGTGTGCCTCCTCCTGGCGGCTGGCGATAGGTGTGATGGCGCCGTTCTCTACCATAAACATGGCATAGTCACCGCTCATCATTGCGATTATCTCGTCGAGGTGAGTGCGGTTGGTGTCGGTGATGAATATCTGCCCAAAGTCTTGACTGTTGCTCACCACATTGATGATGCTCACCACTCGCTGCTCGTCGAGTTTGTCGAAGATGTCGTCAAGCAGCAGTATGGGTGTGGTGCCAGTGTATTTCTTCAGGAACTCAAACTGCGCCATTCGAAGCGCGATTGTGTAGGTCTTGCACTGTCCCTGCGACCCAGTCTTGCGCATGGAATGGTCGCCGAGCCATAGCTCAATATCGTCGCGGTGCACGCCGCGAGTAGTGTAGCCCATTATCATGTCGCGGTCGCGGTTGGCATTGAGCAACTGCTGCATCGTGAGTTCGCTCAAATGGCTCTTGTAGCTCAGACGCACCTGTTCGTCATCACCGGCAATCGCTTGATAGTAGCGCATGAAGATTGGAGCAAACTCCTCGAGCCACTGCTTGCGTGCCTTGTGCAGCAGAGTGGCCGATGTTGCCATTGCCTGCTCCACTGTCTCATAGAGCAAAGGATCGCGATAGTCGTTCTTAATCATTGAGTTGCGCTGCTCCAGGGCCTTGTTGTAACGAATGAGGGCATCAAGATACTGACGATTACCTTGCGAGATTATCTGGTCCATGAGTCGGCGGCGCTCCTCGCCCCCGCCACGTATCAAATCCCAGTCTAGCGGAGATACCATCACGAGCGGCAGCAGTCCAATGTGCTCGCTAAGCCGCTTGTAGTCCTTGCCGTTGCGCTTCACTGTCTTGCGCTTGCCACGTTGCACGCTTAGAGAGATTTCCTCGGGTGCCCCCTTACGGCTATAACGTCCCTGCAGCATCAAGAACTGTGCATCGTGGTTGATGGCTGCGCTATGCTCGTTGCTGCTAGTGAAGCTGCGGCAGTAGCTCAGGTAATAGATGGCGTCGAGCACATTGGTCTTGCCCATGCCATTATTGCCTATCAAGCAATTAACCTTCCCTGAGAACTGTAATTGAGCCTCGGCAATGTTCTTATAGTTCAATATGGAAATCTGCTCCAGTATCATAGCACTGCAAAGATAATAAATAGTTTTCAGTTATCAGTTTTTAGTTGACAGTTTTTTTAGTTGTCCTTAGACACACTTTGCTGCTCCTGTCTCAAAAAACTGAGATTTGGATAAATATAAACGAAAAAAATGCCAAATGTTTCATTTTTAATTGCATCCTACCAAAGAAAACCGTAAATTTGCGAGTTGATTTCATACCATTAGCTGATGACCAATCGAGAGAATAGTGTGGCACATAGGATAAGACTTCCTTTCAAGGCGGGTAGCATGATGCATCTGCTAGGCGAAATGCTGGCGCTGGCTTTGCTGGCGGCATTTGCCGTGAAGGTCTTTGAACTGCACGACGCTATCAGCGTAATCCTCTCGATGGCAGTAGCCTATCTCATTCCACGATTTATTTATTCTCGCAGTCGCTACTGGTGCTGCTGGGGGCACTGGCTGCTGCTCATTGTTGGCTTCCTGCTGGCGATGTATGTGGTGCTGAGCATCAAGGTATGCACTGTTGATATAGGTGAGACACTTGAGGAACCAGGTCTTCATTCCGACTCGGGTGCATACTATGCCTGGGCATTGTCGCACTATGACGGCCGCTGTCCTGCGCCTAAGTTGCCATTTAAGGGTTTGCCACTCTTCATGCTGTGGCAGTGGAAAGTGCTGGGAGTGAGCATAGCTTGGCCATTGGCGATGAATTATATGTTCACGATGCTCACCATTGTGATGACCGGCAAGGTGGCTTGCAGGATGTTGTGCCGCAAGTTTGACGACTTTAAGCCATCAACAATCGCAGCGGTGGCAATGCTCATGGTGTCGCTCATGGGATTTCTCATATCGCAGGGATTGAGAATCCAGAAGGAATCGGGCTGTGCGCTAGGTCTTTTGCTTGTGGGCTACACTTTGGCTGGAATGGCTAGTGGTGAGACATTGAGCAAGCGTGACCGCTACCGCGACATCGCGATATTCGTCACTGGATGCCTATTGATGGCAATGGTGCGTACCAATTTTGTCTATTTTGCCGTTTTTGGGGCGTTGATGATGGTATTTTCCAATCATCGCACCCAATGGAAATATGGCGCATTGCTTGCTGTGATAGCAGCAGTGATTACTGTTGTTTTCAGCATTCTGTTTTCATACTCCTTTGGGCAACAATACCGCACTGTCGATGGCGGCGATGCTATGGCATTAGCTTTCAAGGTGAGTATTGTGCAGCAGCCCTATTTCGCCATCATTGGCGACTACTTTCACTATCCTGAGTGGAAACGCCTACTGTTGATGCCTGTCACCGCTGGAGTGCAGTATGTTATACCCTTCCCTTGGGTTTATGACTACTCCCACGCAAGCATCTTCTCCCTGCTGCCACGCTTCAGGCTGATGTGGTATTTTGTAGGTGGAGTGTGCCTGCATTACTTCCTCTACATAACTATCCTCCATCCCAAGAGCAACAACTTGGGAATGTGGGCATGGTGGCCATTGGCGCTGTTTATGATTATCGCTTACATCACAGGAGGTTCGGTGAGCCGATATGCTCTGCCTCTGCAGCCGCTATTTGTAGTCATCGCCCTCTATGTGCTGCTCAACGTGAAATGCGGTAGCTACCGCCGCTCGTTTGCCCTATGGATGATAATCTATGCCTTTGTACTGATAGCAATTCTCGTGCTGTGTTACGATGCGCAGACCGAATATCTAAACAACCTCAATGAGTATTATCGTCAAAAGGCTATGAAAAGTATATAAAAAACTCATTAATAATATTTACAACATGAAAGCAATCAAAACATTAGCACTTATCACAGCATTGGTGGTCGCCATGCCAGCAATGGCGCAAAACCGAGCTCAAGGCGGCATCGATGCCGACATGATGCGACAAATCACACAGGCGGCAGCCGGCAAGAGCAATGCCGCACTGAGCAATGCTATGGCGGCAAATTCTATTGACGACCTAGCCAAGAATTACCGTAACAACACAATCACCGACACCCATTTCAGTATCGAGACTCCCAAGCAGAGCATCCACAACCAGCGCTCTAGCGGACGCTGCTGGATGTACTCCAGCTTTAACGTGATGCGAGCCAACTTCGCACGCCGCCACAACGACACCATGCGCGTGGAGTACAGCCACGACTACCTTTTCTTCTATGACCAGCTCGAGAAGGCCAACCTCATGCTGCAAGGCGTGATAGATTGTGCCGACAAGCCTCTTGACGACCAGCGAGTGCAGTTCTTCTTCCATCACCCCATTAACGATGGTGGCACATTCTGCGGCGCTGCCGACCTCGCCGAGAAATATGGCCTTGTGCCAGTAGAAGCACAGCCCGAGACCTATAGCGCCGAGCGCACCTCGCGCATGAGTCAGTTGGTTTCTTCGAAGCTGCGTGAGCAAGGTCTGGAGTTGCGTAAGATGGTTGCCGACGGCAAGTCGAAGAATGCTATCCGTCAGCGCAAAACCGAGATGCTTGGAGAAATTTACAGCATGCTGTCACTAACGCTTGGTGAGCCCATAAAGTCGTTCACTTACGCCTTCAAGAACAAAGATGGCAAAGCTGTGACACCCGTGCGCACCTACACTCCACTTGAGTTCTACCGTGAGACACAAGGTGGCCCTATCAACGGCACCTTCATCATGGCGATGAATGACCCAAGACGCGAATACTACAAAACCTATGAGGTTGAGTGGGACCGTCACACCTATGACGGCCACAACTGGCGTTACATCAATTTGCCTATGGAAGACATCGCGAAGATGGCAATTGCTTCACTCAAAGACTCGACTAAGCTTTATTCTAGCTACGATGTGGGCAAGCAGCTAAATCGCACCAACGGCTATCTCGCTCTCGACAACTATAACTATGGCACCTTGTTTGGCACCACCTTTGGCATGAACAAGGCCGACCGCATTGCTACCTTCGATAGCGGTTCTACGCACGCCATGACACTTACTGCAGTAGATCTCGATGAGAGCGGTAAGCCAGTGAAGTGGAAAGTTGAGAACTCTTGGGGCGCCGACAGCGGACACAAGGGTTACATCATTATGACTAACGAGTGGTTCAATGAGTTTGCTTTCCGCTTGGTAGTTGACAAGAAATATGTCCCCGCCAACATCCTCAAAGCCTATGAGCAGAAACCAATTATGGTTATGCCCGAAGACCCATTGTTCCAAGAAGACAGATAATTAAGTTTTAAGTAGGGAAGAGACCTGTCTCATCCACCCCTATACAAACTAAGCAGATGGTGTGTCACAATTGTGGCGCACCATCTTACATAGTACCATAGCTATGGAGCAGTGACAGGCAATTGGCCGTAGGCCAAAGCGTCCCCGAAGGGGGCGAAATGACTAGCCCCGCGGTGCGTACCCCAAAGGGGTGCGTGGCGTGGGGTAATGGAACCTCCCCTCCTTTGGGCCTTGAAGAGGGCCAACAACAGAGACACTAAGTCAACCTATAGTCATTCCACTCTATGCCGGCATTTTTGAGCAAATGCTTATACTCATCCTCAAAACTCTGTCGCTGGTGATGTTCCCTCTGACGCTTGATATAATTTGCCACCATGTCTTTGTCGCGCAGAGCATAGGTAAACGCGCCATATTCCTTGCCCCAACCCGAAAACATCGGGAATGAAGCTTGATGTATCTTTATCCAATTGCCGGAACTGAGTTTGATATCTCGCACGAGGTCGGAAAGACGCACGTCGGCACGCAAACTCAACAAGATGTGGATGTGGTTCTCTATACCATTAATCTCATAGACATGGCAATTTTTGTTACGGATGGTGGCAGCAATGTAACTATAGAGATTTTCGGACGATTGAAGTGGTAGAGTCATCTGGCGGCAATAGGTGTTAATAACAAGGTGATAGATAGCTGTGACTGCGCTCATATTATAGTTTTTCTGCAAAATTAGTGAAATGCGGGCAAAGATGCAAATGTTGACCCCCTTCGGGGCTCAAGGAGGGGGAGAGACGCTAGTCCCCCACGCCACGCAGCTCTTCGAGCTACGCGCCGTGGGGTTAACCACTTCGCCCCCTTCGGGGACGTTCTGGCCTTCGGACATTTCCCGCAGCACTTACGGCCATCTACCTCCCTACTTCCATCCCCACTCTTCTCTCTACTATAGCGCATATAACTAAGCGGAATTAGTGTGTGCAGCACTAGTCCCGCTTTTATTAAAGCAACTTAAATTAATTACTTAATATACTTCTTACCATTTTGGATGTAGATTCCATGCTCTGGAACGCTCTTTAGCTCGCGACCCTGGAGGTCGAAGATACGGTTATCGACCTTATCGGCAGCGATAGTGCTGATGCCAGTAAAAGACGATGGAACATAAGTTGCATTTCTTCTCTGTTTCTCAACAACAATATTGCCTTGCTTTGTAAGGGTTAAAACCATTGGTTCATCAATTTTCCAATAGTGACAGCCTTCTGGATATTTGTAATACAAACTACCATTATAATCATTAGGATCTTTAGCAACATAAAGTTGATAGTCTCCATCTTCACAACTAGACATGTCTAGGGCGAACCTGCCTACACCTGTTGGCTCTTCCAAAACTGGGTAGAAGAAATTAGATGGAACCCAGAGCTCTTCTTTAATTTGCATTATGTTATTAGTTGGATATGCTTTAATATCTAAATGACTAAAAAAGAAATCTGGATCATTAATATCCTGACCAGCAGGAATTTCCAAGTTTGCAAAAATAACATCAAAATAACTTTCAAAATCAAAATATAACCAATGCTGGCCTATTTTCTTCCAATGAATGTTCTCACAATTTGGAGCCTTTTCAACAATCAAAGAAAACCCAAAAAGATTGGGACTACTGTTAATGAGCTGAATCTCAACCTCAACTTGTGAAGGATCATCTCCATTAAGCAAAGCTAAATTCAAAGCAGAAGGGCAAGGTTCATCAGCATAAGAGCAAAGAGTAATCAATGCCGCTGCAAAAAAGATTAAGATTTTTTTCATACTTCATAAAGGTTGTCAACAACAGTCCATGTCGACTATAATAATTCAACAAAAAAGCGTGGACTGTATTGCCACATCTTTAATTGGAGGTCTTAGGATACCTTGAGAAGAAGATGGGAATAACAGCTCACGCCATACACGCGAGCCATTTTGCCTCCCTCTCTTCTCATTGAAAAGTTCCTAAGTTCCCAATTAAGAGTGATAAGCAAAACGCTTTCTTTTATCCAAAATGTAAAGATTGCCTCTGCAATCCAACCGCAAATATAGTTGATTATTTATTTATCTGCAAATAATTACCACTATTTTTCAAAAAAACTCTTTTACTGACTTTTTTCCATATAATGACACAAACAAGGCGGAATTAGTTTTGCTGCACTAATCCCGCTTGTTATATAGATAAAAGTGTATTACTTATGGTGTTACCACGGTTCCAATAGGCTCACCGGTGATTACTTTCTTGAGGTTGCCTTTCACATCCATATTGAAGACGTGGATGGGGAGGTTGTTCTCCTTAGCCATCACGGTAGCGGTCATATCCATGACTTTGAGGCCACGGCTGATTATTTCGTCGTAAGTGATGGTGTCAAACTTGGTGGCCGATGGGTCCTTCTCGGGGTCGGCGGTGTAGATGCCGTCAACGCGGGTGCCCTTGAGCATCACGTCGGCCTCAACCTCGATGCCACGCAGCGTGCTACCGGTGTCGGTGGTGAAGAAAGGACTGCCAGTTCCGCACGACATAATTGCGACCTTGCCCTGATTCATGGCATCGATGGCGCGCCACTTGGTGTAGTGTTCGCCTATTGGCGTCATGGCGATAGCAGTGAACACCTGTGCTGGTTGTCCTTTGGCCTCAAGAGCCGACGATAGTGCTAGAGAGTTGATTACAGTGGCGAGCATACCCATTTGGTCGCCTTTCACGCGGTCAAAGCCGCTGGCGGCGCCCGAGAGTCCGCGGAAGATGTTGCCACCGCCAATCACAATGGCCACCTGCACGCCAGCATCCACTAGTTCTTTGATTTGCTCGGCATAGTCGTCAACTCGCTCACGGTCGATGCCGTAGCCTTGCTTTCCCATCAGCGATTCACCGCTGAGCTTGAGTAAAATGCGCTTGTATCTTGTTTCCATTTTTGAAATGAATTAAAGGTGTTGGAAGGAAAAAAGTTGGACTAAGCGACTTGTCGCTATGTCCAACTTTTCTTTTTTTATAAATGATGTGTCACAATGTGAAACTCTTATTTGCCTTTCTTAGCATTGGCACGCTCAATCTGCATTGACATGCTGCCAGGGCCGTAATATTTAGCCTCAATCTCTTCGTAAATCTTAATCTCCTCGTCATACTTCTGCTGAGCGTCAAGCACGGTGGCCTTCTTCTGCATAGCGTATGGGATAAGAGAACGATTCTCGAAGCCCTTTTGGTTGATTAAGCGATAAGCAAGGTAGCCTGCCGATGCAAGGAAGATGATTGCTAAGCAAATCAGCGCCCAGCTACGAGTCTTGGCATCGTCTTTCTTTCTTGCGTAGAATATAATACCAGCAAGTGCAGCAAGAGCCAGCAAGAAGAGTACTACCTCACGCCAAGTGAGACGCTCCCAGAATGAGTCTTGAGCCATGTCAATAGCATTGTCATAAGCCTTGATAGCATTGTCAAACTGGTCTTGGTTTACGTAGGAGTCACCAAGTAAAACTTGTGACATGGGACCTACAGTCTTTCCCTTTGGCGAATAATCTTCAAGATATTGCTGTGCTTCTTTGTTTTTGCCCTGAGTATAGAGAATTTGGGCAGCATAGAATTTGGCAAGGTTGCCTACACCATTCTTAAAGATAAGATTATTGCCATATTTCTTTGCAACACCTTCATAAACTTTTAAAGCAGAGTCCTGAAGGGTTGTGGCATAAGCCATAGATGCTGAATCAGCTGCCATTCCTTGAAGCATCTGTTGAGAATTCTTATACAGCTCATCGGCTTGTGCTATTTCTTTCTGGGCACTTTCCTCTTGCTTCTTATATCCAAAGTTGTAGTATGCCCAAAATCCTAAAGCAATAACTAAAATAGCGGCAACAATGATGTAAATAAGGTTCTTGTGTTGCTCAAATTTCTGCTCGATACCCGACAGCGAATCATTGATTTCTTCTAGCTTGGTACGGGTTTGTTGATTTTTTTTCTTTGCCATAATATTATGTGAAAATGTGTGTAAAAATCTTGTTTTTCAATTTTGCGGTGCAAAAGTAATAGATATTTGCCTAATATAAAAACAATTTGCGAAAAATCTTATAAAAAAGGTGTTTTTTACCTATTAACGGCACTTAGTGCCCTAGAAAATAAGGTTTCTTCTGTAAAAATGCGTTGGTGCATATTCTTTAGTGTGTTTGTTGATTATTTTTTGTTTTCTATTGAAAATGATTGTTTATTCTACTTATAAATATTACTTTTGTATTAATAAAAATCTGAAGTAAATTTTCGTTATTAATGAACTCAAAAACTCGCATAAATAGGACTGAGTATTTGGTATATGGCTTGCTCATGCTGCTAATTTTACTGGGATTCACCACCAGCACGTTATTCCATGGGCATGATATAGATGAGACCCATTTTCTCTTTAACGACTTTCTGCGCACCCTAAAGGTGGTGGGTGTGTATATTATCGCCTTTGCAATTCACGATGCGTTCATTGCGCCACTGCTAGTAAATAAGCACAAACCGTGGCTCTATATCCTTGGGGTTGTGGCACTTGGAGTGGTGTTTATGCTTTACCAGTGCAACACACATCCTGCCGAACCGAAGAACATAAAAGTTGAGAAGTTTCAAAAAGGTTCTAGTGACATTAAGAATGGTACGCCTAATGAGACGCCATTACCTCCACAAGAGATTGACGCAAAAGATCCTGGTCCAATGGCCCCACCGCCCATGAGGCGCCACGATATCTTGGCAATGATAATGCTCCTATCTGGAATAGGCACCAACATTGGCGTGAAATTCTACTTCCGCTCTCTTGATGCGCGCAAACAGATTGAAGACATGGAGAGGGTAAACCTCAAGCAGAATCTTGCCCAGCTGCGATGTCAGTTGCATCCCCATTTTTTCATGAATACTCTCAACAACATTCACGCCCTCGTAGATATCGACCCCAAGAAAGCCCAAGAGTGCATCATCGACTTGTCGAAACTAATGCGGTATGTGCTCTATGAGAGCAATCATGAGTATGTGCAAGCATCAAAAGAGTGTGAGTTCATGAAGAACTATGTAAGGCTAACTCGCATTCGTTATAGCGACAAACTCAAGTTCTCCGTCAACAACTCCGATGATGGCACCCAAGTGTGGATTCCTCCACTCATTTTCATATCTTTTGTTGAGAATGCCTTCAAACACGGCGTGAGTCACAACAAGAAGTCATTTATCGACATCGTAGAAAAGATTTATGACGGCGACGATGGCAAGCCTCGCATGTTCTGGACCTGCCACAACAGTAAGCACAGTGGCAACGGAAAGAAAAAGGTCGACGAGGCCAGCGGCATTGGACTCACCAACGTGCGACAACGACTTGACTTGATGTTTGGCACTAACTACACCCTCAACATCACCGACGGCGAGAACGACTTCCTGGTAGAAATGGATATCCCAGTCTTCACTAGCGACCCCTCTGCTAATGCATAATGCACAATGCATAATTAGCTCTGCGAGCGACAAAACTTAACACTTATGACTTAAAACTTATCACTTATTATGATACGCTGCATAATTATCGACGACGAGCCTCTTGCTCTACAGCAAATGGAAGGCTACGTGAAAAAAATTCCATATCTCGAACTGGTTGCATCATGCCAAAGTGCTATTGATGCGCAGAAAATCCTTGAAACTGAGAAGATTGACGCCATGTTCTGCGATATAAACTTGCCAGAACTCAACGGCCTCGACTTCGTTAAATCGCTGGAAAATCCGCCGATGGTGGTCTTCACCACAGCCTATAGTGAGTATGCCGTTGAGGGTTTCCAGCTCAATGCCATCGACTACCTGCTCAAACCCTTTAGCTTTGAGGATATGAACCGCGCCGCCGAGAAAATAAAAAGGCGTTATGATGCCATACGCACATTGCAGGAAGTGAGCCAAATTGATGAGGATGACGCCATCTTCCTAAAGACAGAGTACAAGATTGTGCGCATCAACATCAGCCACATCAGTTATGTCGAGGCTATGAGCGAGTACTTGCGCATCTATCTCGTTGATTCCATGCGCCCAATCATTGTGCTTCTGAGCATGAAGAAGATGGAGGAGCGCCTGCCAAGTCGCAGCTTCATGCGCGTACACCGCTCCTACATCATCAACCTGAAGATGATTAGAGAGGTGAGCAAAAACCGCATCTCGCTTGGAGAAGATGTTGAGATACCTATTGGCGATAGCTACCGCGACCAGTTCCTTGCCTACATCAACAGCAAGTTCCTAACCAAATAGTTTAGAGTGGAGAGTTGAGAGGGAAGATCTGAGAGAGGAGGGGTTGAAGGCTCCTCCTTAGACCACAGTGTGGTGCAATAAATCAACTCCTTAAAGATTTAATTTCTTTATTTACTTTTTTGCCGTTATCAGTTTTTTGTCTAACTTTGTGCTTTTAAAGTATAAAGTTATGAGAATCGGAATAATTGTAGCATTAAGCAAGGAACTCGAGCTGCTCAAGCCGCAACTTGAAAATCTAAGAATTATCGTCAAAAACGGTATCACATTCTATTGTGGCACAATAGGTAAACACAAAATTGCCGCCATGCAATGTGGTGTGGGCAAGGTTAATGCCGCAATAGGAACAGTGACCATGATCGACACCTATAATCCACAGCTCATCATCAACACCGGTGTGGCTGGTGGGGTGAACAACAATGTGAGCATCATGGACCTTGTGGTGGGCAATCAGGTGTGCTACCACGACGTGTGGTGCGGCGGCTTTGACGACACTGTGAGCTACGGTCAGATGCAGGGATTGCCGTTATACTTCGATGGCGCTGCCAATGTGATTGAAAAAATCCATGAGGACCCACACGTGCACTGCGGCCTTATAGTGAGCGGTGACCAGTTTATCGACAATATCGACGATATCAACAAGATAAGGGACCATTTCCCACAAGCCCTTGCAGTGGATATGGAGAGTGGCGCCATTGCACACACTTGCCACGTGAGGAATACGCCGTTTGTGAGCATGCGCATCATCAGCGACTCGCCAGGAGCCAGTCATGACAACAGCCAGCAGTACAGCGACTTCTGGGCCGATGCTCCTGCCCATACCCTCGAAGTGGTAAAAGAACTGCTGCAAAAGTTAGATTAACAACACTCAAATAATAATGGAAAAAATAGCAAGTTTTACTATCGACCACACCAAGCTCTTGCGTGGCGTGTATGTGTCACGCAAAGATAAGGTAGAAGGCGGAGGCATGATCACCACCTTCGACATTCGCATGAAGTTGCCTAACCGTGAGCCTGCCGTGAGCCAGAGCGCACTGCACACTATTGAGCACCTTGCAGCTACCTTCTTGCGTAACCACCCTGTGTGGGGAAGCAAAGTGGTGTATTGGGGACCAATGGGATGTTGCACAGGTAACTACCTGCTCCTGCAGGGCGACCTTGACTCGAGCGACATCGTGCCGTTGATGCAGGAACTCTTCACTTTCATCGCCAATTTCGACGGCGACATTCCTGGCGCCAGCGCGCAGGAGTGCGGCAACTACATGCTCAACAACTTGCCTATGGCAAAGTGGGAAGCCCGCAAATTTCTTGTGGAAATTCTCAACAACATTCAGCCACAAAATCTCGTTTATCCTTAAAGATAAATGGTGGATTGAATATCGAGAATCGGGAATCGAAAATTGGGAAAGTTCTCCATGCTGCGACTTCTATCGCAGCCACTTAACACTTATAACTTAACACTTACTACTTAAAAATAGATATGGCCTTTTTTAAAAAATTTTTCAGCAAAGAGAAAAAGGAGACACTCGACAGCGGTCTGAACAAGACCAAAGAAGGGTTGTTCTCAAAACTCAAGAAAGCGGTGGCTGGCAAGTCAAAGATTGATGACGACGTGCTCGACAACCTCGAGGAGGTGTTCATCACCAGCGATGTGGGTGTCAACACCACCTTGAAGATTCTTGACCGCATACAGGAGCGCGTGGCTCGCGACAAATATGCCACAACCAACGAACTTAATGACATGCTGTGCGAGGAGATCACACAGCTGCTTGCCGATAATGACAACGCTAACCGCGAAGACTTCACCGTTGATGACGACAAGAAACCTTATGTCATCATGGTGGTGGGTGTGAATGGTGTGGGTAAGACTACGACCATTGGCAAGCTAGCCTACCAGTTTACTCAGGCTGGCAACAAAGTGGTGCTCGGTGCTGCCGACACCTACCGCGCTGCCGCCGACGAGCAACTCGAGATATGGGGCGAACGAGTGGGAGTGCCAGTCATCAAGCATAAGATGGGTACCGACCCAGCATCGGTGGCCTACGACACCGTGGCAAGCGCCAAGGCACAGAATGCCGACGTGGTGATTATCGACACCGCAGGACGATTGCACAACAACGTGGGACTGATGAACCAGCTCACCAAAATCAAGAACACCATGAAGAAGGTGCTGCCCGACGCGCCCAACGAGGTGCTTCTCGTGCTTGACGGTTCTACGGGCCAGAATGCCTTTGAGCAGGCCAAGCAGTTTGTCGCTGCCACCGAGGTCAATGCCCTGGCAGTCACCAAACTCGACGGCACCGCCAAGGGTGGCGTGGTGATTGGCATCAGCGACCAGTTCCAGATTCCAGTGAAGTACATCGGCCTAGGAGAGAAGATGGAAGACCTGCAAATCTTCCGCAAAGAAGAATTTGTGAAATCACTCTTCGGAAAATAATTTAAAAGGGGAGAGCGAGAGGGGAGAGGGAAGAGCTTCGTCTAAATATATTATTTATGGAAGATATTTTTTTCACTTTTGAAACTCTTGATGTTTATCAAAAGGCTCGTAAATTAGTTAAAGAGATTTACTTGCTACTTGAAAATTTCCCATCATACGAAAAGTATTCTTTATGTGACCAAATTAGACGTTCTGCAATTTCGGTACCATCTAATTTAGCCGAAGGAAGTAGAAGATTTTCTCTTAAGGAACGAATACATTTTGTAGAGATTTCTTATGGTTCTTTAATGGAGGTTTATTGCCAACTATCAATTGCAAATGACTTAGGTTATTGTTCAGATGAAAAACATAAAGAACTGAAAATACAAATAGATGAAATTGCAAGAATGTTATATGGATTGAGAAGCAGTCTATTAAATAGAATTAATAAAACTCAATAATTCTCTCCCCTCTCACTCTCCCCTCTCCCCTAAAATAAATATGCGTAGAAATAAAATTGATATTATCTCACTGGGGTGCTCTAAGAATCTTGTCGATTCGGAGCACCTTATTCGTCAGTTACATGCTGCTGGATATACCGTTGAGCACAATCCCAGCCATGTCGATGGTGAGATTGTGGTGGTGAACACCTGTGGTTTCATTGCCGATGCACAAGAGGAGTCGATCAACACCATCCTTGAACTGGGTGAAGCCAAAAAGCAGGGCAAAATACGCAAACTCTTGGTGATGGGATGCCTCAGCGAGCGATTTATGGCCGACCTCATCGACGAGCTGCCAGAGGTTGACCATTTTTATGGTAAATTCAACTGGAAACAGATACTCACCGACTTAGGCAAGAGTTACCACGACGACCTCGCCAGCGACCGCATCCTCACCACTCCTTCGCATTATGCCTACATGAAAATCTCGGAAGGCTGTAACCGTTTCTGTGCCTTCTGCGCTATACCGCTCATCACGGGCCGCCACAAGAGTGTGCCGATGGAGCAGCTGCTTGACGAGACACGTAACCTCGTGAGCCGTGGCGTGAAGGAGTTTAACGTGATAGCACAAGACCTGTCGAGCTATGGCCTTGACCTCACGGGCAAAATGATGCTACCTGAACTGGTGGAGCAGATGGCGGCCATCGATGGCGTGGAGTGGATAAGGCTGCACTATGCTTACCCAACACAGTTTCCGTGGGACATTCTGCCAGTAATGGCGCAGCACCAAAATGTGTGCAACTACCTTGACATAGCTCTGCAGCACATAAGCGACAAGGTGCTCGCCAACATGCGCCGGCACATAACCCGCGACGAGACGCTTCGACTCATCGAGCGCATGCGACGCGAGGTGCCAGGACTGCACCTGCGCACCACGCTCATGGTGGGCTTCCCTGGTGAAGGTGACAAGGAATTTGACGAACTAATGAATTTTGTGCGTGAGGCACGATTTGAGCGCATGGGCGCTTTTGCCTATAGCGAGGAAGCCGGCACATGGGCTGCCAACAATCTTACCGACAATATTCCTCAAGAGGTGAAGAATGCCCGACTAGAGGCTCTTATGGACCTGCAAGAATCCATCTCTATGGAGATTCAAGAAAGCAAGGTAGGTACCACCCAGCGCGTAATTATCGACCGAGAGGAAGAGGAATACTACGTGGGCCGCACACAATATGACTCCCCCGAAGTTGACCCCGAAGTTCTCATATCAAAACACACACCACTAACTATAGGCAACTTCTACAACGTCCACATCAACAGCGCACTGCCCTTTGAACTCATGGCGACTACAATTTGAAAGATGTTACTTTTTAAATCATATTGAAAATGAATAAATCTATTAGCATTTTAGATAAAGACTACCAACGATGGGTTGAGCAGTTAGCGACTCGTTATCGCCAAAGCCAAATAAAATCGGCAATTAGAGTTAATCAAGAAATGCTAAAATTCTATTGGGAACTCGGCCATGACATTGTAGAAATGAAGATAGAAGAACGATGGGGTGAAAAAGTAATTAAAAGATTATCTGTTGATTTGCAAAATAAGATACCTAATGCTCATTGTTTCTCTAGGACCAATCTTTATTATATGAAGAAGTTCTATCAACTTTATTCTCAAGAAGTTGAAAATGTCCAACAACTTGTTGGACAAAATGAGAAGAAGCAAAGTGTCCAACAACTTGTTGTAGAAAGTGCTAGTGACCCACAAATAGTAAATGAAATTTTTTCTATTCCATGGGGGCACCACGTGAAGATTATTGATAGTTGCAAATCTAATCTTAATAAAGCGCTTTTCTTTGTTCATCAAACCTTAGAGAATGGTTGGAGTAGAGCTATGCTGCTAAACTTTATTGATACTGACCTTTATGAGCGCCAAAGCAAAGCATTAACAAATTTCAGTAATACTTTGCCCGAACCAACGAGTGATTTAGCCCAAGAATTGACAAAAGATCCTTATAACTTTTCTTTTGTTGGAATAACTAAAAGATATAATGAAAAGCAACTCAAAAACGCACTATTGAATAATATTACTGATTTCTTAATAGAATTAGGAACTGGTTTTGCTTATGTTGGCAAGGAATATAGCTTGATGATTGGTGAGACCGAAAAGTTTATTGACCTGCTATTCTACAATTTGAAATTAAGATGTTATGTCGTGGTAGAGGTAAAGGTTGATAAATTTGATTCTAAGGATATAGGACAGTTAGGGACTTATGTTACGGCAGTGAATCACATTATAAGAGATAAAGAAAAAGATAATCCAACAATTGGATTGCTAGTTTGCCGTGGTAAGGACAATACTCTTGCTAGATATGCTTTAGAATCATCAAGTCAACCCATAGGAATTTCTGAGTATGAACTTGAGAAATTCTATCCAACTAGCATTGAAGGCACAATACCAACAATAAAAGAGATAGAAGCAATAATAAAATAATAGGCTATACATAATTAATGAAATACAGAACTATTTTTTTGCTTATTGTGATGGTGTCTATGGCTTCTAACGCGCAGGAAATAGATAAGATGGCGCTTGGGATGGCTGTGGAGCGACAGTTGAGCGACTATCCTGAGTCAATGCTGCAAGACGTGTATAAGGCGTTCTATCAAGAGCATTTTGGAGCCGAGCACATGATTGCCGACACTGCTGCGGTGCGCAACTACCTCAACTACGAACTTGACCACTGCGACGACCAGGTGAAACCATTATACTACGAGCCCATAGGCGTGAAAGGTGACTATGTGCGGGTATATCTCAATGCCGTCAAAGACGATCTCATTACATCTGAACAACTCCTTTGGGCATTTCTCGATAGTGCTAAGCCAGCGAAGCACACAGCCCTCGACTGGTCAACGAAGTGGGAAACTATTATAAAGACAATAGATGAGATTAAACCTGGATTTGGAACCGAGGAGGAGCGTGCGCTCCTGCGCCAAGCAAGCCAGCAGAATCAAGCCGTTCACCACAGCGAAGCCTACAACACTGCCTACCACCCCCACTATCGCATAGTGAAACGCGAAATCTTTGAGCAGCAACTAAAACCCGCAATAGTCACAGGTAATTGTCAATAAAAGCCTATTATTGCTTCTTAGGATTGTTATCTTGATTTTCCTCTTCTTCGTATGTGCCGTATTGTTGTTCTTCTTCACGGCGTTGCTGTAGTTGTTCCTTCTTGCGCAGGGAGAAGTAAAGTAAGAGGATGATGACAAGTCCCACGCCAATGATGCCAAAGTAATAGAGATATTCACCTCGATCAAGGCGGTCGCGGCCTATCCATGCCATCACAGCTAGGTAAGCCAGCATCACGAGTGGAAATACTACCGATTTCTTAATTTTACTCTTGCTCATTGTCTTCTATGATTTTATATGGTGATAGATTGGGGTCGAAAAGTCCGTCTTTCAAGTAATTGTAAATTTTGAGGCACGCCCATGCATCTACTGCGCCGTAGTTTTGTTGCGCAGGAGTGAGTTCGGGCGCCTCCCAATTGGTGAGTTGCTGTCCTTTGGCAATCTTCTCTCCGAAGAGAATAGCATAGATTTTTTGCAGACTGATATCGGTGATATAGAATCGTCCTACAATCTCTTGTAGGTCGATGAAACCTTGTGGTTCGTCGCAGTTGCCAAACTTGCTCATTATCTTGAAGTCGTCGTGAAGCGAGAGGCCCACTTTCTTGTAGGTAGAGTCGGTGAGATATTGCACCAAATCTTGCGGCATTCCAATCTTACATGTGCGGAAAAGGAAACATTCGTAGGGTGTTGAGATTTGAATCAGTGCAGTCTTGTGTACCACACCTTTACGGAAGGAGGGCCTTGTTTCAGTATCAAAGCCGACCATCTCATGATTCATAAGCACTCTTATTGCTTCTTTTACGTGAAAAATTGAGTCGATGACGTGAATGTCGCCAGGAAAAATCACTTGCGGCATACTCTGAATAACGGCTTTGTCAATAGAAATTTTCACCTTTTTATTCTCTTACAACCTTTTTTGGTAGTGCAAAAGTAATAAATTATATTATAAAAGCAATAAAGAGTGACGATTTTAACAAAAATATTATTTATCTGACGAGCACAAAATAGAATTAATATTCTTCGGCATCTATTTCTCCATCATCATCGTCATCGTCATCATTTTGGGGTTCCACGATGGTAGGAGTTTTTATTGACGAGACTTTGGTGATGGTGCCTCGTGAGTTGAGGCCTTTGTAGGCATTGGACATCACATTGAGGTTGATGACAATGTCGCGGTTCACTTTGCGAGGAGTGTCGTTCAAAGAGTGGGAGAATAGCCACTGGTAGGTCTGCTCTAGGTAATAGATGCGTGCCAGCTGACCATGGTTGGCACCTGGTAGCCAGTCAAATCGCAGCAACTTGTCGTTGCCCTGCTCTTTTAATGCATTAACAACTTTCTTTGATTGCCCCACGGTGACCGCCCTGTCGCCAGTGCCATGAATTATCCAGAATGGCAGTGTGCCCAGTCCCTGCACGTCGTTGAGTGTGCATCCTCCGCACAGAGCCATGGCTGCCGCTATCTTGTGAGGGTAAGTGCCCACGAAGTCCATCGCACCATATCCTCCGAGACTCATGCCCACAACATAGATGCGCGTGGTATCAACGTTGTAGTTCTTCACTACCCATTCCAGAATGTTGTTAAGTTTTTCGGGTTTCCATCCTCCGCCATTGTTCTGTGGTGCAATGACCATAGCCTCGATGTTTCGTCCCTTGGCGATAGCGTCGAGGGTGAGATATTTATGGAACGAGCGCAGGCCTCGGCCGCATAGTCTCGCGCCGTGCAGGTAGATTATCACTGGCTGCTTTGTATCGGGCTTGTCGAAATAGGACTGTGGCGCATAGAGCCAGAAGTCATAGCCGTTTTTCACTTTTCCTGTCATCGCAGCCATCTTGCCTGGCTGAGCATTAGCCATAATCAATGTGATGGCAACAAAGACAAGTGTTGATAGTATCTTCTTCATTACAAATTAATTATTAATTACGCAATAGTTTAGCATTTCGTTGCAGACCAGCGAGTTTTGCTCGCTTTACTGCGCTATGTGAGAAAATGCTGCTGAACTGCTCCTGTGTCATGGTGAGGATGTCGTCGCGGGTGAGGGAGAGTAGTTCTGGCTTAGGTTGGAATTCGGGAGTTGTGTTTCCCACCGCATTACGGTTGTGAGGACAGCACTTCTGGCACTCGTCGCAGCCATATACGCGGTTGCCTATTACATCTTTCACCCACTCGGGCAACTCGCCTTTGTGCTCGATGGTCAGGCACGATAGGCATCGGCGGGCATCAACCGTCTCGCCGCAGCGCAGTGCACCGCTAGGGCACGCCTTCTCGCATGCGTGGCATTGAAGGCAATGGTCAAGGCATGGCTTGTCTGGTTCCAACTCCAGTGTTGTCACTAGCACGCCTAAGAAAAAATATGACCCCTTGCCCGGAATGATGAGTTGGTTGTTCCATCCAATAAAACCAACTCCTGCTCGCTGTGCCCAGTATCGTTCTCGCAGTGGTGCTGAATCGACACACGCCCTTGACTTGCATCCTGTCTCCCGCTCTATGGCTTCGCCTAGCATCCATAGCTTCTGTTTCATCACCTCATGATAGTCGCGACCGTAGGCATAGTAGGCAAACTGAGGCGCGCTTTCGCTTTGGAACACCTGGGGATAGTAGTTCATCGCCACCACTATAACCGAGCGTGCTCCCTCGAGTAGCAGTTCGGGGTTCTCCCTTATTTCCTGATGGTTTTGTGCCCACTCCATGCATCCGTTCTTGCCACTTATCAGCCATTGGTGATAGCGCTTTGCCGCTTCGTCATCAACACGGTCAATTCGCGCTATGCCACAGGCGTCAAAGCCTAGCTGTTGGGCAATATGCTTAATGTGAGCGTTATCCATTGATTTATGTGGATTTTGGGCCTATAACGTCAAATTGGTAACCTTTTTCTTTCAGCCACTCAATGGTTCTAGGAAGTGCCCATTTCATGTTTTTCTCGGCTTTTAGGGAGTCGTGGAAGACGATTATGGAACCGTTTCGGGCAAAGCGTTTCACGTTGGCAAGCACCTGCTCGGGGCGCATTTTCTTGCTGTAGTCGCGGGTCACGAGATCATACATGATTATGGTGAACCTGCCCCTAAGCACCTTGCTCTGTGCCCAGCGCAGCAGTCCGTGTGGAGGGCGGAACAAAGGCGATTGAATTAGGTCGTGGGCGCGGAACACGTTATGCAGATAGGTGCGGGTAGTCACTTGAGAGCCCTGCAGATGGCTCATGGTGTGATTGCCAATGTTGTGACCTCG
The DNA here is from genome assembly GCA_902777835.1 of uncultured Bacteroidales bacterium. Taxonomy (GTDB): domain Bacteria; phylum Bacteroidota; class Bacteroidia; order Bacteroidales; family Muribaculaceae; genus Sodaliphilus. The sequence goes on along the minus strand of CACYVC010000010.1, from coordinate 15,218 downwards.
CCGTTTCACCTCTTGGAAGAGCTCGGGGTTGCGCTCCACATTCTCGCCCACCATGAAGAACGTGGCCTTTACCCCATATTGGTCGAGGGTGTCAAGTACCCACGGCGTAATCTCGGGTATGGGACCGTCGTCGAAGGTGAGATATACTGTTTTCTGCTTCTTCTGGATGCGCCAGATGGTCTCTGGAAACAGCATGCGGTAAAGCAGTGGTGGGCGTTCGATGAGCATGATATGCTAAGTTTTAAGTGTTAAGTTTTAAGTGTTAAGTAGTAAGTGGTAGTCCCTAATCTTTAATCCCTAATCCCAAATCGTGCGAAGCACAACTGACTCTTGATCAGCGCGTAGCGCCCCCTCACTAAACACCACCAAAAGAAGATTGTTCTCTCCCTTTGGTGGTGTGTGGATGGTTGGGAATTATCGGTTAATTCTCGTCTTCAAAGTCGGTGCTTCTAGGTTCTGTTGCCACTCCAGAGCCGAATTGCGACACGCCTTGTTCTGGGTCTTGTTCCTGCATCATAGCTTGCGCTTGCGCTTGAGCTTCTCGCTGTGCCTGCTCGGCAGCCATTTGTTGCTGAATGAGTGCTTCTCGCTCGCTCTTTGGCATAGAGAGCGCATCAATCAACTGTTTAGAGACTTTTCTTCCTGACTTCTCGATGTTTGCAAACTTCTTAACAAAGTTATTGAATCCATTAGGATCAATATCGTTGTATATGTCAAACATCATAGTAGTGGCATGCACCATGTTTTGGTCTTGTTCGGTGATGTTGCCGTTAGCAAGGTCTTGATCGCTCATACTCTCATAGAAGATGCAGTATTGTGCCATGCGTTCTACTTCTCTATCAAGTACTGCGATGGCCTTCTTGCGTGCTGTCTCGCTATGACCATATTTATAGATGTCGCCATAGTATTGAGCCAGTCTCAGCGCCATCACGTTCTGGTAAGGAGCAGTCTCGGCGGGCATTTTCTGTTCCATTAGGTCAAGAATTTCCTCGGCTTTCTTGAAGCGGTCGTTGGCTCGAGCAATGAATTTCTTGCCATCGACCGAAGTGCTATCTACTATTTGGTCACTAGCTTCTAGGCCTTCGATAGAGAGCGAGCGCGCAAGCGACATCATCGACAGACGCATTGTAGAAACCATGCGCATGACAGTCTCATCAAGATAGAGGCTGCCCTTAGTAGCCTTGTCGAGTCCACCCCACTTAAACTTGGTGGTTACAATATTGTACATCTTGTCGGTGTTGCACTCAATTTCGTTCTCCTCATCGTTGAGCAGAGCAGGAGTTACCTGGTAGCAGAGTCCAGTAGAGAGCATGTAGGGTCTTAGTCCCATATACAGGTTTTCGGGCACTGTGCTGGCGAAATATACTGGGCGTTTCCAGCCTTGAGCTATGCTGCTTGCCACCAAATCGAGCGTCATGGTTTGACTAGCGCTCAAGCCACCGCCTGAAGCAGAGTTGATGTCAACGGAGATATTGTCGATAGTCTTATCACGCATCGACTCGGGCAGCACACCAGCCTTGATTGCTGCGTCAACGTTGGTAGGTATTGTCACATTTGTGCTGCTGAACACATAGTGGCCATTCTCGTCCTTAGGAGCATTGTCGCTATAGAAGTCCTTAAGCAGTTTCTCAACAGAGATTTCAGAGTTGCTAGAGAGACCCTCTTTAAATGCGCCGCCTTGTCGCTTGTCGTAGGCGTAGGTGGTTGGTCCGGCATACATAGGCAGTGGTTTGCTGTCGTAGGATGCACGTTGCATCTGGGCTATATACCAGTCGGTAGCAAGGTAGCTCAGGTTCACAGCACGCACGTCGGTGCGCACGCCTTCTACCTCTTGCAGATACCATAGTGGGAAGGTGTCGTTATCGCCGTTGCAGAAGACGATGGCGTCCTTGTCAAGACTTTGCAGATAGTTTTCTCCAAAGTCGCGTGCGCAATATCGTCCCGAGCGGTCGTGGTCATCCCACGTCTGGCTTACCATCTGCAAAGGCACTGCAAGACCGATAACTGCTGCTATAGCAGCAAATACAGTTCCCAATGAATTGCCGTTGCTGGTGTATTCTGTCTCATTAATAGCTGCAGTTCCCACTTTTGTGGTTTTCTTCTTTTCTCCTATCAGTGACATGGCGAGTCTCCACAAACCTGCCACGCCCATACCAATCCAGATGGCATAGGCATAGAACGAACCAGCGTAGGCATAATCACGCTCGCGAGGTTGACTTGGAGTTTGGTTCAAGTACATCACAATGGCTATGCCAGTCATGAAGAACAGGAAGAATACTACCCAGAACTGTTCGATGCCCTTCTTTCCTGAGAAAGCTTGCCACAGCAGGCCAATAAGGCCGAGCAGCAATGGCAGCATGTAGAACACGTTGTGGCCTTTGTTGCTCTCGCCAAACTCGTTGGGGACATACTCAAGGTTGTTGAGGCGAGCATTGTCGATAAACGAGATTCCGCTAAGCCAGTTGCCACGTGCCACATCGCCAGGTCCCATACTTGCTATATCGTTTTGACGTCCGGCGAAGTTCCACATGAAGTAGCGCCAGTACATGTGATGCAGCTGGTAGCCAAAGAAGAACTTGAGGTTATCACCAACCGATGGCTTCAAACCTTGTCCGGTGTGGGTAGCACCGCTGCTATCGGTGAAAGATATGTCAACAATGTCGCCAATTTCCTCAGGACTGTTGTAGCCGAGGATGCTGGCATAATCGTTGGCGTGAAGATAGCTATGGATGCGTGGGAACAGCATCTCGGTCTCAGAGGCATATTTATAGTCTCTTTCAGGTCCTAAGTCGATATATTCATCGGGTTGGTTCTTGTCGGTCTTCACCACGCGGGTGTATTTGTTGGGACCGTCTTTATAATCTACCACTGGCGACATGAAAGTGTTGCCATAAATCAGCGGCGACTTGCCATACTGGTCACGACTCAAATAGCTAGTCAGAGCAAAGGGACTATTAGGAGAGTTCTCATCGAGAGGCAGATTGGCGTTACTGCGAATGAGCACAAGAGCATAGCATGAGAATCCGATGAAAATCATCATCATGCTAAGGATAATGTTGCTGTAGATGCGAGGCGAAATGCGCTTGCTGAACTTAAAGAAGTAGATTAATAATGCTACAATCAGCAGGATAGCCATCACAACACCTGTAGATCCACTACCAATCATGAACATACCCGAAAGGATAACACTCAGGATGATGCTAGTGCGTTTTAGTCCCTCACTCTTGTCGCGGTGAAGTTCAAATAGAGTCCAAGCAAAGCTTGCCATCAGCAGCAAGGCATAGACGATTACGCCACTGTTATAACCTGTGTGCAGGGTGTTGACGAAGAATCTCTCGAAATATCCTGACATCTTCACAAAGCCTGGCTCTAGTCCGTAGAGAATCAGAACTATCATGGCAAATGATACGAGCAATGTCAGGAGCGAGCCTTTGACAGTGCTGTTCTTGGTCTTGCGATAGTAGAAAATCAGAGCAATGGCAGGAATTGCCAGCAGGTTAAGCAGGTGCACACCCAGCGAGATGCCAAAGATGAAGGCGATCAAAATCAAGTAACGGTCGCTGCTGGGGTGGTCGGCACGATTCTCCCACTTGAGAATGAGCCAGAACACGAGGGCGGTACAGAACGACGAGAAGGCATATACCTCGGCCTCTTCTGCCGAGAACCAGAAGGTGTCGCTCCAGGTGTAGGCGAGAGCGCCACACACACCGCTGCCCATAACCACGAGGTACTGAGCCAGCGACATTTCTTCGTCGTTACCCTTAACTACCAGTTTCTTAACTAGGTGGGTGATAGTCCAGAACAGCAGCAGGATGGTTGCTGCGCTGAGCAAAGCCGACATGGCATTCACACACTTGGCAACTGCTGCCACGTCTCCACCGGCAAAGTTGGCAGCAAAGCGTGCTGCAAGAATAAACATAGGGTTGCCGGGTGGGTGGCCAATTTCGAGTTTGTAACCTTGAGCGATAAATTCTGGGCAATCCCAGAAACTCGCTGTGGGCTCTAAGGTCAACATATAGGTGACAGCTGCCACCAGGAATATCAACCAGCCCATTACGTTGTTGATTAGATTATACTTCTTCATCTTTATGTGATGGATAAAATTATATTTTCGCACTAAAAGTTCTAAAAAACTTGCAAAGATAAGGATATTTTTTCAAATTCTCCCCATCACCTCAATAATAACAATTTACCTTAATTAAAATTAACGGAAAATGGTGGAACGTGGAACGTGGAAGGTGGAACGTGGAACGTGGATCTGAGATGGAGAATCGGGAATCGGGGATGGGGATTGAAATTCGGGGATGGGGATCGAAATTCGAGGATAGAGGTGCTCCTAGCCTTGTGAGAAAATAACATTGCTCGTTTTTGTCCCCTATTCTTTACTTTGTGCCAAGTTATAATATCAAAACCCTTAACTCTAAACTATGAACAATTATGAAGTATTTCACTATCAAAGAGCTAACGCGCTCTACTACAGCTCAGCTGCGGGGCATCGATAACACTCCGTCGCAGCAAGTTATCAACAATCTCACCGCCCTTGTGGAGAATGTACTTGACCCGCTGCGTGAGGCATGGGGTGCTCCCATCCATGTGAATAGCGGTTACCGTTGTTCTGCTCTTAACAAGGCTGTGGGCGGCGTGCCGGCAAGTCAACACATGCTTGGCGAGGCTGCCGACATTACTGCAGGCTCAAAGACCAAAAACCAACGCCTCTACATGCTGCTTCGCAGCCTCAATCTGCCCGTTGACCAAGCCATCAATGAGCATGATTTCAGCTGGATACACGTGAGCTACGGCCCCCGCCATCGTCGCAGCTATTTTGCAATTAGATAAACATTATATTACTATGACCACAATCAACCAAAACCAAGAAATTCTGCACGATGCTTATAAGGCATGGTGCCAGGGCAGTCAGTTGCGTAGCCGGCGGATGCGCAACAAGCGTTTTACCTATGGAGACCAGTGGAGCGACACTTTCACCAATATTAATGGCGCCACGCGCACCGAGTATGAGGTGTATCTTGAAGGCGGCACTAAACCCATGACCAACAACCTCATCCGTCAGATGGTGAAGACCATTGTGGGACGATACCGCTCGGAATTCATCAATAGCAAGCATGTTGATGACAAGAATGTGGAGAGCGTGCACCAGCACAACCAGCTCGACGAGCTCGACAGTCGTGCCCTTGAGGAGTTTCTCATATCGGGTACGGCAGTGCAGCGCATCGACATCGTTCACGACCTGTGGCAACATCAGGTGGCGGTGAGCAACGTGAATGTTAACAGCTTCTTTGTCAATCAGTTTAGCGACCCACTGGCACGCGACTGCGACATGGTGGGGCAGCTGCACGAAATGACCATGGCGCAGCTAATGAAGCGTGTGGCCGATGGTTCCCGCAGTAAGGCTGGTTGGGTGAGGCGACTCTACAGCAACGACTGTCGTGGTCGCACACTCGATTTTGCCCATGCCATAGGTGCCGACTCGCACCAGGGAGCATCGTTCTGGATGTCGAGCGATGCCGGCAAATGCCGCGCCATTGAGGTGTGGACGCGCGAGAATCGCGAGGTGACGCTGTGTCACGACAAGGCAACGGCGCAGGTGTGGCTCCTTCCACCTGGCGCTAAAGTGAAAAGCGATGCCTCCCTGAGTGTTCGCTGGGACATAGCCACCGTGTGGCACTGCCGCTGGTTCTCGCCAATGGGCGACCTGCTCGCTGAGTGGGACTCACCCTGGGCCCACGGCTCGCATCCTTTTGTTATGAAGTTCTATCCGCTCACCGACGGCGAGGTGCATTCCTTCGTTGAAGACATTATCGACCAGCAGAAATCGGTGAATCAGATTATTACCCTCATCAACAACATTATGATGGCGAGTGCCAAAGGCGTGCTGGTGTTTCCCGAGACGGCACTTCCCGACGGGTTCACATGGGAAGATGTCAGGAATGTGTGGCGCAACTGCAACGGCATTTTGCCTTATAATCCCAACTATGGTGACAACAAACCAGAACAGATCTCTGTCAACAACACCAACATAGGTGCCTACGAGATGGTAAAGCTGCAAATGCAGCTGCTTGAGGAGATATCGGGAGTGACGGGCGCCTTGCAGGGAAAAACTACGGTGACGGGAAACAGCGCCACGCTTTATCAGAATGAGACCGCTAATGCCGTGATAGCCCTAAGCGACATTTTCGGCACGTTCTCCAATTGGCGACAAAATCGTGACAACAAAATTGCAGGGCTGTGATTTTCTTGGGAAGTGGAACGAGGATTGGAGATCGATCAACTACACTCTTGTTCCATTTTTAGCCTCATTTCCGAAAAAAGATAAAATAATTTGCTGATTTCAGAAAAAAAAGTTACTTTTGTGCAATAATAATAAGCAAATATAAATTTATAACCTAATAACCTAACAATTATGGCTCAGTATTATTTAGCAGTAAATGGCCAGCAACTTGGCCCTTTTGAGGTTAATCAGCTTATTCCCAACGGAATGACTCGAGATACTATGGTGTGGACACAAGGTTTGCCTTCTTGGGTACAGGCTGATAGTATTCCCGAATTGGCATCTCTTTTTGTAGCTCCAGCAGCTCCTGCTTATCCTCCCACTCCCGGCCCTGCTCCTGGACCTGGTTACGGCGGCTATCAGCAACAGGCTTCCTATGGCGCTTATCAGCAGCCAAATGCTTCTGGTTTTGGTGTTGATAAGCAAAAAATAGACTTTTTCATCATGTCAAACAAGGACAACTTCCCAGTAGATAAATTGCCAATGATTCAACAAGCAATGGGGCGTATGGATGAAGGAACCTTTAATAATCTCACAATGCTGCAATTCAAGAGTCCAATGACAGCGTTGCTGCTCTCTATCTTCTGTGGCTCTTTGGGAGTTGACAGGTTCTATCTTGGCGACACTGGCTTGGGAGTTGGTAAGCTACTCACCGCTGGTGGTTGTGGCATTTGGGCAATTATTGACTGGTTCAAGATTCAGGATGCTACTCGCGAAAAGAATTTCGAGCTGATTAGCAGGTATTTACCATAAGACGCCTACACCAAAGATTATTTTCAGTACTCAAGCTTCTGATTCAGAAACTTGAGTACTGATTGTTAAGAAATAGTCAAAGAAAATTTTGATACTACGTAGTCATTACTATGGCAAATTATTATTTATCTAACAATGGCAGTGAGCGTATAGGCCCAATTCCTGAGGAAGAGTTGATTAGGAACGGAATGACGCCAAACTCACTGGTGTGGTGTAAGAGCATGCCAGGATGGAAACGAGCTGGCGAAGTGCCCGAGTTGGCGAAATATTTTGTGGCACAGTCTCAACCTCAGTACCAATCACAACCTCAGCAAGGTCATTATTATCAGCAAGACCAGTATGCATTTGATCCCAATTCTCAGTTTGATTACAATCAACCACAATATCTAGGAATGGAACCGAAGCCATCTTTTGGTGAGGCGGTAACTTCGTGTTTTGCGAATTTCGCTAATTTCAAGGGGCGGGCCCGTCGCAGCGAGTTTTGGTGGTTTTTCCTTTTTAATGTTCTGTTAGGATTTGCTCTCAGTTTTATTCCTTTTAACCATGTGGGTGATATCGTGTCGCTTGTGTGCTTAATACCAACACTAGCGGTTTCCACTCGGCGATTGCATGATACTGGGCATAGCGGATGGTGGTTGTTCTTCTTTTACTTAGGATTTATACTCTTAGTAGTCGTTTCTTCTTTTGCGGTGTATGATTTGGGCTATAGTTATTCGTCTTATGATGATTATTATCACGCTGTACGTTCTTTATCAAGTTACTCATTGGGATTATATTCCATTGCAACTATGGTATTATCGCTTTATGTGCTGGTAATGGGAATAATACTTCTCGTTTTCTATTGCACCGATAGCGATAAACTGGACAATAAATATGGTCCTTCGCCTAAATATAAATATGGAAATTTAAGTTATTGATAAGAATAACCATAAATGCTAAAGGTGGGTTCTGTAATCTTATGGAACCCACTTTTTGTATTCCTTTTTAAAGAATTCCTTGCTCTATTCTGACGCATATTCTCTCGAGCATGGCGTCTTTGCGGTTGTTGCTTGGGGAATATCCATCTTTCATGTTCACGCCAAAGAATCGCCCGAATGTCTGCCAGAATCCAGCCCTGAAAGTGCCCATAAATGCCTTGATGATGTAGTAGCTCTTTTGGTTGGTCTCTCGGTTGACGAGTTTTATTAATGTCTTACCCTGATTCTTTGTTAGCTTTTTCATTTCGGGCTTATACTGGTTAAAGACTTCTTTCTCAAAGCGTTTAAGATAGTCTTCTTTCTCCTTTTGAGTGGAGAAAGTCTCGATGTATTCGTAAGTTTCTTGCAGGGTGCGGTTAATGAGTTTGGCGTAGGGGAGTGTCTTGCGCACATCTCTCACAGTGCGCCAGTACAATTCTTCCTCTTCTTTGTTTTTGAACTTCTCTTCGGGGTAAACGATGATATTGTTCAAAATCACCTTGTAGATGGTATCGCCATTTGCGTCAATCGTATATCCCCACTTGGCGACAGCGCGCTTGAGCACCGAAGGTAGCACAATGCTTCCTTCCTGTGCTTGTGCCAAATTGGCAAGCGGCGACAGAAGTAGGAACAAAAGCAATATTTTAAAGTGTTTACTCATCGCAATATTGAAATACACATCATTTTGGACTGCAAAAGTAGAACAAAGATTTATAACTGCAAGAAAATTAATGTTTAAAAATTAATAAAAAGTTGAGAGTTCACAGTTGAGAGTATTGTAATCTTTACTCATTTATATCTTCCTCTTTATTTCTTTCCTTTTACAGCCTCAGCAGGCGTGCTAGGCCCAAGTAGCTCACATTGATGCCTACGTGCATGCCGCTCACTGTGGGATCACACTTGTTGAACTTGCTATGTGCGAGCCAGGGGGTGATGCGCAGCGACGAGGTCCAGCGCTCGCGGTGTGTTGCGCCGGTGAGCGAAGTGTTGGTGACACCGCTGTTGAGGTTGATGTCGAAGTCGATAGAGGCTATGAAACTGAAGTTGTTAAGGTTGTGTTTCTCCACGCTGGTTATGCTGCGCACGTCGCGACCTTCATCGTCTTTGTCCCAGCTATAGTTGGCTATGTCCCATCCATAATGGTTATAGAATCCACCCACGTTGGGAGTGATACTCAGGCGCCCCACATTGAGCACTGTGTAACCTAGTTGCACGCTCGCCATGATGTGGGTGGGATGGCCCGAGTTGTTGCCCTGTAGAGGCCGTCCTTCGGCATCGGGAGCGATGTTGAAAATGTTGTTGTTGCGATAAGATGGTTGGCCAAATGCCACGTCGGCTTTGAGTCTAAGTCGTTTATAGCCACCAGTCAGTCCCACATGAAACACGAAGCTGCCCCCGAAGTTGTCGCGGAGCTTACCAGTAGGGGAGTCGTAGCCCACACCGGCATACACGCCGTAACAACCTTGCATAGCAGTGACCTGTGGCACACGAGGTGTGCCCACGGCAATCAGCTGGCTCTCGATGTTGTCCTCCCAACTTGCCACGGCAGCCTCGAGAGTGCCGTTCTTTGTCTCTTGGGCTATCTGGCGCACACGCTGTCGGTAGAGGTCCTGATAGTATTTCAGGCGTTTCTCTACCGTGGCACCGTCAATGCCGCTGTTTATTTCCTCTTGCAAGTTGCGGCGCATGAGTTCGAGCAGGTCAAACTGCAGCTGATGGTAACGCAGACGCTCGGGAGTGCTTTGTGCGGCACTCGTCTTGGAGGCGTTGCGGTGCATCATCGCGCGGGCCTCAAGGCGCACGGTGGCGTTGGCATTAACTCCGTTCTCGATGGGCGTGGCGCTAAGTTCCACCTCCAGTTGCGATGCTTCGCTCGAAGTGGGAGGCAGCAGTTGGTGGAAGTCGCCCCATGTGAGCGGTCCGTCGCTCCACAACTTGATGTCGTCGTTACTTGCCGCCATTGCCGTAATGGCAACTAAGGTGCATATTATCAAGGTGAAATTTCTCATAATAGTTGTAAATGATGGTTTTCTATAAAACGAAAGAAACCCTCGAATATTTTAGCGAGCCGCCACAAACCTGTGACAACTCGCTATATATCAAATGTCAGAAGTCAGAACTAACAACTCAAAACTCATAACTATGAACTGTGAACTATGAACTATTTAGAATGGTGGTCTTCCGCCGCCGAAGCCTCTACCGCCGCCAGGGTGTCCACCTGGAGGAGGTCCGCCAGGACCACCAGGACCGCGGAATTCATCATTCCTGTTCTTGGGTTCTTGACCCTTGGCGAACGTGGTGAAGCGGTAGGTGAAAGTGAGCATTCCGTAGCGTCCCAGCGAGTTGTAGATTGCATCTTGGATGTAGCTTGCCGTTTGGGTACGGAAGATGTTCTTCTGCTGTCCGAGGATGTCATACACCGAAAGCTGGATTGATGCCTCCTTGTTGCGAAGGAACTGGTAGGCGATAGAGCCGTTCCAAATCCACTGCTTGGTGTCGTAGCCAGTGCTGTAACCCGAGGTGGTGCTGAAGTTGAGGTCGGTGCTGATTACCAGTCCGAAAGGTGCTGAGTAGGTGCCGTTGAACATAGCTCCCCAGGTGTGCACGTTGCGGTCGCGGCTAATTTGCATGGTGTTGTGAGTCACCTGATATCCGTAGCGTGGTCGCAGCTCTATGTCGAAGTAGGCAGTGCGGTAGGCGATGCCTGGCGCGATGTTGAGGCTGAGGCTTGTGCTGCGGTTGTACTTATTGTCGCTGTAACCCTTAGTCTGCGAGTAACGAGCGAAGATGTTGCTGTTGAAGAACCACGCCTTGCTCTCGCTGAAAGGAAAGCTGAGCATGTTCATCGCCATAGCGTCCCACACGCCGTTAGTGTTGGCATATGTGGTGGTTTGTCCACCGGTGGTGGGGTCGTTGGTGATGGTGCTGATAATGCTGTTTTGTTGCACGTTGGCATTGACCATTGCCATGATGCTTCGCTGAGCGTCTTGGTTGAAGTCGCTGAAACGCACGCTCATGCGGTGGTTGAATGTGGGTTTCAACTCAGGATTACCGATGACGATGTTCAGCGGGTTGCTCACGTCGGCAACGGGTTGCAGTTGAGCGATGCTTGGCTGGTTGCTGCGCATGCGGTAGTCGATGGCGATGTTGCGTGTCTTGGAGAACTTATAGCGGAACCTAGCGAAAGGTGCCACAGCCCATGCCCATCGCGATGGAATGTTTCGCTCGCTGTTGATGAGGTCGGTGCTCTTTGACATCGCCGAAGTTACCGAGAATCCCACGTTGAGGTTATATTCCTTGGTAACCTTTTGGAAACCAAACTGGAAGTCCTGATTGAAGAACTTGTTGCGGAAGTCGTTGCTCTGAAGTTCGTTGAAGATACGGTCAACCTCGTCGCCTAGTTCCACATCGATAATCTCGCTTAGCAGTTGGCCATCTTGCAGGGCATAGGTGCCGTAAGAGTCAGCAATCATGCTGCGCAGGGTGGGGTTAGTGGCAAAGTCAAGCATGATGTCGTTCTTGGTGAACCGTGGCGCAGGCATCACATCGCCAAAGCGCACGATGTCATATACGCTCTTGGTTGCCTTAGTCACGTTGTAGCGTGCGCTGTAGGAGAATGTGAGGAAGTTGGCCTTCTTGACGTCGCCCAGTGGCTCGGTCCAGCTCAATCGGCTGTTCACGCTATTGGTCTTGCGCAGGTTGTCATAAACCTGGTCGATGGTCTCTTCCTCGTCCTTGAGGTAGTAGTTATTGAGGGTGTAGGTGTTGCCGTCCTCGTCGATGTTGCTGTAGTTGTAACGCACAAACATGCTATAGCTGCGCCCTGGGTGTGATTTGAACTTGTGATTATATATAAGATGTCCACCAAACTCGTAGCTCTTGCCGTGGTTGTCGAAGTAGCTTAGGCTTCGGTTGACGGGAGTGCGCATAGCATCGCCGGCGCGTGTCATCGAGGTGTCGCTGCTCTCGCTATGGCTGAAGTTGAACGAGAAGTTGGGCCTGAAGTCGATGGTGTTGCACGAGTCAATTTCCCATTTGAGGCGGAAGTTACCACGAATGTTGTGGGTCTTGTCGAGAGCCATTGAGAGGGCGTCGCGGTAGCTGGTAGAGTCGGTGAAGATATTCTGGCGACTCGTTGCGGTGCGGGTGTCGCGGCTGGTGTGGGAGTAGGTGAGGTCACCGCCAATGCGGAAGTGCTCATCTTCCTTAGAACCTACGTTGAAGTTCACGCCCAGCATCTGCGAGGTGGTGATGCCTCGGTCGCCACCAAAGCGGCGGAATCGTGAAGCACCGCCGTCGGTGAAGCCCACGTTGTTGGTGTTGTTGGCATTACCTGTGAAGGTGAACTGGTTGCCGTTATTGAAGTAGTTGGCGATGACGTTGCCCACATATCGCTTGTTGGTACCATAGCCAGCGGTCACGGTGCCAAACCAGCCGTTGTTCATGCCCTTTTTCACGGTGAGGTTGATTACCGTCTCGTCCTCGCCGTCATCCACGCCAGTGAGTCGTGCAAGGTCGCTCTTGCGGTCCACCACTTGCAGTTTGTCAACCATGTCGGCAGGGATGTTCTTTGATGCCATCGTTGGGTCATCGCTGAAGAACTCCTTGCCGTCGATAAGGATTTTCTTCACCTCCTTGCCGTTGGCGGTGATTTTGCCGTCGCTGCCCACTTCCACGCCAGGCAGGCGCTTGAGGAGGTCCTCGACCACGGCATTGGCCTGGGTCTTGTAGGTGTCGGCGTTATATTCTATGGTGTCCTCCTTGACGGTGATGGGGGTCTTCACGCCCATGACTATGGTCTCCTTGAGCACCACAGTGTTCTGGCTTAGGGCAATCATGCCCATGTTCACGTCGCGGCCATCTTCACCCACGTTCACGCGCTTTACAATGTCGTCATAGCCTATGTAGCTGCACTTGAGATAGTAGTGTCCCGGCTGCACGTTCTCAAGGTTGAACACGCCGTTGAAGTCGGTGACGGTGCTAGTGACGTAGGTGCTGTCTTTTGTGGCCTGCAGCAGTGCCACATTGGCCTGCATGAGCTCAGTGGTGTCCTTAGAATCCACCAATATGCCATTGATGATGGCCGAATTGGCGATTCCTGAGCCCACTGCCACTAGCAGCATAGCAAAAATGATGAATCTTGAAAATATCTTCATAATGTGATTATTTTTTGGTTTATATAGTTGGGTGCAATCGCATCCCACATAGTTTAACGCTGCAAAAGTAGTATCAATTTGTTATTCCCCCAAAAAATAATATACAATCAGTGCTTTTTTATAGATGAATTCTGCTGAGCTGCCACAAACAAAAGCGGCCGCACCGTGATGATGCAGCCGCTTTATGGTTATGTTAGATTGAATCTAAACTCGAGGATTACCAACCTGGGTTCTGAGTAGTGCCGCCTTGGCTGGCATTAATCTGACTTGATGGTATTGGATAGAAGTAGTACTTCTTGTCGTAGGTGCGGGTAGCGGTGTAAGGAATAGCATATCCGCCATCGAGTGCCACTTCGCAATCCTCAACATCACTCAAGTTAGCACCGCGACGGATGTCGGGATACTTGTTGGTATCGAGCTTGTCGAGCATGTGCCAGCGCACGAGATCCCAATAGCGGAAACCATCGGTCATAAGTTCGCAGCGACGGGCGCGGCGAATCTCCCAGATAAGGCTGCTAACGCCAAAGGTGTTGGCTGGGTCGGCCTCGGGGTTAAGAGTCATGCCAGGAAGACCGGCACGCACCTGGAGCAGGTTAACACTCTTGTCGAGGTCGGCCTGAGTGGCATTGCCAAGCTCTGCCTTAGCCTCGGCATAGTTCAAGAGAACACGCGAGAGATAGTATATAGGAGCATCGGTATAGCCCTTGCCAATCTCGTTGCAGTAGGTGAGCTGCTCTTGTGGAGAAGCACCCATGGCAGTAGTGTAATACTTGCCGATGGTATAGCCGGTTGACGAAGTCATCTCGGCGAGCCAAGTGCGGGCATGTCCGTAACCCTTGAAGGCAAGATATTTATCAACAATTACCGAGAGTCGCTTGTCGCGTACGCTAAATGGCTCCTCCATTGAGTAAACCCAAAGAGGGTCTTCCTCAGAATCAACGCGGATAGAGTCGCGTCCATCTTCGGTCTTAACGATTTTGCCGTCGAGGCCAATCATGTAGTAAGGCTCTATCTGGGGCTTGTCGCTCTTGTCCATAGTTGTGGTAGCCAGAGGCTTGCCATCGAGGAAGAGGAATGCGTCGATGGCGTCCTTGGTAATACCGCGCTGAGCAGTAGAACCGCTGGTGTAGTCAACAGTGCTGTGACCGAGCATGTCCTTCTGATAGTTGCGGTAGAAGATAATCTCTTTGTTGTTGCTCAAGTTGGTGGAGTTGTAGATCTCACCATAGTTTTTAGTGAGCTCATATCCACCGTTCATGAGTTCTTGCGAAGCCTTTACACACTCGTTGAGATACTTCTGAGCGCGAGCGTTGTCGGGACCCTTGCCGTTGTCGGCTTGGGTGCGATACTTGCAGTAGGTGCCCTCATAGAGGCAGATGTCGCTCTTCATAGCCAGCGCCAGGTCTTTGTTCCAAGAAGCCTTGTCGCCCGAGCCAATGTTGGCGATAGCATAGTCAAGGTCCTCAAGCACCTTGTCCATAACGAGATCGCGGTCGTCGCGTGGACCCTTAATTATTTCATCGTTCACGTCGGTAATCGCATGATCTTGCCATTGCACGTCGCCATAGCGTTTCACAAGTTGGAAATAGTTGTGAGCACGCATCAGTCGAGCGATAGCACAGAACCTGTTTTTAGTGGCATCGGCAATTGTAGAAGCCTTCATGTTGTCGAGCAAATAGTTGCAGCGACGAATCTCGGTGTAAGGACCTGACCAGTAGCTCGTAGAGCCTGGAACACTGGTAAATGTCCAATTGTCAAATTCTGGGTTGGCTTGGTCATCGGTCAAACTGCTGAAGTAAGGATCTTCAATGCCGGTACCATATCCCGAGAAATTGTAAGAATACATAGTATTGGTATAATTCAATACTCTGTTCTGGTCATTCCAGAATTCGGGATCATTAGTGAACTTGTCGCGTGGATTCACATCGAGCATGTCGTTGCAACTAGCGAAAAGCAATGCGAGACCAGCTAGTCCTAATAAATATGTTTTTTTCATAAACTTCAAAATTTATTGAATGTTAATAATCTAATACTTATACTTACAAGTTTAAGAGTCTCACATTAGAA
>CACYVC010000009.1 GCA_902777835.1 uncultured Bacteroidales bacterium | reverse complement strand
CGCCAACTGTGATGGCACCGTCGGCATCCACGAGGAGGACCTTGCTGAATTCTACTGCATCGCCCTCGTTCTTCTCGTCGCCGAGATAGTGAACAAACAACTTCTTGCCTGCTTCGGCTTTGAACTGTTGTCCCTGAATTTCTACAATTGCGTACATTTAAATAATTGTATTACAAGTTATACCGTGCGGCGGCCCCTTGAGACAGAGGCACTTAGTCGAGCCTTTCGGAAAATCGGTGCAAAGGTACTACAAAGTTTTGGAATACACAATAGATGTGATGAAAAAAATATTGTAAAAGTGAAAAATGTGCCACAAGAAAAAAATTGGAAGGTCAGCTAACCACTACAAAAAGCAGCAACCAGATCTCGATCCTGTATTGATGTGAAATCTGGTTGCCTATAAAATCTTATATCTGACTTCTTTTATCTGTCTTCTTATATCTGGCCTGTCTTCTGTTTTATTGCATCTTCAGCTCTTCGGCGACGACTAGAGTTCCTTTGGTTGTTCCGCCGTAAATGGTGCCGTTGTTGTACTTCCCGTAGATGGTGTAAACACCGGCTGGAAGTCGTCCGTTTGTGCCAATGAGGTTCCAGTCGTATGGGAAATTGTTTATTGTCTGATTCCATCTCATTGAACCACGGCTATCAATTACCTTAATGGTCACTGGTGGCGTGAAGTTTAGGTCAGATGTGAAGTTAAATGTAGCCACATTCACTGCTGGCTCTTGTTCAACGGTTAGCTGTGCTTGCTGTGCGCTGCTCACGGCGAAGTTGATGGTGCGGGTTGTCAAGTTTCCAGCGATGTCATATACGCTGTATTGCAAGGTGTGGTCCCCTGGTTTGAGTTCCAAGGGCATTTCTACTGTCAGAGTCTTGCCCTCATTGGTCATTGAAGCAAAAGCTTTAACGTTAGGGATGCTGGTCTTGCCACCGTCGAGCTTGAGATCCATGCTGTTGCCAACTGAAAGGTTTTGGTTGTTGAAGGCATTGTCGTCGTTGGCAACGATGTAGAGAGTTGATGATGGGTTTATGGTGTTGCACATCTCAAAGTCTTGCTTGTCGTTGAAGTAGATGGCGTCGATGGTGGGTGGAGTGTTGTCGTGTATGGTATGTGCGTTAGAGGCAGAGTAGCTGGCGATTACGAGTTTGTCGTAGCTGCCGTTAACCATTTCGTTGCTATTGTCACGGTGTGCATATACCGTCAATAGTCCAGCACCTCCAGGGGTTAGTGTATAGCGTGGAATAATGGCTTTGCCTGTGAAGATGCCGTTCTTCACCCTTCCGCTCACTTCGGTGAGCAATTGGCGTGGATAGAAGATGTCTCGGTTATTATAGGTGGTCTCTTTCTTTTGATAGTCGTAGATTGAGAGTGTGGCGTTGCCGTTGAAAGTGTTATCAACTGCTGAGCCGTCGGGTGTCATCACTTTGGCTTCCACTGTGATTTGTTGTAAAGCTCCGGTGGCGATATTCGTGGTGCTGGTGGCCACGTTTTTGTTGTTAATCTTAGTGATGTTAAATAACGGCTTGGGGTAATACACTTTCATTGCAGGGTCGCCTAGGAGAGAGAACATCATCTTGTTGTAGGCAGTTGTGGTTCCAAACGACTGCTTGGCTAACATGTAGGCTTCACCCAGAGTGGGCATGTTACCATTGGTGTTGTAGCAGAAGAAGTTTCGTACGAAAGCTTTATTCATGGCATCATTGCCATTGGCGTAGGCGGACCGTGTAGTAGCCAGTACTGCTATGGCCCCACCGTTGGGATTGTGGAACATGACTTCCATGAGTCCTCGCTGGCTGCCGTCATATCGTGCCACGTCGCAGCATGCTGTGGTGATTATGGGCAAGTGTGGATGTGTAGCGTGTTTTGACTCATAGGAGGTCCACAGTTTCACTTCCTTGGTGAGGGAGTTGGGGTTGGCATGTCCTACGTAGGTCATGAAGAACTGTCCGCTCTCGAGCAGCATATTCATGCTTCTGCGGCCTTCAAGGAGGAAACCTGAGGATGGGTCTTTGGGAAATTGGGTGACATAAACTTTGTTCTTTATTAGACCTATGTTGAGTTCGTCGTTGATGATGTTTCCTATTCCTTCGGCCTGAGATTCGTGCATATAGCTTTCATCAGGTTTGGTGTAGGCAAAGTCGGCGACAAAAAGTGCATTATTTCGCCATGGCCCGAAATCGGGGTTGTTAACGTAGTTAAGCAACTTGTCAACATCGGCCTCGGCTTCTTCGACCGAGGCACAGGGAATACGCCCCACTCCTAGTCTCAGTAACTCACCGGGAGGATTTGCTCCCGAGTTGTTGTCTAGAAAGCCGAAGAAGTCGTCACTAACGAAGCTGTTGTTCTCGTCGTTGCTCACTTTCGACTCGTAGGTTATGATATTGCAGGGGTTCTTTGCTAGCAGTTGGCGGTTGTCGTAGCTTCCAGATCCAAACATGAGTAGATATTTAAACTTGCCTAAAACGCTACGGTCGTAGAACATCTTGTTCATGAGTCTGATAGCCATAGGGTCTGGTGTGCCGCTCGAAAACTCGTTGAATATTTTCTGCTGGTCGAGCACGTGCACCACCATGTTGTCGTTGTCGCGATGCATTTGTGCCACGCGCTCGGCTTGTGGCAGCAGTGTCTCGTTGGTGACGATTACCATGTTGGGGACTTCCAAGCCGTGGATGTCTTGGTTCTCAACAACCTCATATCCTGCGATACTCTTCAAGTCCTTAGAGGGGTCAAAGGCGATGAATTGTGTGTAATCTACGCTATATAGAGGGGTGAATCCACTTATTCCATTTTTTTTGCTTATGGTGTAGTTCTTAGGTATCAATGGGTTATCAATATTCCATAATTGAGTTGATGAGTTAGCGCCGTTGATGGCGATGATATCAGTCGATGACACCTTGTCAAATCCCATGCGCAACTGGTTGCCTGAAGCGTTATTGAGGTTGTTGGTGTGGTAGTAGGTGATCATGCAATAATCAAGTCTTGCCCAAATGTAGGGCGAATAAGCGTTGATGCTCATGGTCACTTCTCCTGTTCCAGGAATGGTAGTACCGTTTCCTTTTTTAAAAGTTGCCACAGGCTGGCTGGTGTTGTAGAACACGTATTCAGAAGATGCACTATAAATCTTTGATTCCTGAAGGTCTAGCTCAATGTTCTCGCCATTGAGTTTTAATGCCAAGTAAGAGACGTTTTTGCTCTTGACGGCAACTCGGGGGTTGATGATTATTGTTGAGTCGCCACATAGCTTGGGGAGTGTGTAGGGAATGGTTATTGTGCCGTTAGTCATTAGTTCACCTAGGAACTCCTTGCCAGATTGTGACATTGATGTCTCTTCTGTCTCGTGGTGGAAATAGTCGAGGCTTGTGTTCCTGACTTTAGAGCCAGTAATGCCGTAAGTTATTGTTTGAGGCTGGAGAGGTGTGTCTTCTATCTCGCCAATGAAGTAATAGCCCATTGTTGAGCAGGAGTTCACTTTTTGTGTGAAATGTGGAATAGCTTCTGACGTGTTCATGGTGTATTCTACAGGTCCACAGGCATAGAAGCATAACTTGTTGCCATATATCTTGCTAGGCACTTGCTTAAGGTCGTCAACTGCGTAGCCATCGAGCACCTCGCTCAAAGGGTGCCCACCAGTGCCAAAAATGCCTACTTTTTGCGGGTTGCTAAAGCCCATCAAATTCAACTCTGAGAATGTGATTTGGTACATTCCATCTTCGGGGATGGCAATTTTCACCCATCTGCCTTTACTGAGTTTTGATGTTGTTGCATAATTCTTGAGAGGAAATGCCGAAACTGTGCCAAAGCCTACAATAGAGAGGGCAATGACACATAAAATGCTGAATAAAAATTGTTTATTCATGATGATATGCTATATATGTATGTTCGTTCGTTAATTACATTATATATATTAACGCGGAATATAGATATTTATTGTAGTTGTGATTTATAGATTTGCAGCTTAGTTGGCTTTGAGATAGTTAAAAAGCATTTCACACCATTCAGGCGTGAAATGCTTTTCCTATAACTCCTCGCGATGAGGCTTGAATTATTGGTCGTTGCTACGGTATGGATCGATGATTATTAGGCGTCCTATTTCGGTACCTCCATAGCTGTTGTTGCCTTTGTAGGTGCCATAGAACTTATAGACGCCTGCTGACAGTCGATTGCCAAATCTGTCGATAAGGTTCCAGGTGTAGGGGAAGTTAGATGTGGTAGTGCTCCACACGAGGTTGCCCACATTGTCAAGAACCTTGATGGTGACTTCGGGAGTTGGTGACAGCGCTGTGCTCACGTTGAATGTAGCCTCAGTCATTGCAGGTTCCTCGTCGA
This sequence comes from uncultured Bacteroidales bacterium, assembly GCA_902777835.1. GTDB lineage: Bacteria > Bacteroidota > Bacteroidia > Bacteroidales > Muribaculaceae > Sodaliphilus. The sequence continues at coordinate 93,549 of CACYVC010000009.1, read as the reverse complement.
TGGTGAGGCTGAGGTGAGAGTCGTTGCCCACGAGGAATGAGATGGTCTCGGTGGCTTTGTTTCCTGCGGCGTCATAGACGGTGAATTGCAGCGTGTGGCGGCCTTCTTGTAAATCCATTGGGAACTCAATAGATAGAGCTTTGCCCTCGTCTTGGAGAGTGGTGTGGTTCTGGATGAATGGGTAGGTTGTCTTGCCACCGTCGAGCATCAGGCTCATAGTGTTGCCCACGGCCATTGACTGGTTGTTGAATGAGTAGTCGTCGCTAGCACGAATGTAGAGAGTGCTTCCCGAGGGAATTAGGGCTCCATTAGAGAAACTTTGCTCGTCGTTGAAGTAAATGGCCTCGATTACTGGAGGCATGTTGTCATGCACTGTGAGAGGATCATTGTCATTGTAGGAGTTTAATTGAAGCAGGTCGAATGAGCCATTAACCATATTTTCGCTGTCGTCTTGGTGTGCATATACCTTAACCGAGCCATAAGAACCCGTCGAGAGGATGAAGCGAGGAATCACGGCTTTAGCAGTGAACACGCCGTTCTCGACGCGTCCGTTGACACTTGTGAGCAGGTTTTGTGGGAAGAATATCTCACGAGTTACATCTACGCGGTTTACACGCTGAGTGTTGTCTCTTTCTTTCCTCTTGTAGTCGTAAATAGAGAGTGTAGCGTCGCCATTGAAATTAGTGTTGACAGTAGTTCCGTCGGTGCTATAAACCTTTGCCTCAACAGTTACCTCTTGCATTGCACCCGAGTTGATTGCCTCAGTGCCCACATCGGTTCCGTTGATTTTGGTGATTTTGAAGAATGGTTTGGGATAGTTAACCTTCATGGCAGGGTCACCCAATAGCAGGAACGACATCTTATTCCAGTTGGGTTTATTAGTGCCAAACGACTGCTTGCAGAGCATATAAGCCTCGCCAATTGTGGGCATGTAGCCCTTTATGCCGTAGCAGAACATAGCTCTAACAAAGGCTTGATTGAGGGCATCGTTATCGGTGGCATAAACTGAGCGTGCAGAAGTGACTATGGCGATGGCGCCACCTCCAGGCTTGTGGAACATGATTTCAACTAGTCCTCGCTGGTTGCAGTCGTAACGTGCCACATCACAGCATGCCGTGGTGAGGATAGGGAGATGAGGATATTCCACATTGTTTGATTGGTTGGTTGTCCATAGTTGCACTGCTTTGGTAAGATAGTTTGGATTACCGTGTCCCACGTAGGTCATGAAGTATTGTCCGTCGGTAAGTTTGGAGATTAGCTCCTTGCGTGCATCAAAGGCGAATCCCGATACGGGGTCGTTGGGGAACTGGTGTATATAGACTTTGTTGTTCATCAGACCAGTGGCAAGCGAATCAACAATGATGTTGTTGATGCCCTCGGTTTGGAAGTCATGAAGTCCATTGTCATAGTCATCGGCAACAAGAACGACATTGTTTCGCCATGAACCGAAGTCTGGGTTATTGACGTAGTCCAAAAGTTTATCCACATCGCTTTCGGCTTCTTGGGTTGAGACGCTGGGAATGCGTCCTACACCAAGCCTGAGGTAGTCCTTGGCGAGCTCTGTTCCCGAGTTGTCGTCGAGGATGCCAAAGAAGTCGTCGCTAACGTAGCTGTACTCCTCGTCGTTGCTGACGGTGGCCTCATAGGTGAGGATAGTGCATTCGCGCTTGGCGTGCAGTTGACGGTTGTCGTAGTTGCCAGCGCCAAACATTAGCAGGTGTTTGTATTTGTTCTTGTTACGGTCATAGAACATTTTGCTCATCAAGCGGATGCCCATTGCATCGGGGGTGCCGCTTGAGAATTCGTTGAATATCTTCTGCTGGTCAAGCACGTGTACTACCATGTTATCGTTGTCGCGGTGCATCTGTGCAATGCGTTCAGCTTGCGGCAGCAATTCCTCGCAGGTGACGATTATCATGTTGGGACTTGGGAGACCGTGGATATTCTGGTTCTCAATTTCGGTATAGTTGCTGATTGATTTAAGCTCTTCGGCTGGGTTGAAGGCTATGTACTGCCCCAAATTGGCATTGACGTTTGGAGCAAAGCCCATTACACCAGTGGTATCGGTGCTCAGCACGCAATTGGTGGGCAAGTAGGGGTTGTCGATGTTCCAGAGTTGATAGTCGTTGCCATTTTCAGCAAATGTGATGAGATCTTGTTTAGTGGGTTTCTGGAAGCCCATGCGCAGCTGGTTGTCGGTAGCGCCAACAAGGCTGTTATTGTGATAGTAAGTGACTATCACATAGTCGAGCCAAGCACTGGTTACATCGCCTGTTTCGCTGCTGATTCTCACGTTGATGCTGCCGTTAGAAGGCACTGTTTCGCCTTCAGCGGGCACGAAGGCCACATAGGGCGAAGCATAGTTATAGTAAACGAAGCTGTTGGCCGGAGCATAAATTTTGGCGGCGATGTTTTGGAAGTTTAAGCTGTTGTCGTTGAGCTTGCCGTAGATGTAGGAAGCTGCGGTGACCTTGGCGCCAGCGCAGATGTTCACCACTATTGTTGTGTCGTTGCGCAGAGTGGGGATAGAGTAGGGCACGTCGATCATGCCACCCACCATGACTTCTCCAAGCATCTCTTTTCCTGACTCCCCTGGTGAGATTAGGTCTTGCTCATGGTGCCAGTAGTCAAGGCTTTGAGCTCTAACAACAGGAGTGGCAACAGTAGTGCTGTTGACATCGTTGATTACCAAGGGGGCTTCATTGTCGTTTTCAGTAACAAAATAATAGCCTTTAGTAGAGTAACTATTAAACTCCCTCGTGTAGTGTGGAGTGCCAGTGGGTGTGGAGAGTGTGAATTTTACCGCTCCACATCCATAAAAGCAGATTTTGTTGTCATAGAGCTTGATAGGCACCTGTTGCAAGTCATCGATTTGCGAGCCATCTAGTACTTCATTTATGGGGTATCCTCCCATACCATAGATTCTAACATTCCCGGGATTGCTGAATCCCATTTGCGCTAGTTCGTCGAAAGTGAGCTGATAGATGCCACTCTCGGGGATCTCGATTTTCACCCATCGTCCATTTGCCAGCTTTGAGGTGTAGGAGTAGCTAGACGACGAGAACGCCTGTGAACTTATCGTTGTGGCCGCAACGATAGTCATCAGGCTCATGATTTTGAATAAAAACTTCTTATGCATAGTAGTTTAATAATTTGATTTCGTGCTATATATTTCGTTTTTAATGTTATTTCACTCTAATTGTGAGTTTGTGGTTCCCGTTTATGGCGGCGTGCAGAGTGTCGCCAATTGTTAGTTCTATATCGCTGCTGTCAAGTTCCACGACTATCATGTCGCCCATTTTCAGCGTGAAATATGTGCTCAACTGCGATATAAGCTGCCTGAAGTCAATGCTTTGGCCATCAAGGCAGCCTTGTGTTACCTGCTCGCCGTTGCGTTCTATTGTCACCTCGCTGATGTTGATGCTTGCGGGGTCGGCGATGGCGGTGAAATCTCCCAAAAGCAGTGCGCCGTCGAAACTGTGTGCTAGTGCCGAAGTCGCCTCAAATGGCTGTTCCATCGCTATGCCTCGTGCTGTTACCTTGATGGCTGGCGCCACTGCGAGGCAGTAGCGGTGTGCAAATCGTGGCGCGATGTGCTTGCCCAGTCTGTCGATGTGCAGCACGATGGCTGGTGTACCAGTAAAACTCTGTGCAAAGTGAGGCACAAAAAACGGTTTGTTACTTTTGATAATTGCCGAGTCGGCCATCAAGTAAACCTGTTTGGGCAGCTCTCTGCCTATGCCTATTATCTTCACTTTGTGATATTTTTGTTATTGACATTCGCTTCAATGTTGTTATACATCAGAGCGAGGTCCGAATAAATCGATGTGTTCTGCAGAACCACATTCCGCGGCACCTTGATGCGGAACGGAGTGAAGTTCCATATTGCCTTTATATTGTTTTCGACGAGAGTGTCGGCAACATTTTGTGCACTCTCAAAAGGCACAGCTACGATGGCTATCGCTACTCCGCTGCTGCGCTGCCGTGATGGTAGTTCAGTAAGGTCGTAGATAGGGATGTTGCCAACTTTTGACCCAATTATGTCTTGGTTAATGTCGAAGGCTGCCACGATGTTCAGCCCATACTGCATCAGCCCTAGGTCACGCATCAGAGCGCTGCCCAGAGAGCCAGCACCAATGAGGAAGGCATTGTGGCGGTGCTTGAAACCCAGGAACTCTGTCAGGGCCTTTGTGAGCGGGTGCACCTCATATCCTATGCGTGTCTTGCCCTTTATGTTGAGGAACGACAGGTCTTTAGCAATCTGCGACGCGTCAACGTTGAGGCGCTTGGCAATCTGCGTTGAGGAGACATATTCCTCATGCTTGCTGTCAAGCATCTTCAAGAATGCCAAATACCACGGTAGCCTCCTGAGAGTAGGCTCCGGAAGCATAGCTCGGTTGATATGTCGCTCACTGTCGCTCATTTTTAGTTCATAATTTATAGTTCACAGTTTTCACTTTCAAATTATCACTTATAACTACCGCTTAACTGGTAATAGCCAGTTTCTTTGTCTTGGTACTCTCTTGGTGGCCGTCGTTGCTGATGGTTGCCTTATAGAGGTAGATGCCACGGGCGAGGCGGGTGCCGCTGTAGTCGCTCAAGTCCCAAGTGATTGGGAATGCGGCAAACATTGAGCTACGGCCGCTCTGTGTGGTGCTCCACACTCGTTGTCCCATGAGGTTGAACACCTCGATTGTGATAGTCACCGTTGCCTCGGGGCGGTTGTGTGTTATAAGGAATGTGGTTGAGGTGGAAGCAGGGTTGGGGAAGGCCTTTATCTCGTCAATTTCAGGTTTTAGGCCGCTCATCACGTTAAAGGTAATGGTTTTTTCGCTTGAGTTGTTAAATACGTCCCATACCTTGAGTTTGAGGGTGTGATGTCCATTGCTCAGGTCAGAGAGGGCGTAGTTAATTGTTCCTGCCGAACCATTATCGGTCTCCACAGCGGTGTAGTAGCTGCTCACATCGCTGAATGTGGTGATGCCGTCGAGTGTGAGTGTCATATTATGTCCAATTCCTGCGTTTGAGAAGTTGATGCCGCTCTCATCGCTCACACTGGCGATGAACAGTGGCGACTCGTTCACGTTGTCACCGTCTCTGAAGTTAGTGCTGTTCAGGCCCATATAGCTTATGTCAGGGCCTATGGTGTCGGCGACCACGGTCTCATCGTAGCCGTAGATATAGAAGTCGTCGCATGAGCCAGCCGCCTCTTTTTTGTTCTCGCTGTCGTAGGCATAGAGACTCACAAGCGATGGGCGGTAGTTGTCGTAGTTCACTGTCACCTCGCTTGGGATGGTGATGTTGAATGTGAATTCGCCATTTTTCACGCGGTTCACGTTAAGAGCGAGTTTGTTTTGTCGCTCCTCATAGGTGTGCACACGGTCGTTGTTGTCGATAAACGACACCGACTTCTCGCAGTCGAATAGTGTGCTCTCGATGAGGCCGTTGAAGTTGGTCTGTTTCTGACCAGCGAGGTTCTCTATGTGGCCAGTGATGGCCATTGTTTGGCGTGCTTTAAATACAGGCATATTATTGGGGTCAACGTCATTGCCGTTGATTTTATCGATTACTGCTTTGAGCTGTGGCATAGCTGGGCGCATGGCGGGGTCGCCATAGAGGTGATAGCGCAACGAGTTGTCTCGGCCAGTGTTGGTGTTGTTCTTGGCATAGGTGAGCAGGTCGCCAAGGCGCATCACCTGACCATTGTTGTCGCGCTTATACATCTTGGTGGCAGCAGTGATGTTGAGGTAGCGGTTGTTGTCCATATACACCAGTCGTGGAGGGCATATCATGGCCACGCATCCGCCGTTGGGGTTGAAGAACACGTTCTCGCCTCCCGAGGGGTTGGTGCCGTCGTGTCGTGAGAACTCACAGGTTGCAGCAAAGAGGATAGGCTGGTGGCTGTAGAACAGGTTGTTCTCGATGTCGCTGGTCACCAGCAGGCCGTCGCCGGTCCATCCCGAGGGTCCGCCATGTCCTGAATAGTTCCACCACAGAGTGCCCTCGGTGAGTGTTTTGTACATCTTTTTGCGCGCATCGGGGAACTTGGAGCCCGAGCCGTCGCTCTTTTCCTCAAAGTTGTCGAGGAACACGCGGTTGAAGTTGACGTACTCACCGCCGTTAGCCATTACAGTTTCCACCACGTCCTCGCCGTGCTGCCAGTGGCTGCTGTTGTCTTCATTGTCGGCCACGTTGAGCATAGTGTTTTTCCATGTGCCATAGTCGGCCAGAGTGGCATATTTAACTATTTTGTTCACTGCGATGCTGGCACTAGTGGTGCTGCGTGCAGGTATGCGACCCACGGCAATCATCATCTTGGCGCTTGAGAGGCCGATGGATGAGTCGTCTTGCAGCAGTCCGAAATAGTCATCGCTGGTAAAAGACTTCATCTCATTGCAGCTGAAGGGGTTGGACTTGTCGTCCTCGTCTTCACTCTCCCATACAAGCAGCATGGGGTAGGTGAGCGACTTGGCAGCGTTAGAGATGCGGCGATTGTCGCAGAAGCCGTTGCCCATGAGCAGCAGATATCCAAAATGATGACCTTTGTCATCGAGGCCTCGGTCATAAAAATATTTACATAACAGACGATAGGCTGCAGCATCAGGGGTGCCGCTCGAGAACTCGTTAAATACCTTGTTGTGGTCTAGTACCATCACGCGCATGCTGTCCATCTCCTCGTGCATGTCTGCTATCTGCTGTGCCTGTGGCAGAAATTCACTTGGGGCAAGTATTATCATGTCGGGGATAGGACTGCCGTGGATGCTCTGGTTCTCTACTGTTTCCACAAAGGATGGCGAGGGGAAGGTGCCATTGTCGTTGAAGGCTATAAAGTCGCGGCGTATGTTGTCCTCAAGGCCGAAACGTGCCTTGTTGCCATCAACCACTAGATTTATCTCCACGGGAGCTTCTTTCTTGGAGAGGTCCCACACGTGGGTGCTGCTGCTTGCGCCGCTGATTTCATATTGAGTTGGTTTCATGTTTCGCAGTCCAAAGGTGAGACTGCTCTTGCCACCCATGTCAAGCGCACGCTTGTAGTTGACGGTTATGAAGTCGAGGCGGGCGAGATTCACCGTTCCGCCAGGGCTATAAGTCACGGTGTAGGTTAGGTCCTTAGTGCCGCTGAGCTCAAATGACTTGGTTGTTGTCAGGGCATTGTAGTGGTAATGGCTTGGGTCGTCCTTGTTGACGGCGGCTATACTGTGGATGCCGTCGAGGTTGTTACCATTGTATTTAAACGACACGTTGCTGCCTGCATTTAGTGTCTTGGTGGCAAAGCGCGTGAGCACTTGCACTGTGGAACCGTCAACGAGGCCGTCGAGGGTGAATTTAAACGATTGTGAGTTGCTGCTTGTGAAATCTTCACCTAGAAGCACTCGTCCAGTCTCGCCAGGGTTTATGAGTTCTTGCTCATGAAACATGCGCTCAGTGAATGTGTTCACCACTTCGCCATCAGGAGTTATGTTCATCTTGGTGGGGGTGAGTTCCTGGAAACGACTGTCGTCGGTAATGAAGTAGTAGCCCTGAGTGGCATAGGGGTGCTGGCGTTGCTTGTAGTAGCCATAGAAGGAGTTCCATTTCCACGACAGGGGACCACGTGCATAAAAGAGGATGCGGTCACCGCTACGGAGCACTGGCACTTGGGGCAGGTCGTCAAGGAAATTTTGTGCGCTCAGCGTGTCGCTCAGTTGCTCGCCACCGTAGCCGAACACCCTCACGCGGCTGATGTCGTTGAAGCCCCATTTGCTGGCGTCGCTGGCGGTAATCTGATAGATGCCGCTTTCGCTCACTGCCACTTTTACCCATTTGCCTGTAGCAAGCTTCGACGTGTCGGCATAGTGCGTGATGTCAAAGCCATAGGCGCTCTGCCACACGACAAGCAGCAGTAGCACTGCGACCGTACGGGTGAAAGATTTCAGTATTTTATGATAGTATTTTGTCATCTGAATTCTGATTTATTTTGTTCACAAAAGGGCATAATATCCCCCTTATTAGAAAATAACGCATCAGGCACAAGATTATTGCATTTACACTACACCTTAAATCATGGAAGCCCTAAAAACAGACCAAAATGAAGAATATGCATAGGTTCTTTTTCTTCATTTTTTGATGTTGCTTGTGTTGCGCTTTGGAGATAATTTTGCGCGAAAAACACAACAATTTCAACATAAAATAATAAGATTGAAAACACATGTTTAAAGCCTATGAAAAACCAATCAAAGAAATTAAGAATAGTGCCTCGTGGCGTGGTGGAACTGCATAATGGCGAGAGCGCTATGGCGGGTGAGGGAGCGGAGTTGGTGAACATGCGTGAGCGCGAGGAGGCGCTAGAAGTGGTGGGCGAGCCAGAGTCCATCGGTCAACTCAACGCTGGCGACAAGGTGCTGCTCGTTGATGAAGACCGCACACTGGTGCTTCGAGGCAACAGTGTGATGTGGGGTTCATCGATGGTGGTGTCGCCGGCGGGGACGGTGTTAGACGCCCACAGGGTGGGCCCGCTGCTGGTGGTCGTGACAGATGAGGGCAAAGTGATGATGCGCCGCACCTCCTCAGGCTATGAGGTGCTCGACCCCATGGACGCTATTCCCCAGATTCACATTTCTGCTGCCGAAGTCACCACTATGACGACGCAAGTTGCCGCCTACGATTTTGCTAGTCCATACACCACGTGGCAGGTGCCGTTGAGCAGTGCCGACCTTGAGTCGCTGACCAAGATAATGTGCTCTGCAGAAATCACGCTGCAGAGCCAGGCGACGTCGCAAGGACGCTTCACCGGTGTGCTGCTTGCACGCTATGCAGTGCGGTTGTGGGACGACAGCTATTTGTGGATGAGCCAACCAGTTATGATTGGTTACGGTTTCATAAGTAATTCCTATCGCACTACCGCAACCGTTACCACTAGCGGAAACTCTTTCACCGGAATTGAATCGTGCATCATGAGCATGAATAGCTATCGCTTGGGAATCACAATGGCAAGTGGCATTGCCAGTGAGTGGCGGCACTTGGTCAAGGCGATAGATGTGCTTGTTTCGCCTGTGTCGAGTTTAGTGGATCTCAATGCAGGACTGGACTACCGTTGCGTGATAACGACATCAAGTGGCACACGGCGCTACCTGCTAGAATTTGGTCCCAAATCACGAGCAGCGACTGCGATGTTGCAAACTGTGCTCAGTGGCGACTGGCGCGTGGTGGCCTCGACCACGGTGCTCGACGGAAGCGGCTTTGTGGCTGTAAACACTGCCATGGCGTCGCAGCAGGCTATCGCGGGGCTGCGGTGCGACGTGGTGACCTCGCAGGTGCTCGGAGCGCCGCGTGTGAGCCGTGGGCAGTGTGCACAAGTGATGAAGAACTGCTCGCGTGAGGCGGTGTCGCACGTATCGATGGAGCACAACGGTCGATTGTTTGAGGCACCCACGGCATTTTCTGTGACAAATCCCTGGCGAGCGCTTCCTTGGCTTGATGGGTCTCCGACAACCAGTACCACCACTGCAAAGGTGAAAGTAACGCTGAGCACCAACGATGGCGAAGTGGTGATTACAAGTCAAGAGACGTGCCGCTGCAGCGCTGCAAGTCTCAATCCCATGATTTCGTTTCCCGACGCGCGTGCTACCCACATCGCTATTGCAGTGGGCAACAAAAAGTGGGAGGGCGACTTGGCACCGATTGACGGCACGGGCATGGCGGCATATATAAATCCGTCACTCAATAGCAATGTGATGACTACAGGCACGATCTCAGGGCAAGGTAGCTCATCGGTGACGCTACCATCGCAGGGTACAATAGTGGTGAGCGCTGTGGGCAACCCACTGGTGACGCAGTGGCGTGCCGAGGTGAGCGGATGTTGCATTTTGGCGCTTGGTGCAGCGTGCCGCCCCATCTACTCGGGAGGATTTGGACGTTATCCTATCTATGTTTTCACAACACAGGGCATCATGGCGCTGCCGCAGAGCTCTAATGGCACATGGGGCGAGCCGCGGCTCATCACCGAGGTGGTGCTCGCCTATGGCGCAAGACCTGTGGCGGGTGGAGATGCGTTGTGGTTTGTGTCGCAGCACGGTATTTTGTGCCGGCTCTCGGGGAGCACCGTTAAGCGTATGCTGCACGAGGTGAATCCAGAAACTCAATTGGCGTGGAACGATTGTAAGCGTGAACTGTGGTTGGCTGCAAGCGATGGGGGAGTGCAGGTGCTTATGCCGTCGGGGCGCACATATAGTCGTGACTTGGCGCTGGGAAACCTTTATAGCGACCCCACACATGCGCTGGCGGTGACTAGCGCTGGCAATCTCGTCAATCTGTCTCACGAAGTGCCAACAGTGAAAAATGTGTTGTTTTTGTCCCATCCCTTTGAAATCGACGTCACAAAACGGCTCAAAAGGATATCTTGGAACATCTTTTCTGTGCCAGCGGAATCGACTTCGTCGCTGGCACTGACACTTCGTGGAGAGAGGGGCGCAAGTTGTCATGGTTACATCATCAGCCAGGTGAGGGCTAACGGCATAGTTGCTGCGCCACTTTCACGGCCCATAATCGCGCCGCCCACCCGCATATTAAGGATTGAGGTGGAAGCGACAATCTCCACAGGAACCTTGCTGCTGCCTACTGTAATAGATTTTCGCTCGCAATCTCGCTAGTTTTGTCGCTTCGCTAGTTTTCCTTTTTGGATAAAACAGAAAAGACTGACTCAATCGAGCCAGTCTTTTCGTGATTATTGGGGGTTAATATCATTGAGCAGGTTTGCTGTGCGAGAAGTAGATACCTCCGCAAAGCTCAATCTTGCCATTGTAGGTCTTTTTGTAACCAATGATAGTAAGATTGTCTTCAATCTCAATGCCTGCAGTTTCGAGCCAGTTCTTGCGATTGTCGCCTGTGGCGCCCCAGCCTGGGTAGCAGCCATATACATAGACATCGGCATCGTCGTCGCTCAAAGTAAGGTTGCCATAGGTTGGATTGTCAACATCGGTAATCTGACCGGTTAAGCGATAGTAAACATCTTCGCTGTCGGGCTTGGTAAGGAAGTCAGCAATACTGATGTCGGTCACTGAGATGTGACTCTCATACTGTGCACCAGTCATTTGTGGACTGCCATTGTAAGAGCCGCGCTTGCCAACTAATGTTACGATGTCGCCTTCTTTAAGACCAAGATTCTGGAACTCACCCTTAGCACCGATGCCATATACGTAAACTGGCTCGTCGGTCCAGTCACGCAGATAAACGTTGCCATAGGTAGTGTTCTTTACTTCTTGGATAACTGCGGTGATGCGGTACTGGGTGTCACCCTCATCGGCTTCAAGGAACTCGAGACAGTTAACTGCCACGATGGAACCAATCTGATGGATAGTAGCAGTCACTACACTCTCCTGCGAGCCGTTGCTGGTCTTGAAGATTACTTCAGCGCTGCGGTCGCCACCAGCGTTGGCGTTGGCATGGAAGGTAACGGTTGGATTGCTTCCAGCGGTGATGTTGCTGATAGCGAGCCAGTTCTTAGCATTCTCAGGAATCTCAACGCTCACGCCATTGCCCTTGCAAGTAAGGTTAACTTCAACGTCACCACCCTCTTTAGGAATAGTGGCATCTTCGGGATCATAACCATCAATCTTGAGCAATGATTTAACAATCTTAACCACTTTCACGTCAACGAGCTCTACAACGCCATTATACACAGTCTTAGGACCTTCTACGGTGATCACATCACCAACCTCAATGCCCCAAGCTGCTATAGAGTTGTTCTTACCGGCTTTGCCGTTCTTGTCGAGTGTGCCGTAAATATAGATTTCGCCAGTGCCGTCGTCAAGGTACCAGTTGCCATACTCGGTGTTGGCAATGCGTGTCACAGCACCAGTCACGCGATAGGTCTTGCTTTCGGGACCTTCGATAACCTCGGCACAAGTAGCATTTTGAACAACAGGAAGACCTTGAATCACTTTGATGTTCTGAGTGCGACCAGCGCACTTGATTTTCAGGTCGGCATTGCGGCCGTTGTTAGCTGCAGGAGCACTAAATTTAATTTTAGTCTCACCAGCGCCTCCGTTCATAGGAGAGATTGTCAGCCATTCAGGAATGTCGGCTTCTTCAAAGCTCCAACTGTCGGTAGCAGCAATGTCGATAGTTGCCTCACCGCCGTCGAGGTTGATGGGCACATAAGAGCGAGAGACTTGAATCTCTTTGAGCAGCGTCATAGTGTCCTCATCGGAGCAGCTAGAAAGCACAACTCCAAAGAGTGCAATAAAAGCGGGAATAAAATATTTAAGTTTCATAGTCGTAATATCGCTTTAATGAATTAGTTGAAAATATACTTAACACCGATAGACACGTTCCAGCACTGACCAATGTTGTGGTTAGGAGTCCAAGTCTTAGTGTTGCCGTTGATAGCCTTATTGGTAGAGAATGTAGCATATCCGTCGGCATCTACGCCCTTGTACTCAAGGATGCGTGCGTCGCTGCCAATCTCAGGATTGAGATACTTGCTTACGCCCCAGCTAGAGTTGAAGAAGTTGAGAACGTTCTTCATATCGAAGCTCAGCTGGATGGTGTGCTTGGTTTCGCCGGCACGGAATGTGAAATCGTGCTTGTAACCAAGGTCGATGCGGTGTACCCATGGGCTGTAAACACTGTAGCCCTCGGCATACTCGCCCTGATGCTTCTTCAGGTAGCTGTCTTTGTGAACGTAGTCCATGAAGCGGTCGCGGTCGTTATCGCTTACGAAACGGAACTCACGATTAGCAACCTGCTCATCGGTTGGGATGTAGATTGCATCGTAGTTGTAGCCGTCACCGTTCATGTCATTGCTAGTCATGTAAGAGTAGTTGTAACCTCCACGCCAGGTCTCATAGATGAGGCTGTAGTGGTTGCCGCTGCGGTCGTGCAGAGTAGCGCTAGCGATGAAACGGTCGGGAGTTACATACTGCGAGTTGTGCAGACGAATGTTGTTAGGACCTTCCCAAGTGGGAACGTAGGTGAAGGCACTCTCGGCGGCCGAACCTGGCATACCGGTAACTTCCTTAGAAACGGTGTGAGTGTAAGAAGCCATGAGGCTTACCCAGTCGGCAGGCTTGGCAGTTGCCATGATGTTGGCGCTCCAGCCATAGCCCTTGCTGGTGTTCTCGAGGACGAATGCTTTAGTACCAGTGCGGAATCCAGAAGGATAGATAGGACGGTTGTCGGCACCGTTGAAGCGTGCAAAGCCACCTACGCTAGGAATTGACCAGTCACTGATAGAAACAGCGTTGATAGTCTTGTTGAAGATGAACTCACCAGTGAGCTCAAATGGGAACGATACTGGGATCGCGTAGTCGATAGCGATTGAAGTTTTCCACACCTGTGGCATCTTGAACTTAGGATCTACACCATTAACAGCCGAGGGAACAGTGCCGTCCTCAGGTCTAACGGTCTGTGGATAGCCCATGCTGAAGAGTTTCTGCTGCAGAGCATCGATAGTGGCATGTCCGTTAGCGTCGGTAACAAGACCGCCCTCAAAGAGGCTCATATCGGTGTTCTTAGAGTTGAGCTGAGCTTGGAATTGAACCATACCGCCGTTGGTAGGCATGTTGGTGAAGAATACCAGAGGCAGACGGCCAGAGAAGAGACCTGTTCCACCACGCACCTTGAGGCTCTTGTTGCCCATTACATCCCAGATGAAACCTACGCGAGGCGAGAAGGTGATGCTAGTCTTAGGCCACTTGCCAGTGTCGATGTTGCGAACATTGCCGTCATTGTCATAATAGTTAAGAGCCAAAATGGCCTGGTTGGTCATAAGGTCCTTGTTGTTGAAGAAGAGACCATCGATGCGGAGACCATAGGTCAATTTGAATTTTGGAGTCACGTTCCACTCGTCCTGGCCGTAGATGCCAGCTTTGTTGAACTGAACGCGTGCAGCGGGAGCTTTCTCGCCGTCATAGCCGTAGGTCAAGCAAACAACCTCAGGAGCAGCGCCGTTGATGAAGTCGTCAACACTTTGATAGCGATAGTAGCCGCTACCGTTACGCATATACTGGTTGTCGGCCATCTGGTGCTCAAAGTTGATGCCGGCGGTAATCTTGTGGTTGCCTGCATAGTAGGTGATGTCGTCCTTGATGTTCCAAATGGTGTTGTGAACGGCATTGTTCCAGGTGAAGAGCTCATAACCGAGCGCCATGTAGTTGCCTGTAGTTCCTGTGCCATCGAGGATGTCGATGAATGGGAACTCGCTTGAATTTGTGCCACGCACGTCGTCAAGTTTTGACCAAGTGGCGAGGAACTGGTTTGACAGGTTGTCGGTCAAGCGGCTGTTCAAGTCAAATGAGAGCGAGTGCACGAGGTTCTGCATCGAGTACATCGAGTTGGCAAAAATCATCGAGTATTGCGAAGCGCGTGCAAAGGCCGAACGTGTGCCGCCGTCCATTGATGAAGCATTAGCTGCATTCCAGATGTTGTTCTTAGTGTAGTTGTAACGCAATGCCAAGTGGTGGTCGCTATTGATGTTCCAGTCGATGCGGGCAAGCAGCTTATAGTTGCTCTCGTCGGCAGGGAAGTCGGTAAACGAACCAGTGTCATAGCCATATTTGTCCTTTACGTGCTTTTGAACTCTTGCCATGTCGGCGATAGTGGTGCGCGAGAGGTAGTTGTCGGGGTCGGCAACGCCATTCTCTGATGCGCGCCAGCGGTTGGCAACGGTAGGTATCTTAGCCATTTCACCGTTGACGAAGAAGAACAATTTGTTCTTGATGATTGGGCCACCCAGGGTGAAGCCGTAGGTAGTGTTGCGGTCCTTCTCACGGGCACCAGCAAGCTGCTGTCCATCAACAGCGTCGCCGCGCATGTGCTCGTTGCGGTGATAGATGTAGGCGCTGCCCTTGAAGGTGTTGTTACCACTCTTGGTGATGGCGTTCACACCACCGCCAATGAAGTTGGTTTGACGCACGTCAAATGGCGAGATCACAACCTGCATCTCCTCGATAGCGTCGAGCGAGATAGGATTACCACCACCAGGAAGTTTGTCGCTAAGACCGAAGTTGTTGTTGAAGTTGGCACCGTCAACGGTGAAGTTGGCAGTACGTCCATCAGCACCTGCAAAAGCCATTCCATTGCCACCGTAAGGTGAGAGACGAGTCACGTCGGTAATGCTGCGTGTCACGGTAGGCAGGTTGGTAATCTGCACGTTGGTGATGTTGGTTGATGCTCCAGTCTTGTCGATGGGGAATTTCGACCCTGAGGCTGTTACTACCACCTCTTGAAGGGTGTTGGCGTCGGTGCTCATCGCAATTTGCTGGAGGTTGTAGTTCTCACCAAGTTCAAGGATAATACCATTAACTACAGTGTTCTGGTAGCCTACATAAGAAATAGTTGCTGTGTAAGGGCCACCAGTACGCATACCTTGCAGGTAGAATCGTCCATCCAAGTTGGTGACGGTGTTGTACTCAGTTCCCGAAGGACCATGTACAAGTTTTACTACTGCGCCAATGAGAGGCTCATTGGCTTCATCGACGATTACACCCGAGATAGACGAGGTTGTAATCTGGGCGTTCAATGCTATTGCTCCTGCGAGCAACATCATCAACGCTGAGAAGTAAAATCTTTTAAGCATAGAATTTTGATTAATAAATAAAATAATTAAATAAAGTAATCTAATTAAAATAATGTGTGTAAAAAAAGACGCACACCGCTATTAATGAAATGTTAATAGCGGTGTGAAGGTACATTTAGTTGTTGTGCATTTAGCGTCTGCTATTTTGTCCTGAACAGTAACTGTGTGACTGCCAGGATAATGCGCTGCAAGTATAAGAAAATCTAATAACTTCATTTCTCTTGTTATGCACAAATTTTCGGTGCAAAGGTAGTGCATTTTTTTGTAATACAAAAATCATATGGAGAAAATAAATGCTTGTTTTTTTAAAAAGTTTTTACTATCTTTGCAGTTTGGAAACTAATATTCACAATAACAATAATTTAGAATTATGAAGAAACTATTTACTTTAGCAATGATTGCCCTTATGGCTGCCCTGCCCATGATGGCACAGCGTCACAGCTACACCTCTACATCGACTAGCAACCGTTATGATTATGAGCGTGGCCACAGCCGCTGGATTCGCAACTACTACGGCAAGGACATGTACTTTGGTCTGCGCATTGGTCCTGCCTTCTCGCATGTGGGTGGCGACGCCATCTCCTATGCTGGTGGCGGCAAAACAGGTCTGCACCTGGGAGCTGTGGTAGGTTTTGAGATTACCAACCGCGCTCCAGTATTCTTTGAGACTGGACTCAGCTACGTGAATAAAGGTGGCAATGGAGATTATCATAATCAAAAGTTCAATACTAGCCTTAGCTATATTGAGCTGCCACTGGTGTTTAAGTACATATATTACACTGATATGGGGTTGTCGATTCACCCTCTCTTTGGTGGATATTTGGCTGTTGGTGTGGATGGTAGCATAAAGAACATTACTACTCCGAAGAAGACAGGTGCTTTTGGAAAAAACTTGCGATCCAATGAATCAGTAGATAAATTGAGTGTTCTTCCTGATGATGAGAATATTGGTTTTCCTCGTTATAAGCGTTTCGACGGCGGTCTGCGCATAGGCTGCGGTGCCGGTTTCAGCATGTTTTATCTTGAATTGTGCTACGATATTGGCCTGGCCAATATTAGTCACAATGATTACCACTCAAGCAGCAACGGCACATTCTACCTTAATTTCGGTGTGAACTTCTAAAAAAAGGACCTTTCGGGGTCCTTTTTTTGTTGAGAGGGAAGAGTGAAGAGATGAGAGAAAAGCATCTCGCTCCGCGAGCGTCAAAATAGCGAAGCGATAAGTTTGTTTAGGAATGTTGGGTTTATCCAGAATAAGTAGATGAATAGTGCCACGCCCACAACCATATAGCATGTCATGAAGGCCTTAGAGGGCTTGCGGCCAGCGATTATCTCATAGATAGAGGTGACGGCTGCGGAGCCGTCGAGGGGGTAGAGCGGCAGCAGGTTGAGGATGGAGAGTGACAGCGACAGGTAAAGCATGGTGCTGAGCAATGGGTTGCCTGCAACATTCAATGAGAAGCCGTTGATGGCGAAGCACACGACGAAGGTGGCAAGGTTTACTAGGATGCCGGCGGTGTTGATGATGAGGCGCTGCCATGCTGGCTTATGGTTGAGGAAGGGGCTGTGGCGCCAGTCGTCGGGCGCTGGTGTATTAGCGTTCTCAAAAGAGGTGTATCCTCCGAAGGGTATCACTCCCAGCGACCACACGGTGTCGCGCCATGTGTGCGTGTCAGGGTCGTAGGAGCTGGTAGCTCTGTTTTTATAGGAGGCAATCGGCACGAAAAACACCGAGACCCTTCTTACCACGCACTTGAACACCCTGCCGGCAGCATAGTGGCCGCACTCATGCAGCAGCACGTTGACCGCCAGGCATAGGATGAACATGAGATAGGTGCTATCTTGCCACAGGAGCACTACTCCAGCACCCAGCAACACGAGCCCGATGACATTAAATTCTATGCCATCATTGTCGCTATATTGGCGATATCGCCACCACTCGTTGTCGCTGTCGTTCATAGTTTTTGATTTTTTATGGTGAGTGAGGGCTATGGGCGAACGCCGCGCTTGCGGCGCACTACGTCAACTACGCCCACGCTCCTTTTCAGGGGAGAGAGTTTTTCAGGAGAGAGTGGAGAGAAAACTAGCGAAGCGCTTCGCGGGCGTAAACTAAAACTGTGGCAGGGGCACTCGGAGCATGTCGCCCACTTCTTTGAGGTCGCCGTCGTTGGGGGCTGGGGTGATGCCCAGCAGGTGTGCGAGCAGTGGGTATATGCACACGTTGCGGAAAGTGCCGGGGCGCACATATCCCACTTTGAAGTCGGGACCTATGGCGCGGAATCCCACGAGCATGTCGCTATAGGTTGGGTCCCAGCCGTGATTACCTGATATCACCTTGGTGTTGTCGCGGAACACCCATCCCAGGTCGGGCATTACCACCACGTCGCCCATGTTCTTGTTGGTGCCGTAGTGCAGGTATTCGGGCACTTCGCCCTTCTTCCATGCTCGAATGTGATCCACACCTTGCAGTGCGTTGACGATAGAGTCGGCATATTCAGGTTTGGTGGTGTAGATAAGCGCTGGGCTGTCGCCGTCGAAATGCTTCACCCATTCTTTCTTAACATAGTTGTCGCTGCGCACCACGCGCACGTCGCTCAGCCATGTCATGCCGTGGTCGCCGGTGATGATAAGGTTTATTTTGTCGCCAATCTCGGGGATGGCTTTCAATCGTGCCCAGAGCTTCCATAACAAGTCGTCGAGGCCCTCGGCAACGCGGCGCGTCTTCTTGTTTATGGGGCCGTAGCTGTGTCCTGTGTGGTCGGGTTCTTCAAAGTAGCACATCACCAGGTGTGGGCGCTTGTCCTCGGGCATGTTGAGTAGCTCGATAACCTTGTCAACACGCTCCTCGGGTTTGAGCAGCGGTTTCTTGCGGTAGTCCTGCCAGTAATCAGGGTACTCGCCATTGATTTTTACGTCGCTGCCCACCCAATACACGGTGGCGGTCTTCACACCTTGATGCTTTGCAGTGAGCCAGATGGGGTCGCCGCCGTAGTACTTACCTTGACCTGCCACCTCACTACCTATTTTATATTTTTTGTCTTCGTCAAGAATTCTGAAAGTGTTGGCGATAATGCCATGATGGTCGGGGTAGAGGCCCGTAGCCAGGGTGTAGTGGTTGGGGAAAGTCTTAGATGGGAACGAGGGTTGCATCACCGCCTTCACGCCCTCTTTGGCGAGGCGGTCGAAGAACGGCATGTCGAAGCACTCGGCATAATCCCAACGTAGTCCGTCGCACGAAACTATCACGGTGTAGGTGTCATTACCCGCTGCCCAGGCAGCGCAAGCCAGCACACTAGCCAGCATCAAATTGAGAAGTCGTTTCATAGTTTTGAAGAATTTGTTAGTGCAAAGGTAGTGAATTTAAGTGATAAGTGTTAAGTTTTAAGTGTTAAGTTTCATTTTTTCTCTTCAGATTATAAAACTTTCACCATGCAGAGTGCGCTCGCGCAGAACCTTTAGCTCGAAGAGTGCATGAGGCCTTAGTCGCACGAAGTGCGGTGGGCGGTGGCGAAGCCATCATGCGCGACTCAAATCTTACAAATATGAATAAAAATCAAATAAATAATTATTTTGTTAGATTTGGAACGATTTGATAGATTTCTCGCCGTCAGGCGACTCAGCGGGTTTGGCCTAGCGAGTGAGGTCAATCTTCATTCCTTCGGTGGCGGCGATGGTGTTGGGGAACTCGGTTTGCGCCTCTTTCTCGAGCAGGCCGATGTCTTGGTAGCGGCTACTATAGTGCCCTAAGATAAGCCTCTTAGCGCCCGCCTCGCGAGCCACCATGCCTGCCTGTCGCGCCGTGCTGTGATAGCGCTTGGTGGCGTTCTTCATGTTCTCGTCGCCATAGGTGGCCTCGTGGTAAATCCAATCCACGCCCTGCACCGCATTAATCACGCGCTTGGAATATTTCGTGTCGCTGCAGTAGGCGTAGGAGATGGCAGGATAGGCGTCGGTGGTGAGCTCAGCATTAGGTATCACCACTCCGCTGGGAGTGACATAGTCCTTGCCTTGCTGCAGGCTGTGCATGGCATATTGTGGCACCTGATGCTGCTGGCATGCCCATGAGTTGATGTGGCGCAGCTTGGGCTTCTCTTGGAACAGGAACCCCACGCAAGGCACTCGGTGCGTCACCGGAAACGTGGTCACCGTGATGGCGTTGTCCTCATAGATTACCGCCTTATGGGTGTCGATGATGTTGAACTGCAGGTCGAAGGAGCGTTCGCGGCAGAAGAAGTCGAGCATCCTGCCAAAGAGCTCGGCGCCATCTTTGAAGATGTGCACCGTTATGGTGCCCCCAATGTTGTGAAGCGCCATAGTTGATAGCAAGCCCAGCAGCCCAAAGCAATGGTCGCCATGCAGGTGGCTGATGAATATGTTCCTAAGCCTCGAGAACTTCAGGTGGTTGCGATGCATGCCAAGCTGGGCGCCCTCGCCGCAGTCTATCATCATCAGGTTGCCTCTCACATTAAGCACCTGGCATGAAGGCAGGTGCTGTAAGGTTGACTTTGCCGACCCACACCCCAAGATATTAAGTTCTAGTATGTCCATATCAACAATTTATCTCCAAATATTACGCATTTATGTTTAAAACCTGCGAGCACCGCGAGCAGCAAATAGTTTTCAAAGGTAATTATAATTTATCAGATAAGCAAATTTATACCAAACCCTACCCAAAATGGCGAGAAATTTGTACATTTCCGCTAAAAAAAAGTTAAAATCCACAAACTAATTATTCACAACTCTTGCATACTATCTCACAACATAATAACTTTGCACCAAGTTTTTTCATAGGATTAGATTTTTAAGGTTTACTTTATGCGGCTGTTGCGAAACATCTGCATAATTTTTTTATATACAGACTCGGTTTTGGAAGACAATTAAGGACAAAATAAGGAGCCCCAGCTCGTGAGGCTCCTGGTTTTTTAATGATAGTGTTTGGTATATAGTCGTCGCTTGCCGGCTTTCTATACGCCGAAGGCAAGTACGGTGTAGCTGTAGTCGTAAGTACGCTCGAAGCCGAGGTTTACGAATCCTATTCCATCGCCGCCATACCATGAGTACATATTGTTGGAGAAACTCACGGGGCTGCCATAGATGCTGCACAGCTCGTTGTAGAGGCTGAAGAAGCGATAGGTGTCATAGTCGTCGCTGGTGTAAACAAACTCTACGTAGTCGAGTCTGTTATTGCCATCAAACTGCATCATCACATCATCCCAGCCATAGTCAAGCAGTTCTACGTCGGTCAGGTAAACGATGTTGTCCATGAATCCGTCGATGTAATAGTCGTTGTAGTAGAGGTAGTTCAAAGCGTTGCCGAATGAAGTTCCCCATGCCAGTCCGAGCACTCCACCAATGGTGGGATAGCCGTAGAAGCGACTTACATTGACAGTTACGATAGGACGATAAACCCACATTGTGGCAGGACGCCAAGGACGTACCGAGGGACGAATGGGGTTGCTCCAACTCCAGCTGTTGTAACGGAAACTGTTGAAGAAGCGGTCGCCATCGTAGCGAGGACGCCAGCTGCTGTTGTAGCGGTAGGTCGAGTAGTCGATCTTGGGACCGCCACCAGTCACTACGTGGCCCTTAACCTTTGGACGGTTGTCGGGACGACTGCTAGGAACTGTGCTGTGTCCTGAGTTCGTGCGGTTGCCGTTGCCAGTGCTGGGGCGAGCGTTGCTGTTGCTAGTGGTGCTGCTGCCAGTGCTGGGGCGAACGTTGCCGCTACCATTGTTGCCATTGCTGGTGCCGCTGGTGGAGCGCACATTGCTGTTGGTGCCCACAGTTGCCGAGCGGTTGCCAGTGTTGGCGTTGATGATTGTAGTGCCCACTGAGCTGCCAGTGCCGTGGTTGCCGCCAGTGTTGGGGCGAACGGTAGTGCTGCTTGAGCCAGTGCTGCGGCTGCTAGTGGTGCTTCCAGTTGATGGACGCACGGTGGTAGTGGTGCTGCCGCTTGTCGAGCGCGTGCCGGTAGTGGTGGTGCTCCTGTTAACCTGTGGAGTCACGCTGGTTGCCGTTGGGCGGCTCGACACATTATTATTGTTAGTCACTGTCGCGGCATTATTTCGAGGTGCAGTGGCAACACTGCGGTTGCCTGCTGCTGCCGCGTTGTTAGTTGCTGCTGGGCGGCGGCCTTGCGCCATTGCTCCAGTCGATGTCATGGCGAGCCCGCATGCGAGCATCAAGCCAATCATTGTGTTGTAAACTGTCCTTTTCATAATGCTCAATTTTTAGTAAGTGAATAAATTGTTTTTGTTTGTCTCTTTGACCTCTCGTTTAAGGGTTGGTTTAACGGCAATTTCAGTACTGGTGGGCCATTTGCCGCCGTTTGGAGATAATTTATAGACCAATCTGCCTTAAATATCTACCAAAAAAGGGGTGCCGCTAACGCCGAGAGCCACACACAACGCGACACCGCTAGATGCTCGAAGGACGCGCTACGCGCTTAAAATTATATGAAAGATAGATTTAAAATTTCATGTCGGCTGCTTTTAGCCACTCCTAGCGGAGTGAAAATTGAAGCACTGTGTGCTAAAATTTTAGTGCGAAGCACCACAATAATTTTAGAGCCGCAGGCTCTTTATTTTTCCATGCATGCCAGTGCATGGCTTCCCAGCGATGAGAGCAAAGAAAAAGGGATAATCTCACGACTATCCCGTTCCTTAAATACACAATTATCTATAAAACAACTATTTTTTGAGAATGTAGAGGGGTCACCCCTCAATCAGATTTTGGTGCAAATATATAACACATTTTTTTAAAAACCAAATTTTTTCTTGAAAAATATCGTTTTTTTTTAAAAAAAGATAAGAAATCAATGTTTTTTCTTAAAGGTGGCTTGCTTTTTATAAATAATGTCTTTTTGGCGAAGGCCTATTTTGATCAATGAAATGGAGGGCGTCACCTGCTCTTGATCCTCCGCAGTAGAGTTTGTTCTGCTCTATGACCTGTAGGCCTATGGCGCGAGTCATGAGGATATCGTCGTGGCAGCCTTTACGTGCGCCGTAACTCCTGCCGTTGGGCAAAATCTCATAGTTGATCATTTCGTTGATGGCATTTACATCGCGTTCTATGTAGCCCTTGTCGCGTATGTAGGCGATGAGGTTGCTGATGGCTTCGTTTTTGGTCCTGACATTAGTGTGGAAGCCTGGTTTCGACTTGTCATTGTCGCGGTAATAGAGATGTGGATACTTCATGGCGATGGACCTGAGCAGCGTGTCGCCCACCATGAGGTCGCACTCGATAGAGTTGCTCTCAAACACCAGCAGCGCGTTATCGTAGAATCGAGCTATCTGCGCCGCCTTCCATGCCATCTGGTCTTTGTCGAGGTGACCGCGCCATTGCGCCACCACTTCGGGATGGCAGTTGTCGCTCTCGACGGCATCGTTGTGGGTGTCGAAGACGGCAATCACCGACCAGTCGGCATCGGCTCGGCTGCCGCCCACATCCACCGCGACGAGGTAGCGGTAGCGGCGCTTACTGGGCTCAGGCATCTTCCACACCTGCATTGCGTTGCTGCCAAATCTTTTCTCAAAACTTGCTCCCGCTACTGTTTTTGCGCCATTTGCCATTATGTCGCCACGCTCACTAGGAAGATTGCAGGTGAGGCGCAGCTCTTCGAGCAAATAGGGGTCGAACACGTTGCGGCTGGTGGTGAGAAACGCCTCCACATGGGTGCTGGGGAACTCCGTCTGCATGAACACGTGGCTGGAATATTCCTTGCGCTTGTGATGATACCAGTTGATTTGCTCGAGGGTGCACCCTTCGTTCCACAGTTCCTTTTCGTAGTCATCGAGCTCGTCAACCAGCTTTTCAACTTGATTGACCGGCACAGGCATCTGGTATATTTCTATCTCATGCCAGGGCACGAAAACCGGGGCCTTGTCGCTGTGACCACTCATGGCGCGCTGCCACTCGTTGTGGAAGTAGTTGCCCACGCCGTTAGCAGTCGATTCGAGAACTATCATCGTCATCGGCTCAATAGGAATGGTGCCGCCGATAGAGCGTATCAGGTCGTCGGGCGAGTGGAGTGTGGTGTCGGGCCAAAATGATACCTCACTCAAGTGCGCCATCTTCACGTCGTAACCACGGACGGCATCCTCGCTCTGTGCCGAAGCGGTGATAATCAGCGACTCGCTGCTGCTGAGTTGCTTCACGTTGCGGCTGCCCTCAAAGGAGAGGAAGCGGGGGCGCTCGCCGTCGGGGAAGAACTCTTTAGGATAGCGCTGCAGCACACGGCCATACATGCTCTTGATTGCTGCCGCAGTCTGCTGCAAATGTCCGCAGATGAGGCTGTTCCAGTTTTTCTTAAGCACAAGTTGAATCCATATCATGTAGATTTGAATCAGTGTGGAGCCACCCCATTGCCGAGCCTTGAGCATAATGAGGCGCAGCGGCTGATTTGCCAACCGTTGCGCCTCAAGAATCTGGAGGACACGGCGTTGCGGACGATTGAGGTTGAACTTCACAAACTTCCCCGAGATCTTGTCGAGAATCGTCACGCACGTGGCGCACCAGTACTCAAAGTCATGCCTAAAGCGCAGCAGTTGCCACTCGTGATATGACGTGACGGGCATTGTCGCCAGTTCGGCCGCCATCGACTCAGGAATCTGATACTCTGTGACCGTGTCATCGTCATTCTGAAAAGGGTAGGGCACACGGCTGTTGCAGCATCCCACGCCCGTGATGGGGTCGTATGGGGCCACGAAAGCAGCTTTGCGACGCGAGTTCTCGGCAATAATCTCGTCGCGAGACATGCTGTCGATTGTGTGTGTCGCTTTGGCGTTGTTGTTGGCCGTTATATGTTGTTCTGTATTCTTCATGCCCGCAAAGAAACAACGCGCGCTATAAAGAAAACAACATTAAATAATTTCCGCTTAGAAGATGTTTTGTCTGTTGAAAATTAGAGTGTTGATAGTGTTTTAGAAGTGGGTTGCAGAGAAGAAACCAAAATATTTTTCAAAAAAAATTTGGCAGATAACATGGCACTGGAGAGGTGGGTGAGTGGCTGAAACCAGCAGTTTGCTAAACTGCCGTAGGGGTAACTCTACCGCAAGTTCGAATCTTGTCCTCTCCGCCAAAACAAGGGTAACAAGTTGCACCGCAACGAGTTACCCTTGATTGGTTAGAAAACCATAGACGCTATATAGACGGTTGCAAAAAATCGAATGTTCCACCATTTGCATTCTTCACGCCAAAGAATGTAAAAAAAATGTGTGCATCACGAAAAAAACTCAACTCGCTCAGCGAGGTACTTCAGTTCACGTTCCCCAAACTTCACACCGGTCCGAAGTGGTACGTTGACTTCTATGCCTACGACCCTGCCACCGACACGATGCGTCGAAAGAAGTTCCACCTTGACAACATCGTAAAAATCACAGAGCGCCGCAAACGCGCCAACGAGATGATCGAGAGCCTGACCAAACTTTTGCGGTCGGGTTGGTCGCCATGGATCAACGCCGAGACCAACCGAAGCTACACTCTATTGGAGGATGCCCTTGAAAAATATGAGGCATACGTTGAAAGAATGCCGAAGTACAAGACCCGCAAGGCATACACGTCGCGGCTGAACATCTTCCGCAAATACAATGCCAGCCGCCTGTTGCCGATACGTTATGTCTATCAGTTCGACACGGCATTTGTCAGCGATTTTCTCGACTATATATTTTTGGATCGTGAGACAAACGCCCGCACTCGCAACAACTATCGCCAGTGGTGTGCCTCGCTGGCGACATTCTTCATCGAGAAGCAGTATCTCACGACCAACCCCGTCGAGAAAATCAAGACCATTGCCGAGACCGGCAAGAAGCGTCAGCCTTTGACGGCGCAGATGCTGCACGAGCTGGAGCAGCACCTGCGTGAAGCACACCCTTATTTCTACCTTGCCTGCATGATGGAGTATTACACCTTTATCCGCCCCGAGGAGCTGACTCATGTGAAGCTCGCCGACATCAACGTCAAAGAGCAGTCGGTGTTCATCAGTGCGGAGGTGTCGAAGAATAAGCACGATGGCAAGGTAGGCTTGAACGCCAAGATCATCATGTTTATGATAGACCTTGGCGTTTTCAAATATCCCAACGATTATTACCTGTTTGGCCCGAAGGTGTCGCGCCCATCAGCGACACGCAGCGACAGCGAGATGTTCCGCCGCCAGTGGAACACGCTCGTGCGTAAAGGGCTGAAATGGGCCGACTGCTATCAGTTCTACAGTTTGAAGGACAGCGGTTTGCGTGACCTCGCCAATGCAGAGGGCATTGTCATTGCCAGAGACCAAGCACGCCATACCGATGTGGCGACCACCAACAAGTATCTGCAAGGGCGTGACGCGCCCGTGCATGAGGAGACCAAGAATTTCAAGGGCAATCTTTAGTCCAGCTTATAGAAATAGCCGGTCACCAATGGCGACACGCCTTTTGCCGTGATGTTGTATTCAAGTTTCTCGCAAGCGAAACGCTGGCCATGAATAAGAAAAGCCCTCGTAGGCTTCAGCACCTCATTGGAGATAAACTTGATGCAATATTTAACGGTGGTGTCGATGACAGTGCCATCGGCGAAACTCGTGTTGCCGATAGTCTCTTTGTCTTGCAGTTGCTGCAGTGTCAAGAAATTATGCGCACTGATATGTTTGTTGCCATAGGCATTGGCCTTGACTTCGTAAGCCGAGCATGGCTGCACCACCGGGTAGTCGCCGATGCAGCTCAAGTCATCGGTGGCAATGGCTGTCATCGATTCGGGCACGTAGGCCACATACATTTTATCGACTTCAGATGCGCTGTCAACCGTAGTCTCACCCGAGATGAGTGACTCAAGGTCGGTCTTGACGGTATCGGCAGCGCGCACCAGGATCTTCTCGCCGACATCAGCAGGGCCTTCGATGGCCAGTATCGGCATCGGCACCTCGGCAACCTTCAGTTCACTGTAGTAAGTCTTGCCATTCTGCGTGTATGACGATGTAATAACAAATGGCACATTCTGCATGATTGTGGTGGCCGGCACAATCTTCAGTTCAACATCAATATCCTTTTTGTCGGGCTGCCGCATGAGGGCACCGAACTGGTTGACCTCTTTGAAGTAGTATTCGGTGACATTGCCGTTGGTGTCCTTGACGGTGGCAAGAATAAACTGATGCCCTTGAACATTGAACAGCTTGTTTTTGTCGTCTGCCGAAGCGCCACTGCGCAGATATGCCTGCATCTGTTCGAAAGTTGTGAAGCGATTATCTATAGTGGCAGCCCCAAGGATGTCCTCCGAAAGGTGATATTCGCTGTCCTCCATGCTAAACCCGATGTTGCCGTTGCTCACATCTTTGGTGTCTTCTTTCTCCACTTCTGACGTGTATTCATCAACAATATCTTCGATGGGAAGCGGTGTGTCGCTCCACCATGTCTGGTGGTTCACCAGCGTGCAGGACTTGGTTATCTCGTCAACCTCGACAACGATGCCCAGGAATCTCTCGACCTGCGTCAGGAACTCGTTCACCGTCCAGTGAGGCAAAGCCTTTGCGATGTCCACACGGTTGTTGGCCGTGACGATGAAAATGCGCCTGAATAAAGTGTTGTCAGTGTATAACCTCCTAAGGCCTTCAAGGTCTATCTCATAGCCGACAGCGGACAGCACTTTGCGGATCGTGCGGCAGAGCATCGGCATGTATGATGGGCACACTTGCGGAGTGCCGTCAGATTTCTCTTCCTGGTTTTCCCATTCAAGACGGTATTCCGGGAAATAATATCCGTACCCATTGCCGTCGCGCCCATGCATACGCATCACAATCTCGTTGCAAAGCAGCCCGCTGTCGCAGTAACTGTTCCAAGAACTGTTAACATTGATGACGGGGAATGCTACGCCTCTATTGTCATAGGCATCATAACCTTGTGAATGGTCATAAGCCCACCATCTCTTTTGCCACCATTCAAGGGCGTTCTGTGCTTTGGACTTATCCTGGCCGTCCGGCTTATTGAGAAAGCGGATGTCCACGCACTCCCACCAGTCAAGCACGGCACGATAGAACGCCGTGCCTTTCTCGGCCGGCTGCGGCTCGGGCTGATATGACAATTCGTGCATCCAGTCGCCGAGGTCGAGTTCGTCAACATAAAGCTCTGCACCTTTTGTGTAGAAGTTCATCTCGCTGTTGCCGCCCAGCAGCTGCACCCTGACCGCCGAGTCGGTGACTTGGTTGATGACCGCCTTGCCATCAAGCAGCACCTTGTTATCGACACGCAGCACGGCGTGCAACTCACGGAATTCGGTCACTGTGTCAACCCTGTTGATGCTGCCGAAAATGGCACGGTTCTCGGCGCACTGCATCGGTAACTCAATGTCGTAGGTGTAGCTGCCTGTCTTGTTGAAATAGACGTTCTCACGCGTGAGTTTGATGGCCACATTCTCACGCAGCACAGCGGGCTTGTTGTCAAGGAAAAGTTCAATCATCGCTTTCTGGTTTTGTAAGCTATGAGCAGAAGCACCGCTATCATCGACACACAGCCGATGATCATCAGCGTCTTCTGCGCCCATGATAAAGGGCGCGGCACCTCCACCTCTCTCTCTATTGTCTGCGTGGTGACCACCGGCACCTGCACGCTGTCGGTGACGTGTACGGTGTCAACACGCACCACATTGGTCATGCCTTGCAGGTAGTGCCACCGCTCTATGCGCACTGTGTCGCCCTGCACAAAGTGGTAGATGCTGTCGCGCTGCACCAGCGTGTCACGCACATGGTCGATGCGCACGCTCTCGATCGTGTGTTCCTGTGTGACGACCACCGGCACCTCGACCCTCTCGGTGAGAGTCTTGGTGCCATGGCAGCCGCACAACAGAACCAGACAGAGAATATGTAATATCTTGTTCATAACAATCTCTTTTTGAAAGCTATCCATGCGGTGCTGTCGTTCTTTTTGCCGATACGGTTGCCATTCTTGTCGTAGCGTACATAGTTGTTCCAGCCCACAACACCCGGGCATATCTTGCCCGAAATGTCGTAGTGGCGCACCACACGCTCAATGGGAATGTTGAACTTGCGCATCAGGATCTTCGCCAGTCGCACGGCATTGGCAAGCGTTGCCTCTGTGAAGTACCACCCATCGTGGTTCACTGCCTGGTGGCTGTAGCCGGCCTTGAGGTTAGAGCAGATCTCGATGCTTATGGTGTTGCTGTTGGTGGCTATGCCGTAGAGCTGCGCACCGCCACCGGCAGGTTTCTTGGCATCACCCACGCTCCAGCAGCGATAGTTGCGCAGATCGGGGTTGAACTGCACCATGTCGCGGTCATCCACGCCGAAGTCGGCCGAGGCACGCTTTGTCGCCTCCCACGAAGCCTTCATTCCCTTGGCGCGGCCTGGTGCGCTGCTGCCGCCGGCTGTGTAGTGAATGGCCAGGTATTTGATAGAGCGGTTAGGCGTGCGAGTGATGCAGCCTGACAGTGGTGCGTAGATGACCGATGGATCAACACACCTGCTGTCGGTCACGCCCAGTGCCGCCCATGTCATGGAGCCGACAATTCCGTCGGGTGTGAGATTGTGGCTCTTTTGGAACGCTATCACGGCAGCCTCGGTCTTTGTACCGAAGTCGCCATCCGTTGTGATATGCAACGCTTGCTGCAGGGCGATGACCTCGTCACCCCTGCTGCCCCTCTTGATAGTCTTCATTTGTGATGGCTTTGTTTTTGGGTAAACGGTTGGCAATGGTTTCTTCAATCTCGCCCAGTTTGCGCTTGGTGTATAGTGTGATGCCGAAGATGCTGCCGCTGTAGAGCAGAGCCTGACCGAGCACCCACAGCACCGAGTCGTGAATCTCTCCTGAAGGCGGGATGATAAAACCTGCGGTGGTGATTGCTATGCCGAAAGCGAGCATGCCCACCGCACTCCATGTCGCAACGCTGTCTTTTTTATTAGGTCTCATAACTAATCAGATTTGATAATTATTCCAATTAATATTTGCTTTTTCATACCAACCATCGCGCACGGTATCGCTGATGTGTTGCGCCCAAGCTTTGCTGAATTGCTTGAATTCCTCAAAGCTTTCAAAAGTGTAGAAAATGGGGGTCTCGTCTGTACCAAATTTGTATGTAGGTAAAGAATACTGCTCACCATTCTTTTCGCAGTAGTAAGCTACAGCGAAGTCACGGGCATAGTTCAACTGGTTAGCTTCACTAAGCCACACGAGTTTATCTTTCCACATGAAGCCAGACGTGATTTTCTCCTGGGTGTTAGCATTCACCTGTGTTAAAATCATGTCCTTAACGAATTCAAAAGGAGGCTTATAAGGGAGTGTTTGTCGATACTGGAACTTACCATTATCGTCTTCACCAAAACCATAGAACACTTCAAATGTGGTGCGTCCTATTTGCTGAATGCCGTCAAAACGCGCAACGGCTCCGTAGATTTTGTCCATTATGTTCTTTTTTTTTGCAAAGTTAGTTGAGCGTGAAGTAATATAAAAAGACAGCGCACTCCATTCATAGAGTGCGCTGCCTTTATTGAAGAACTTAGTTAACTGAACTTGTACTTGACTTTGTTTCCGTCGAACACCTCGCTGATGATTGTTGTCTCAAAAGGAAAGCCGTCCTCGATGTCGCTGATCTGATCGAGAATGTTTTTCATCTCCTCGGACGCTGTGAAGAACTTGCCCCACTCTTTTGTTGCAGGGTCGAAGAAACTGACAACATAGCGGTCTTCACCCTGGCTCGTCTTAATCCCGCTCTCGTAGTCGTGGACTTCAATGGTTTTGTTTACTATAGCGCCAAGGCGCATCATTTTGCCGGGGAAACGTTTCTTCCCGTCGGCAGGGGTGTAGGTCACACCCATCTCGCTGAACTTTTTCATGTGCTGTCCTGTTATTGTGTAATATAAATGATTGCAGTCTCCGTGCACCGCCATGCCCTTGAACGAGCCCATGAGGGCGACACGCCGCTTGCGTGACTTGACTTTCGCCATGTGCCGGGCGAACCGCTTCTTCACTCGCTTGCGCAGCAGCGAATGGGTGCCGTAGTGAATGAAGCCGAGAAAGTCCAGCCCGTCGGCGACAGGACGCACCACCTCGTTGTCTTTGATTGACAAGCCGAGCAACGCGAGTTGGTCAACGAGGATGTCACGCCACAGCCAAAGAGTCTTCTTGTCGTGGTGCAGCATCACTATGTCGTCGCAGTAGCGGTAGTAATAACGCACTTTCACCACTTCTTTCATGAAGTGGTCCAATCTGTCAAGGAGAATGTTGCCGAAGCACTGCGAACTGCGCAGACCTATCGCCAAACCTGACGGCATGACGCGCACAAAGTTCTCGAGTATCGGCAGCAATGTCTTGTCTTTAATATAACGACAGACACACTCATACATTATGTCTTGGTCAATGCTCTCGTAGAACTTCTTGATGTCGCACTTGTAGAAGTAGGTGGTCTCGCCGGGGTGCTGCCGCAGGTCGTCGCTCACAATCTTGTGCAGGTAGTGCATACCTCGCCCCTTGATGCTCGCCGCGCTGGTGGGTATCATTGACTTGTAGCACACTTGGTCAACGATGTTCATGATGGCGTGGCAGCCTATGCGCTGGATGACGGGCGGTGCCTGCACGACACGCCGCTTCGGGCCGTCGGTGACTTCCATCTCATGGACGGTGGTGATACGAAAAGAGCCGTCACGGATGGCGGCTGCTAATCGGTCGATGATGTCCTGTTTCCTTGCCCGCAGAGTGGCCTTGCGGCTCTCGTTCTTCAAGTCGCCGAGCACATCATCAAAGCTGGTGCTCATGTTTCCCTGCTCGATGATTAACGGTATCAAGTGCCCATATCGTTTCATTGCCTTCAGGGTGGTGTGGCTCGTCACTGTCGCTTCCGCTACCGGCAATTCTGCCACGTTTCTTTTGTTTCGGTCTTCTCGTGGAGGAAATTAACTTCCTCCACAAAGGATTGCCGAGGCTCAGACCCCTCGCCCTTGCGTCATGGCGACACGTCGCCGACGTAGAGGAACGATTTGCGACCTGCCCACGCTGAAACATGGGCGGTGTACCTTGAAATTAAGCCGCGCGCCGTTGTTGCTGTTCGAGTTCGAGGAAGCGTTGTTCGCGTTCACGTAGACGAAGCCGTAGTTCGCATTGTTGTTGTTCCCGGACCGCGCCACGACGCGACCACAAAGAGGTCGTCCGCCTTGATTTCGGCGACAAAGGTACGGCATTTTTTGCGATTTGTGCCACCTGGAACAAAAAATTTTCAAAATCGAAGCCGCTTCGCGGCTAAAGGGAGAGTGAGCAGCCGCCTTACGGCGACTCTCACTCTACGCTTTGCCGATTTTTTCGCCGACGCTCACGCTCGCTACTCGACGATTTCGATTGCGCCCCTGAAGGCAAGCCGCGCGCCGCCGCTGCCGTTCGAGCTCGAGGAAGCG
Organism: uncultured Bacteroidales bacterium; assembly: GCA_902777835.1. Taxonomy (GTDB): domain Bacteria; phylum Bacteroidota; class Bacteroidia; order Bacteroidales; family Muribaculaceae; genus Sodaliphilus. The sequence goes on along the minus strand of CACYVC010000009.1, from coordinate 61,627 downwards.
CTGTTCGCGCTCACGAAGACGAAGCCGCAGTACGCATTGTTGTAGTGCCCGGACCGCGCCACGACGCGACCAGTAGAGTTCTGCATTTCCATCATGTCGCAGTAGTACTGGTTGTAGCTGCTGTTGGTGTGCAACTTGCTCGGCACCACATCGCAGAAGCGCCCCCAGCGCAAGCGGACAATCTCGCCTGAGTTGCTGTTCGGGTCGCCCTTGACGGCGCGCTCGGTGCCGTCGGGCATGCGGATGTGCCAAACCCTGTCCGTATCGCTGCCGGCAGGAACCTCGCACTTGTTCTTGTAGTACTCGGCGTAACTCTTGACATTGATGGCCACGAAGTCCATAAACTCCCAGCAGTTGCCCCACCAGTCCTCCAAGCCGAAGAAACGGGGCCGCGAGGCCTCACGCAGCGGCGACGCGTCACGCTCGATGTTGGTCGTGTAGATGTCGCTGCCGCCGGTCTGCGTGCCGTTGCCCTGTCCGTTGCCGAACAGCGACTGGCTGTTGCGGGTGCCGAAGCAGGCGAGGAACAGCAGGTCAACGCACTTGTGCATCTCGTAGTCCACAAGCTGGTATCCCGCTCCACGGCAGCGCGAGAGGTTGCGGAAGTCGAGGTACGTCATGTTGAACGTGCGGCTGCTGTCGGGCAAGGCCGAAACGACATTGCCGTTGGCGTCGTATTGCCAGTAACTTGATGTGGTGCTCGTTCCCGAGCCTCGGGTGGGTGCCACACCGCTCACACTGCGCAGACGTTGCAGCGCGTCTTTGTAAGCCTTGTAGGTGCCGATGAGTTCAAACTCATGCTCCACCCAGTCGGGCTCGATAGCCTCAATCGCCGTACTGCTGACGGCGATAGCCTCGCTCTCGTCGAGTGTGGTGGTGTTGCCGAACGTGATGGGCACGGTGAACACGAACCTCACGGCGTTGGCAGGCACGTCCATGAACACGTAGTCACCGGCGAGGAAGTCGGTCATGCTGTCGGCGATCGACGGCGCGAACTTGCTGATGACCTTGCCGTCCTTGTCGAGGAACAGGATGCCGGTGGTCGAACTGCTCATGGTCGGCCAGCGCACCTGCTTCATGCCCACCACGCTCATCTGATAGACTTTCGTGGTGGACGACTGGCCCAGGTTGGCGGAAGAGAACACGTCACCGACATTGAACGCCGACATATACACGGCCACGTACTCGGCGACCAAAGCAGGGTTGGCCGCCCCGTCAATGGTTGCAGCAAGCGACACACGGCTGATGGCGGATGCAGTACTTCGGGGTGTGCCGGTCTCGCTCGACAGTACGAGGTATTTCTTCCTGTTGAGCGCGTCGTTCACTCCCTTGTACCAAAAATGAGGCAGGCCGAGCATCACATCGTAGCCCTCGCCACCTGCATCGGTCCTGTCAAAGGACTCGCCGTTGGCAAGCAGTTCGATGTCGTCATCGTCAAGTTGGTAGCACTTCATCTTCTGTGCACTCTCGTCGTACACAGACTTATAGACGTGCATCATTGCCTTAATCTTGGTTATATGGCCGCTGGCGACGTAGCCCATCTTGCCGTCGTTGGCATAAGTGCCGTTGTCAAGGTTGATGACGCTGTCCTCGGCAGGCGCGGTCTTGCTGTCATCCAACTGAACGACCGTGTACTGGGCGTTGTAGATGGTCAGCAACGGGAAGTAGGCTTGCAGGCTGGCGAGCAAGGTGGCCTCTATCACATCGCTGCACGTCCACACACCAGTCAAGCCGGAACATTGGTTGCTCTCAGCAATAGCATCGCCGTTTGCGTCAAGTCCACGCACACCCATGTCGCGCAGGGCAACGAGGATGTCGCTCTTTCCGTTCACGTCAATGCCCGCAAGACGGATGCGCGACAGCGATGCGCCTGCGGTCACTGCATCGTTGAGCAGTTTCGCCCCATCAAGCAGCGGACAGCCGTCGATGCGTATCTGCGTGAGTGCGCTCATTCCCTCGAAAGTGAGGCAACCGCTCTCATACGACAGGTTGGGCAGGTTGACCAACGTCAGGCGAGAGATGGTCGCTGGCAGGGTCAGCACACTCACAGGCGAAGTCTCGGCAAGGGCGAGGCTCGCAAGCGGTGAACCGGTCGCGTCCAAAGTCTCCAGACGAGGACATTGCGACGCGTCGATGGCCGTGGCAAGGGTGTTGACGATGTTCAACTCCTTGAGGAACGGCAGCGAGCCCAGCGGCGGTTCGGTCATGGGGGCGTAAGAGCCGATGCCCATGTTGACGTGGTCAGCTCCACCGAGGATTATCTTCTCTGCGAGGGTGAAAGCACCGAACGACACAATCTCGCTCTGCGAAATGGAAATCTCGCTGAGGTCTATCTCCCTGATGCGGTTCGCCTGGTAGATGTAGAGCAATGAGCCCTCGGTGTGGTCGAACAGCGTGAAGCGGTGGCTCTCACCGGCCTCAAGATACACGCTCTCACGCAGGTTGCCAGAGTTGTCGCTACCGACACCGAAGTAGCCCGTCTTGGCGGCCTTGATAGTGATGCCTGACGTGCTCACGTTGCCGTTGATACGCGCCGACCATACACCGCTGAAGAACAATCCGGTGCGGTAGAAGCCGTCACGGACACGGAAACGGCGGTCGATGAACGACGGCAGCGAGGTGAGGCGCAAGCCGTGCAGCGCGTAGAAGTAGGTGGTGTTGTCCTCTACCGTTGTGTCGATGTTCTCGGTGCTGTCGATGTACTTGCTCTCGCCGTCATACGAGCTGACAGTCTTCTGCCAACGCTTGCAGATGTTGTCGAGGAAGAAGTGCTTGCAGCCCTCGGGCGAGAACGGCGACAGAGAAACACCGTCAACGGTGGCTTGCAGGTTGCGCATGGCCGCCACGATGGTGTTCATGTCGGTCTCGTTGTTCGCATCGACCTTGACGGTTGGCTGGCGGTAGATGTTGTTCCACAACACGGAGCCCCAACCGGCGTAGGGGTTGTTGTAGCCAGTTGTCGGGTCGCTCGGCTTGTTGGGGTCAACTTCGGGATCGACGGTCGCGCCACCGGCGTTGTCCTTGCCGAGCAGGGTGTCGGCATCGTACACCTTGTTGGGGTACATGCGCACGGCACAATCCTCGGTGGCCACGCCGTTGTACTTGTACACACCTCCCTCTACCGAGCCTCCCTCGTCGAGGAAGAACATGGGCTGCATGTTCTTGGCCTGCTGGTCAACGGCGGCGAGATAGTCGGTGAACGCGTTGTAAACATACAGCGCATAGGGCTTGACGTACTTGTAGAGATTGTCGTGCCAGTCGCCGCTGAGGTCCGCACCCTGCGAGTAGTCGCAGTCGTTGCAGAACTTGAGCAGGCGGTAGAGCCAGTAGGGAGCCTTGCGCCCCATGGCGAGGTCGGCCTGCAGCTGGTCATCGTCAATCATGCACTCGAAGTAGTTGGTCCATGCGGGGAACGTGGTGCCGGACACGCCGCTGCCCTCCTTATCGATGAGTTTCTGCACCCAAGAGGAGATGTTGGTGCTGGGAGCCATGAAGTCGCTCACGCTCGCAACGCCCTGCCACCAGCACATTCCCTGGTAGGCAAGCAACTCGAAGCCGTCCACTGGGTTCAGTACGTCGCCAGTGATGACCCATGCGCCGTTCACCTGCCGCATTGTGCCAGTGGTGTCGGTCCACGCGCCATTGCGATAGCGGTAGAACTTGTAGGACGAGCCGCAGTACTGCGAGATAAGGTAAACCTTACTCGTGTCCTTCGTGACGCTTGCAGAGAGGAAGCGGGTCACGGCTTGCGCCAGCGTCTCGCTCGACGTGCCGAAGAACTCAACGAAGTCGCCGTAGTTGAGGCAGCCCTTGTTGTAGCCCGGCGTGTCCTTGAAGCCGAGAGCCATCTGCTCGTTCTTGTCCTCCTTCCAGTTGCCTTTGGCGTAGAACTTGAGGCTCGTCCCGGTGCCGCTGAAGTCGCGGTACATGGCAATCGGGTGGTTGGCCGTCGAGTGGTTCAACTGCAACCCCGTCAAATGGACATCGCCGTTATCGTAGGTGCCATCGTAGTAGCGTTGCGCAGGGGTCATGTACTGCGCTCCCAGACGGCGATAGACGGTGTTCATCATGTTGCACGCGCCGCAGTCGTTGGCGTTGGTGCTGTCCGAGTAGTCCACCTTGACGGTGATGAGGTCAACAGGAATGCTGTCCTCTCTCACACGCACCTTATTCTTGGCGAACAGTGCCACAGCCTCGTCGTATAGCGCGATGTGCTCGGTGCCGTAGGCGGCAATGAACTCGGTTCTCGACAGCTCGGGCGTGACAACCGTGCCGCCGGTCTTGGTCGCCTTGTCGTAGGTCGAGCCGTTCTTCTTGGCGAGGTAGTAACGGGCGTTCTTGATGGGACGCTTCGCCGAGGTCGTACCCTGGTTGCGCCGGCGCACATCGGTAGCGACGAAGTTGCGCCACGGACGGCTCGGGTCGCGGTAGGTCAGCGTGATATAGTTGTTGCGGCTCGTCGAGGTGGTGTTGTCCAGGGCGGTGATGTCACTGCCGTTGAACGGTGCCTCAATCAAGTACGGCATGCCCTTTGCGGTGAGCTTTGCAGCCGTGGGGCCGTTGGAGGTGTTTCCGCTCCACACGTCCTCGAAGGTATTCTCCGTCACCATCGCCGAGGTGTCGGTCAACTTGACGAGGTAGTTGAAGAACTGCAGCATCCAGGCGATGTACTGCATCCACGCAATCAGGTAGTAGAGGTAGAAGTCACCCTCGATGCCGCTGAACTTGATGGTACTGTCCTGCAATAGGTCGTTATTGGAGGTGTATTCGACACAGGCACTCTCCTCGCCGTTGATGAACAACTTGATCAGCGAGTAACGCGTGCCTTTGAACTCCACATACTTGCTCGATGGCTCAACGAGGATGCCAACGGTGATGCGCTCGCCGTTGGGGTAGGTTCTCTCCTCGACCTTGCTGCCGCACTTGATGCCGATAGCCTGACCGGTGATGTAGAAGCCCGCTCCGTTGTTCTCGTCGTAGCACTCCATGAGGTGGGCATCGTTGTCGGCGATGTTGTTCGAGGCAAACTGGAACAGCAGGGCGAAACCTGTGCTGGCGACATCTACAGTGGCGAACGGAGCGAGGTTCAACTCTGCCGTCACGTTCTCTTTCACGGCAAGGGCGTTGCCGCCGAGATAGTTCTTGAAGCCGTTGGACGACCAGTTAGAGCCTTTCACGGCTATCTCGTAGTTGCCGTCCACGATTTCGTGGTTTCCTGCCTCGCTGTTGGTGCGGTTGGCGAAGTCGAATGCACATATCGCGCCGGTGGTCAGTGCCGCATCAATCACGCTGCCGTTGACGGTGAGGCTGATTGTGCCGCTCGCGCTGGCTCCGCTCGTGGCTTGGTAGGCAAGTGTCGTGCCTTGCTCCACGCCGCTAATTTGGCGGTTCACGGTCTCCACGGCGCTGCGGTTCACATTCAGCGTGGCGATGGTGGCCCCGTTCTCGGTAACTACCACCTCGCTCTCCTGTGCGTCGGGCGTGTAGGCGGTGACTTCAAGAGCCACGGTATCGTAGAGCCGCACCTCGCCATTGTTGGCATCGTTGTAGCGCATGGCGACGATAGGCAGCGAACTCGCCGTGTCAACAACCATGATGGTCGAATAGACGGTGTTGCCTCGCACGCTGCTGGCGTTGTCGGTGCCGTACATACGGATGGGGTATGCGCCGTGCGTCAAGCCCAAGGCGGTCGGGTTGACGGTGATGTTGTGGGCATAACTGTCTGTGACCTGTGCCGTGCCGATGTTCACCCACTCGCCGTTAACGAAGATGTCAACGACGGCGGTAATCGTGCCCTGGTTGTTCGGGAACTGATACATCTGCAACGACTTGACGGTGTCGGTAGTGAACACCACACTCGCATTGGTGTAGTTGAGCACCTGCACGCACTGGCAAGTCACGTCCACGGCCACCACGTTGATGGTGCGTGATGCCCTGTCTCCGGCACCGTCCACAGCAATCAGTTGCAGGCGACGGGTGCTTGCCGAGGTGAAGAACGAGGACAGGTCAAAGGTGAACGAGTAGTCGGTGCGGCTCTCGCTCGATGCGTGTGTCGTGGTGTCGCTGAACAACACCTGGGCAGTGTCGCGGTCCACGATTTGGATTGACTCGATGCTGTCGGTAGTTGTCACGCCACCTTCCTCGGTCGCGCTGCGGATTGACGCACGCAAGGTGAAATTACCACCAACGGCGGCATAGAACGGCGATTGTTGGAAGTTCACGCTGAACACTTTGGTCGTCGATGAGCCGCCACCGCCTTTAGGTATGCGCCACACGTTGCCGATGCGGTCTCCGTTCTCGTTGATGAGATAGAAGTAGTTGTAGCCCTCAACGTAATCCTCACGCTGCTGTGCCTCGCTATCCTCCAGCATCTCCACACCCTTTGCGAGGTGGGTATAAGCGCCGCCTGTGCTGAACGCGTCCTCGCCACCACTGACAGGGGTGTCGCTGGTCTCTACATCGGCACTGCCGCCACCGCCGAAGTCTTTCCACAGGCCGGTCTCGCCGAAGTTCTCGACGATGCCGTTGAACTGCTTGGCCTCCCAAAGGTTCTCGCCTATCGGGTAAGTGATGACAAGGCCACTCTTTGCGTAGGTGATACCTGTCGCATTCTGCTTGTCAACAAGCGCGGCGATGGCATATTGCAGGTTGTAGTAAGGGGCAACCGTGCAAGGGCCGCAAAGGTCGAGAATGTTGATTACTGCCTCGTTGCCTGCGGTGATACCCGCCATGTCAACCCAGTTGGTCTCGAGGTCAAAATTGGTGTCGGTCACGTCGGCACCCACATACTGGTAAGTCTTCCATGTGGACTCTCCAACGGCAAAGGTTATCTGCATACCCACACCCTGCACACCTTTGGTCTTCACGGCCGCGATGGCGGTGGTGAGGGTGAAGTAACCCGTGCCGGCAGGCAGCAGGTCGCTCGCCTCGTTGGTGACGTTGTAGCAGTTGCCCACGGCAGCCGAGCCGCCGAAGTTGCGCCAGTCGTCGGTGTTGTTCCATGTCGTGCCTTTCCACTGGTAGTTCTTCAAGCCGTCAGCGGTAGAGAGAGCCACCACAACACCTTTCTTGCGGGCAAAGGCGAAAACGGTGCCGGCGGTCAATGCCACGAACTGTGCGAGCGAGAGGTTATCGCCCTCGGTGCCAGTGAGCACGTTGCCGTTGAAGAACAGGCGAGGTGCGAGGCCGTCCTCAAGGTCGCTGATGTTGCTCTGCAGGGTCTCAATGGCGGTTCTTATTTCGGTTATCGCCGTACCTTTGGCAAGGTTCAGCGTCACCTTGCTCCAGTTGGTGACGATTGGCGTGTCGTCGGTCGGCTTGGTGTAGCGCAAGATGGCGACCTCGTCGGCTCCAATAGTGAAGTAGAGCGGTCCTTCCTCGGTTGCCGCGTTGGTCGGGAAGTGGGTGTAGTAGCCCTCGGTGGTGGCGAGGTAGAACACGTTCTCGCTCGGTGTGCCGGGGTCCGTGGCCGGCGTGGCCACACCCATGAACTTGTAGCCGTACTTCTTCATCGCTTCCACGGTGGCGGCTACTGCCTCGGCTGCTGATTGTGCCGCGTCGGCCGCGCTCTGCGCTGCTTGCGCCGCAACATCGGCATCGTCAGCCGCACTCTGCGCAGCGTCGGCTTTGCCTTCGGCTCGGGTGGCTGTGGTCTGTGCGCCCTCGGCGATGCCTCTAACGGTGGCCAGCTCGCTCACGGCGGCAGTCACCGACGTGATGACCTGGTTAATCTGTGCCAGCAGCGATGTTGACAGCAGACCGGCGTTGGCACTCGACGCGGCAGGGATGGTGATGCTCTTGCTCACGCTCGCCCCCGTGTCGTCAACCGTGCGATAGCGCACCACAAAGTTGGTCTCGCTTGTGCTCGTCGAGATGCCTGTGGCATCCACTATCTCGGGCGGCAGCACATCGAGGCAACTCTGGATGAAGTCGACAAACATAGTGCCGACTCTCACCGCGGTGTTCTCGTGCTCCTCTGTAGCGTCGCGAATCACGGCGGCTTGTTGCAATAGGTTGCTTAGTTTACTCATTACATAATGATTTTAGTGATTAAATACACTGCAAATTTATCATTCACGAAGCGCAGACAAAAAGACAGCTCCTAACGTCGCCCTACGGCTTTGCCGGCATCCTCGAGGGCTTCGCAGATCACTGCGGCGGCCTCCTCACCTATCATGTGCGCCATAGTCTCTTTCATTCGCATCAGTGAGGCGTAGAGTTTTGGATTGAACCAGTCGCGCCTCTCACGTGGCTCGCCGCTGCTGTAGTAGCCGCCCCATGCAGGGCCCACTTTGCGCGGCACGTCCAGCCTATGCTCCTTTCGGTAGGCCGCACCCAGGAACGGCAGATCGCCGCCGTTGTCGTGGCTGTAGCCGTTGCCCACGCCGTAGGCTTGATAGATGCCGTAGGCAAGGAAGCGCATCACGATGTTTGCGCTCAAGCCGTCATGTGACACGCTCTCGGTGAACGAGCCCATCAGCGCGCCGGTGCGCCGGATGTTCCAGTACTGCAGTTTGTCTTGCCAAATCTGCACCATCATCTTCGCCCAGTTGTCAACCCACAGTTGCTGCTGGCGTTCTATCTCCTGTCGGTTCAGCTCTGCCATTCCGTCGCGTCAAAGGTTAGGTCGATAGGCTCGGCGACCTCTACCATGAAGTAGAGACCGGTGCAGCCATTCAGGAAGTATTGCCCCAGTTCACGACTCAGCACGCTCTCGGTACGCAGGTACACCATTTCGTTGCTCAGCAAATCCTCGTCGATGAGCATACGGGTGAGCAGCTGACGGAACAGCGTGCGGCATTTCTCGAGTGCTGCCGTGTAGGTGGCCATCGATTTGATGTTGTAGCGGTGCATTAGGAACACCGTCACTGTGCGTTTCTTGAACCAGCCGCCGTTGCGACCACGGAATGTGGCACCGTCGTTGGTGTCATCCACGCAGAAGAATGCTGGTGCTGTGCGGAACTGCTGCAGCGGGCCCTGCAAGGTCTCGATGCCAGAGCAGGTGCAGAACTTGAAGTTCTCTGCCTGTGCCAGTTTGTTGCTCTGCCAAAGGTCTTCAAAGTAGCCTATGTAGTCAAAGAGTTGTCGTGCGTTCATTTCTTCTTCATTTTGCGGTTAAACTCGTCGGCCTCGCGGGCCTTGGCATCCAGCTCGGTCAGCGCGCGCCACGTGTCGATGCCCAGGATCTCGGCCTCTTTGGTCACGTCGCCGCCGGTCAGCGCCCTGATTTGGTTGTTCATCACCTCCACCATCGCGGCGGCGCTGCCGCCGTCGCCCGGCTTGAAAAAGTTCGGCCATTGCTGGGAAAATAGCGTCTTCACCTGTGCCCACCACTGTATCACGCCCAGCTGCTCCCACATCGCCAGTTTGCCCTTCAGCCCGGGGTATAGCAGCGTGGCAAGGTGTGTCACCGCCGCCTCGCTCTGGCTCTGCAAGATGCCCTGGTAGCAGTTCTCGCACTGCAGGTAGGTGCCGAAGGCCACATCATGCAGCGTGGCCGGCAGGGCAGCCACGCCGCGCAGTCGGTCAGGACGCACGGGGTGGCCGCCGGGCTCATCCAGCCACTGTAGATTGTCAAGGATGCTCGGCAGCAGTTCGTGGTCGAGGTTGAAGCGTTGCGACTTCTGCTCATCGGTGGGCACGCTGCACACCCAGTGTGCGCCCTCGCGCCTGATGATCTTCATGCCTGTCAAGTGCAGCAGCACTGCCAGCCGCTGCCGCCATGGCTCCTCGTTGCGCGCCTTGCATCGCAGCGCCATGCACAGCTCGCCCTGGCTCAGTTCGTGCCACCCGGTCGGCACTGTCAACCGCAGCCGGTTCTGCTCAACCGAAAAAGTAGCACGGGTCATCCTTCTCGTTCTTGTAAGGTTCAAACGTGTTGGCAGCGTAGGCCGTCGAGTTGGCGTAGGTAGAGAACGTGCGGATGTTGCCGTCGAGCCACTCCACCAGTTTCTTCACGTGGAAGTGCGCCATCGCCCGGTCTTCGGTCACATCGGCGCCCACCGTCATCAGTATCTTGTGGATCGCCGTGTTCTGCTCAGCCGTGGCCGTGCGCAGACGCACAGCGTCACACAGCTCCTGGTAGAACTCCGGCGAGATGCAGTGCTGCACCTTTGCCTCAGCCGCCGTAATCTTCGGCCGCAGCTCGTCAAGGGTCGAGCGGTGACCGTTAGGCACGCCGAAGTACACCAGTTGCTGCCGACCGTTCCACGCCAGCGAGCGGAACACCTCCACCGCCACATGTGTATTCACCCATTGCTTGTTGCCACGCAGCAGGTCCAGCAGCTCGTCGATCGTGTCGTCAAGCGCAAACTGCACCTGCTGCCTCAGGCGGTTCACACGCTCCGCGCTTGCAGGAGCCACATTCTGGTTGCTCACCACCCCGAAACCGTTCTCCGTCAGCACAAGGTCAAGGTGTGGAATCGCCAGTTTGTACGCCGTCAGGCAAGCCATGCGCTTGCACAGGTTCAGCAGCGTCAAGTCTTCCTCTCTCGCGGCATACAGGTCACCACCCAGCAGCGATTTTACAGCCGTCTCGCCCTCGGCCAACTGCTCGGCGATACGCTCAAACAACGTGTCATCGGGCATCACAGCACTCGGCACATAGTATTCAAATTCTTCGCGTGTCATTGTTCGTCGTTGTTATCTTGGTTCAGTGAAACTTCTTTAGCGTCGGTCTTTTGGTCCAGTGTGGTCAGCATGATCAGCGGCACGTCGGGCACGGCACGGTCTTGCCAGCCGTTGAAGTAGATGATAACCCAATGCACCTTGAGCATAATGTCGTGCCACGACTTCTCGAGGCTCTGCTTGAGCGTGAACAACTCGCGCTTGTCGCTGCCGCTGTTGTTCATCTGCGACTTGCCAGGTGTGGCACCCACGAGGTTCGGGTGGATGTTGTCGCCATAGCAAGTCATGTTGGCCGCCTCCTGGATGTCTTCGCTCCAGTCGCCGCCCTCTTTGCTTGCATCTATCACGTTGATGCGCACCATGCGGTTCTCTTTGCCGTTAGGGTCGATGTAGTAGCCCGTGATCCACACCTTGCCGCTGTTCTCGATGCCAGCCACAAAGTTCTTGATGTTCTCTTTCTCCTGCTTGATGCGCTCGGCTTGCTTCAGCGGGTCGGTGATGTTCTCCTCGTCGCAGATGTTATACCAGTAGTCGCGATGCACCTCCACCTGGTATTTCACGCTGGCATGGTTGCGCAGCTTAGCTTTCTTGCCAGTGCCGATGAGTTTCTTGATGTCAAACCAGTCGCCGCGGAAGATTGCCGTGTAATACGGCACAGGGTAGTATTGTAGCCCCGGTGTTGGGAAGCGCATCAGCACGGCAAACTTGCGGTTCTTGGTGCGCTCCTTGGTCAGCCCGTCCCAACCTGGGGCACGCCCCATCAGCACCTCGAGGTGGCCCAGCGGGTCTTTCTCGTCGAGCAACTGAATAACCTCGATGTCCTTGGCCTGCAAGCTGCGCTGGCCGCGCCAGTTGGCATAGAACACATGGTTGATGCGACCGCGGCTGTCGGCTTTCTCAAAGCGGCAGTAGCACGCCTCCTTGTGACGCACCTGCACAATCTTCTTGCCGTCGCGGCTCATGATGAGCACAGCCACGGCAAAGAAGAAGTATTTCATGTCGGTGGCCTGTTCCAGGAAAAACTCCGGCAGCGAGTTCTGGAACGCCCAGCGGCTCACCTCCGCGTCGGTGGTAGGCGCGCCAGTGGCGGGGTTGTTATAGCGCAAGCCATTGCCGTAGCAGGTCAGCACGTTAAACAGTTTGTTCTGGCTCATGATCTCATCCTCGCCAATCAGCCGGATCATCTCAAACGGCAGCTGGTCGTCGGCACCGAAAGGTACATACTGGTACTTGCCGCCATACTGCGGCAGGTCGCGCACCGACGGCAGCCCGTCCTCGTCGAAGATGTCGGCCGAGCTGCCCACCTCGCTCATCAGCGCCGCCACCTTGCTCTTGCCCACGGTGAATATCTCGCCTTTGGGCAGGTTGATGTTAAAGTCTTCGCGTTTCATCTGTATATGGTCATATTGTTAATCTCGAATAGGGTCACATCGCGGAACTCACGTATCAAGCCGCTCTCCGGCAGGCGCACGCGGTGCGTGCCGCGCCGCCAGTGGCCGCCTATGCACACCGCTCCGCGGTAGTGCAGGATGTCGCCCGTGCTCAGTTTCCACAAGCGCAGGTCGCAAGGATAGCCGGCTTCAAGCAGCGTGATGGCATCCTTGATGTGAATCACGCCTTTAGTTGTAGGTCTCATCGAATGTCTCGTCAAACAGTTTAGGAGTACGCACAGGCACCAGCTTCGCGCTCAGCAGGCTCGACCGCCGCCACGTCACCGTCATGTCGGGGATGTCGTTGTCGGCGGTGGTGTGCTTCACGTCCACGGCGGTCACCACCACCATGTCGCTCGCCACGCCCTTGACCAGCAGCACCACGTCGCGGCTGCGGGCCAGGTCACGCAGCAGGGCCACGCCGCTGGGGCGCAACGGACCGCTGTAGCTGCGCACCGTGTCCACCTCCTCGATGTTATACAGTCGCAGCCCGCCGTTCACCATCGCCGTCTCGCGAGTGTACTCGGGCGCGTTCTCGCTCATACCGGCAAAGTACACCGGTTCCCAGGCCCCGAAGGTGTTGCGCACCAGCATAGCCACTTCGGCGGTGGGCAGCGCACTCACTCGGTATGCCATGCGGCGTTCTCCGGCGGTGATCGTGTAGCCCACCAGCTCGCCCACCGTGGTGTCCACAAACTGGTCGGGGCTCACGTCTATCTCTGTCACTACGCCGGTGACTAAGACTGGTGACAAAGTCTTGGTGTCGGTCACCACCGCGCTGCCGTCCCAGAAGCTGCACACCGCTTGCACCGTGGGCAGCGTTGCCTCAATGGGCAGGATCGAGAGCAGTTCCTTGCGCCCCAGGGCGGTGTCGCGCTCGGTCATCACCGGGCTCAGGAAGAACGACGGCAGGAACTCGCTCGCCGTCTCGCTCACCGCCACGCGGCTCTGCACCACATGCACCGTCTTGCTCACGCCGCCCACCGTCAGCGTGAAGTCGGCCACCACCTCTACGATCAGCGGCGACAACAGTTTGTGCAGGTGATACACTCGCGCCACACCGTCCACCGGGATGTAGGTGCCGTCGAGCAGCACCGAACCGTCGGCTGCGGTGATGCGCACCTCCACATTGGCGGCAGCGGTCACCTCAATCACGTCAAGCTCGCTCACAAAGTGCCAGGAGCCTATGTCATTGAAATTAATCATAGTGCAAAGTTATGGTTAAATTTGACCAGCTAAAAAGACAGTCAGCCCAGGCCACGTGAGCGGTCGCGCAGCTCGGCGATGAAGCGTTTCACACTCAGGCACTGCAGCGGGTGCTGCCGTCGGCTGTCACGCTTGCCGCATGCCGTGCAGTAGCGGCACAGCACACGCGCCAGCACACTGGGCGGCACGGCCAGCCAGGTCTCATCTTTTTTCTTGCTACTCATATTTCTCCCTGTATTCGTCAGTAGTCAATTTTCGCCATCGCCACTCATGCCGTACAACGGCGATGAAGTAGGCCCCGAACACAACGACCACCGCCAGCACAGCCAGCAGCACCAGGCCTATCAAGATTTTAAGTATTATGCCCATAATAACAAGAGTTTAATGTTGCAAAGATACAATATATTGTTGAAACCAAGATTATATTATTGGTCAAAATTGACCAAAAAGCCCCGCGCCTCCCGGAGCAGGGCTTTGACGATCTATTTTGGTTCTATGTAAAAAAATGTGTCGCTTTGGTTAATTTTGACCAAGCTCGGTCACGCGCACCACCTCGTTGTCGATGGGCTGCATCATCCACTCGGGATGCAGGCGGTTGCCGCTCAGCGAGTAGCCCGCCAGCACCATCAGCCGTGACACGTCATTTAGGTCCACGTCAACGATGTCGCACAGCAGCGCACGTATGTCGGTGCCGCTCATGTTGTGCATGCTGTTCTCATCATCACCCGGCAAGAAGCCGCGCAGCCACATCGCCACAGGGATAATGTTGTCTGCAAAGCCCATGCGCTCGGGGTCGTGGATATAGGTCTCGAGGTTGTCGAGATAACCTTTGATGTCGATAGTGTTCATACGGCCACCTCCTTTCCCATGGGAGCCATGCCGGAGTAATCGAATTTCATGCGGCGGTCATCGCCGAAGCTGTCGGTGAACACATAGTGGCCACGGTAAGTGCCCATCTTCTGCCACTGGTTCAGCGGCTCGTTGAAGGCATAGCACTCCACGCTGCCTAAGCGTGTGGCCAGATCGTCACCCTTGCGGTGGCACTCGGGGCAGGTGCCCTCGAAGTGCTCAAGAACTTGTGTGCCCTTGCGCAACTCAAACGTCCAGATGTGTCCTTTCATACGGCAACCACCTCCTCTCGGTTGTATTTAGCTTCGAGGGCATCGACTTCGGCGGCGTGCTCGCGCTCGAGTGCCACGAGACAGTTCTTGCGGTCGAAGTCAAGCAGCACCTTCTTCTGCGACAGCTCATGAATGCGCTCCACGGCAGCATCGAGCCGTGACTTCAGTGCAACAATGTCTGCACCTGCCTGGCGCATACTCTGGTTGCAGTAGTGCAGTTCGTTCTTGGCCATGTCAATCTCATGGCTCAGTTGCACCTGACGCTGGTTAAAGCTAAGGTTCACTTGGGCGCGCTTCATGTCGTAGCGCAGCTTGAGCTCTCGGCTCTCACGGTTCCAGGCTTTCATAACTCGGCACCTCCTTTCTTGATGTCAATGGTGAGGTAGAGGGCGAGCTGCACCGCCCAGGCGAGTGTGATGCACGCCATGCGCACAGGATGTGCACCGGTGATGTGATAGGACATGATGGCGATGAAAGCCACCACGCCAAGCACGATGCTCAGGCGTAGCGAGGTTAGAAACTCCAGTGCTTTTGTGGCAAGCACTTTGGCCAGTTCCCTGATGGGAACGCTCTCGTTCGGGGTCAATGATACTGTTTTCATTGCTCGTGAATGTTTAGCGTGATGGCAGAAAAACGGCTGCCGTTATCCCGTCGCTAAACATTCACGATGTCACCCCGAAGAGCAAAAATCGTTGGATAAGGCAGCCGTATGTATTTGGCTGGTATAGGCTATAAAAAAAGCCCACCGCAATGTTGTGAGCAATATCCGATGCCCGGCGGGGTAGACTGACTACCGTGAATGTTTAGCGACAGCAAAGATATGTCGAGTTTTTGAATTGAGCAAAAAAAAATCCGCATTTTTGCGGATTTATGTTGTAGAACATATTATTTCGTAGGTCTATTCGCCTTTAACTTAGCTTTTTCTTCTCTAATGCGCTTTCGCTCTATCAATGTTTCGACCCATTTCATTCTATCTAAATATTTTTGTGTCGAGCATTTCATGTTCTCATACTCCAGCTCATCACATTCATCTGGCTGGACTGTCTCAATTCTATCAAGAATACGATAAATCATTTGCTTTTCAGATTCAGGGTCTTTCATCTGCCTATAGCAAAAAAGGCACATGTGCTTAACATAGATGCCTTTTTCGACATCACATAGCGGCAATAATATCTCAAGCGCACGTTGTGGTTCATGATATTTAAGGCGTTCCGCTTCTACTATCTCAGGATGCCTTGCATAAGCAAGCGATCTGTCAGTCTTTATTGTAACTTTAATTGAGATATCATCTTGATTTAATTCATCTTCCAGAGTCTTTGGTATTTTGAGTTCAAGAGCTTTCTCGTTTACGAACTTTTCTTTAGTTTTGGGGGTGCTATTATCCTTAGGTTCATTTTTACTGCTCTTTATAAGCAAGCCCACAACAAAGGCTATTACAAGAACTAAGAGAATCATTATGAAAGTTTCCATATACTTTATTTTTTCTAAAATGATGTAACATGTATCAGAAGCCGTCCCGGATAGATGGTTTCTGTGGTGGCACATAGTCGGGTGACATCTGCTCGAGGACCTTATGGTAGGCTTCGGCAAGGTCTTTACCGAACTCGTTGTGCTTGTAGTCCTTGTCTCTATAGAATTCGTTGTGCCCATAGCGCAGTTTAGCGATGCCATGTTCAGCGATGTAGTTTAAGGCGGTGGTGGTGATGTGGAAGTATATCACCGTCTCGTAGTGATAGAACTCCATCAGCTCACCCGTGACAGAGCTGTGCCCGATGCTGTCGGTAACATGGTCAAACTTCTCGTCGTATGGAACCAGCTCCAACACCTTGCCGTCGCCCGTTTTGAGCAGCAGCGTGTCATAATGCTCCACCGCGCCCTGCATCTCGAGAGACCACACCGTGTCAGTCGCCGTGGTGTCACAAAATAGCTTCACGGCAGTCTGGTGTCTCTTATCCCATTCTATCTCGCCCACATAGGCGAGTCCGGCGAATTTGCCCCACGAAGGCAGGGCGAAACACGCAACCAATAATATATTAACGATGAGTCTGTACATAGAAATAACGATTTAGATGGTGCAAAGATAACTCTAATTTTTAGAGTGTGCAAATTCTGTGCCAATAAAAATCAGCCTGCTTCACAGCAAGCTGACCGTCAAACTTACAGCATATCGCTGCAACTCATCATTTCTATGTGGTGGCAAAGGTAGCAACAATTTCCGAATTACCAATAAAATATTTTAGATTTCAACAATTTATTAACATTGAGCATAAAAAAGCCTCCCGTGGGTGGGAGGCAGGGAGATCATTTCGTGTTGTGCTGGAAAGCGGTAGCGGCGAGAAATATGCCGCCCACCACCTTTGCGCCCATCTCCTCGAGATACTCAACCATGGTGCTGAAGCTCTTGCCCTTGGTAATCACATCGTCGAAGATAATCACCTTGCGTCCGTTGAAGAAACGGCGGTCGAACTTCAAGACTTGCACCTTAGAGATAGACTTGCACACCTTGTGCTCGTGAATAGCGAGTCGTGTTCCCTCGACCTTGATGTGCTTGTAGGCGTTAGCCATCTGCGTTGCCTTGCAGACCTCTTGAGCGAATTGCTCGTAGCGCATCTGTGTTCTCTCCTCGCTGCTTGCAGGTATGCAGACGAAGGTACAGTTTTCGAGGTCAGGCATAGACTCGTCGAGTGTCGTGCTAACCCACTGGGCGACCTCTGCTGAGATGGCGGTGTCGCCGTCTTTGAATTTCCACACTTTCTTGCGGATGCCCCAAGCCTTGCCATCAGCCTGAACGGTGGTGGGGATGTAGGTGTAGCGAGCAGCCATGAAGATGTTGTCGTTGTTCTCGAAATCGGGAGTGTTTGAAATGTGTACCATAACATAGAAATTTTAAGAGTGAATAATTTTTTATTTACACTGCCACGTGACGAGCAAAGAGTGAGATTGCCAGCAAGGTTTTCCAAGGCTAAATACTACCCGCAGGGCTGGAGATTTCGGCTGAAACAGCGCCTGACCTTGCATATCGAGCCAAGCCGTAACTTTGCGGTGTAAAAGAAAAAATTACTCTCAAAATTTGTTATGGTCCACTCAGACGCGACGATGAACAATGTCACATCTGGCCGCTTGCCACGCCTCCCACCACCCAGGCGGCAAGGCAGGGCACGCAGTGCGGAAATACAGGCGACAACCGGCAAGCCCAGCGGGTGCCGACACCGACGAATGCCCGACCCGAAACCCTTTGTATGAATGCCAGAGGAGAGAACCGCGCCGAGTAATTGCCAAGAGGTGGTCACGCTGATGGGAGCCCACAAGCCAAGGTCAAGGGGTGAGCGCGAGAGGGGGGTTGCAAGTTCTAAGATGCAAGTCCGTTCAACCGCCACTCTAACGGTTGCAAGATGATTATGACCATGTGACAAGGGCAAGGAGCACGATGGTTGAAGCGAGGAAATGGGCCGGTAGTGGGCAGCACTCACCGCCACCGCAGCAGCACAACGCCCCACCAGCCTGCCGAGAGGCATAGGCGAAATAATAGTGGCGATACCATCACTGGCACCGCCACTCATCAGTTACTATATAAACGTTGAAATTAAGATATCATCGCTTGGGATTGTTCTTCATGCGCTGGTAACGTTCCCACGAGCGGTCAAAACCCCGCTCGCCGTCCATCACCATGAACGACTCAATGCCGTCGGCAAGGCGAGCGTTGAGTTCGTTGATGGCATCGGTCTGCCGCTCCATGGAGGCTGCTACCATCACCATCGAGGTGTCGTGCTGTTCGGCGGTGCGTTGCTGGGCGACAGTCATATCGCCGAGTATGGCACCCTGTCCGATGGCACGACTCACATCTTCTCGAGTGAGCGAGCCCACTGTGTTGTTGCGTTGCGCTTGGTCTATCAAACGAAGCACAGGAAGCAACTGAGGATTCGACACAGCATTATGGTTCGCCACGAACTCATTGGCGTGCACCACACCGGCTTCACGGCGGTTGTTTGGATCACGGCTCGTGAAGCCACCCTCGTAGTAGCCCATCTGCTGCGCCTGGTGCGACTTCTTGATGGTAGCGATTTGCAAGGCACCAGCCGCGAGGGCCATACTGGCAGCAATTGGGCCAAGTATGTAACCAATCATCGGCACTTGCGCTGCGCTGGCATAAGCATTAATCGCAGCCATTGCTGTCGATGCCACGGCTTGCGCCATCTCGATGACCATAGCACGTTTATCATACTTGGTCTTAATCTTAGCGATTTCCTTCTCTTTCTGTTCTTCAAGTTTCTTCTTTTTCTTGTCATTGTTGCCAGCAGCGTCAATCTGCGCTTTGTAATTCTTTTCTACTTTAGCAAGTTCGAGGTCGCGGCAAGCATTGGCATAGTCGGTGTAAGACTTGACACCGGCATTCATTATAGCGAATGCTGCCGATGCCATATCGGCGATGCTTTTAAGTTTCTCAGGTAAGGTGCTGCCGAGATTCTCGAAACCAGCCTTCCAAGTCTCGACGAGCGTGGTGACCATGGTAGCCCACTCCGAGCCTTGACCTTTGATTAGCTCCACAATCTTGTTGTGGTAGTTCTGCGTGATCTGGAACTTGCGCGACTCATAGTCCTCTTGTGAGATAAGCCCTTGCTTGCGTGCATCCTCGAGTGCATTCATCTGCTTATCGTAGGTATCCTTGGCATCGTCGAAGTCTTGATTCTTGGCTTTGGTGCCAGTCTTAGAGTTCACCTCGTCTCGATACTTCTTCTCGATGGCGGCACGAGCTTCCTGGTATTCTTCCTCTTTGAGCAGTTTTTGGTCGTAGAGTTGCTTTGCAACGCGCAGTTCTGCATCCATACGATCCTTAGCACCCTGCTGCGAATAGATGTATAGCCAAGCAGAAAGATCTTCCTCAAGCTTTTTACGCTGACGAAGTTCTTCATCACGCTCTGCTTTTTCAAGGGCTCGGCGTGCGGCTTCATATTCTTGAGAGCCTTCTGTCTGCGCCTTCAGTACCTTGCGTAGATATTCAAGGTCAATTTGGGCCAGTTTCTCGTCCAGCACACGCTGGTTGTGATAGGCCTCTTTATTGTCTGGATTATAGTACTCCATATTAGCGGCGACTTTGGCAAGGTCACGTTCCTGGGCATACTGCTCCTTGAGCATCTTATTTCGCGCCTCTTTATATTTCTTATCTTCTTCGGCTTGCTTCTCCCTGAGCTTTGCCAAATCATCAGACTCTTCAAGACCATGTTTCTTGTAGACTTCTTCGGCCGCTTTATAATATTTTTCAGACGCTGCTTGCTTACGATCAAGGTATGTCACATAGTCTATCTCTCCTTTGTTGTAGGCATTAAGAGCCGCTGCATTTTGGTCGGCAAGATTCTTTTTAACCCTCTCGACATCATCTTTGAACTCCTGCTTAGCCTTTTTTTCTTCTTCTGCCTTGCGTTTTTTCTCGGCAGCATCAGCCTCACGCTGGCGTTTCTTTTCCTCGGCAGCGGCTTTCTTGGCAGCTTTCTCGTCAATCGGCTTAAAGCCCGCCCCAGGTGTGAAGGTAGGTGCGGTAGGAGTTTTCAGCTGAGAAGCAGAAACCTTATATTTCTCGGCCAATGTTTGATTAGCCTGGTTAATAGTTTGGATTTGCTTTTCAGTAGTAGCGACAGCATCAGAAGCATCTTGGGCCGCTTTCTCCGCTTTGGCGGCAGCAGCACCAGCTTCATTCATTGCGCCAACAGCCGATTGCACTTCTCGGCTATTCATTTCTCGCGTGTCACCAAGAGCAGCACCATAGACCGTACCTTTATTTTCTTCTTTGACCTTGTTGGCTTGTTTACGCTTATCGTTAGCGGCTTTTTGCTTAGCATCACGGTCTTCTTTTTGCTTTTCAAGCTTATCCTCCAAAGCCAGTAACTCACGTTCATTCTCCTCAATCTTAGCGGCAGCGGCACGAGCCCTCGCCGAGTTGATGATTGATTGCGTCAGACTGTCGTAAGCTGCAGCAGCCTGACCAGTCATGATGGCTTCAGTAGAGAGGTTCCCAAAAACTGTGGGGTAGATACTCTGCAGTTCATTGGCGGCCTTGATACGCTCACGCCTAGAAAGAGCCTCATTAGTAGCTTCTTTATAAAGTGCCTTTAGGCGGGTTATCTCACCAGCGCAATAGTCTGCACTGGCCTGGCCGATATCAACGAGTGATTCTTTCCACTCCTCATATTCCTTTCTGGCCTCCTCTGCCTTGCGTCGATTTTCTTCTGCTCTTGATGTCAAGTCTATTATGGCACCAATCAACACAGACAGCGCAGCGAGAACCAAGCCATAAGGATTGGCTTTCATAGTTCGATTGAGGGCCTTTTGTGCGACATCAGCCTTACGCAGCTGGTCAGTCAGGAGGAAATAGGCATACTTGATTGCGATAACCGTAGCCTCTACCGTTTTGATCACCACATTCGCAGCTTTCTGAGCGGCATTCCACAATGTCTGAGCCATAGCAGATGCTTTCGTTGCCAAAGTATATGACACGATAGCCACCGTAAGGCTAACGACAAGTGCTTTATGATTAGATATAAACGAAACAGCGGTTGAAAGCACTCGCATCATGGCACTGGTGCCAGTGATGGCGTACTTCATAGCCGGTGCAAGTTTTTCGCCCAGTTCTACCGCCATTTCGTGGAAGCGCTTCTTGGCCTTATCGAGTTGTGCTTGCACAGTGTTGTTCTGCACATTGTACTCTTTCGTGATTGATGTGCCCTCTTTGAAAGCCTTGTTAGCTTCTATCTGTTGACGTTTCACCATGTCAACATTGCCAGCGAGAGCAGCAATAACCTGCGATGCGCGTGCACCATCGGTGCCCATGGCATCGAAAACGGGAGCCAACACATTGAGATTGCCAAGCTCATTCAGTCGCTGGAGGAGCATCAACAGCGCTTCGTTGGTGTCCTCTTTCAGCACTTTGCTGAATTTTTGCAGGTCCATGCCGGTAGCCTTGGCGATCTTGGCTGGATCCTGGAACAACTTCATGATGAGTTGCGAGAGGGCAGTGGCACTCATTTCCACCGCTTGGCCTTGCGAGTCAAGCACGGCAGCAAAGCCCATGATCTGCGGAATGGTCATATTGGCTTGCTTGCCAACACCTGCAAGGCGTTGAGCGAACTGGGCAAGGTATGGAGCCGAAGCCGTGCAGTTCTGCGACAGCTCATTGATGACCGAGCCCACGGCGAGCAGCGACTGCTCCACACCGAGCCGGTCTTTATCGCCGAATATGTCGGTCAGCTTGGAAAGTGTCAGCGTAGCACCCTCACCCAGGTCATCGAGAGCCACATTTATTTGGTTCGCAGCGTTGACAAAGCCAAGCACGTCTTCCTGGCTCTGCAAGCCCAAGCGGCCAGCCTCTTGTGCCAGTTTGTTCAGATCTTCGCGACTGGTGCGAGTGTCGATTTTCTTGAACTCGTCATTCAATCGCTCCACCTCATCGGCCGTCATGCCGGTGAACTTGCGAACATTAGCCATCTCGGCCTCCATGTCGGCATAGGCTTGCACCGCTTGGCGTGCTGTAAACACCAAGCCGGTGAAGGCAGCGGCAGCACTGGCGATGCTCATGCCCCACTCATTCACCTTGCGGTTGATGCGCGACAGCAGCCCTTCATGTTCCCGAAGCTCAGCATCCACACTTTTGATTTCAGCTTTAACCCGTTTGATGGCTTCGACGTGAGCTTTCCAAGCCGACGAGCCACGCTCCATGTGGTCCAAGTCGGATTTCAGCTGTTTGAGTGTGTGACGCAATTCCTTTGGCGATGACTCATTGAGTTTCGCCAAAGCAGCCTTGCACCGCTCCGAAGCGGTGCGAGCGGTGTCAAGCTGACGAGAGACCTTGTTAATCTCCTTTTGAATTTTGACAAGACCTTTCTGGTCGCCAGCCGCCTCAAACTGACGTTTTTTTTCGTTCAGTTTGTCGAGTTTGGTTTCCAGTTCGGCAATCTTGCGCCCCACTGGTTGGGTGTTCAGCTCAATGCCGACAGTTGCTTTTGTTGATATATCAGGCATAATCGTTGCTTTTTGTGCAAAGTTAAACCAATGCGGAAGTCTATAAAAAGACTGCCACAGCTCTCATTTTATTGGCCTCAATAAAATGGTTTCATTCGTGGGTCGTAGAAGTTTCTGGAATAGGGGAATTACCCTATTTTAGATGCGACCCACGAGGGGTAAAAGCGAAGTCCTTCGCGACTCCAGCGAGCAAAACCCTTAACAAATAGGGTATTGCGAGCGCAATTTGACCGCAATTCTGCGGTCAGAACGAAAGTTCTGCCCCCACTGCCCTACGCCGCCGAGCCGCTTACCGCCTTAATGTCGGCGGAATATGCCAGCGGTCGCTCGCCGTGCGCCCGTGGGCGTTTTCAGCGTGCCGCGGTGAGTCACTTACCACCCCAATTAGAATGATGAAGTCACCTGCACAGAGTGCGAGGACTGCGGCATCTTCTCGCACCCGATGCAGAGCGTGTCAAAGGCATCGCTTCCATCGGTACGAGCTTCCAATTTATCTTCTTCGGTCTCGGCCAATTTCTCGCCACGCTTATCCTTGTTGCCATTGTACACGCCAGCGGTCTGCACGCTGACAAGCAAGTCCTCGTTGTTCTCACGGTTGAACATCGGGCGCAGTCGAGCATGGCCAGCCATCATGCGGTTGATGAGCAGCTGCTTTTCGATGTGGTGCATAGGTCTACCAATATACACATCACGCACCCGCCAGCCTCGCTTCTTGAACTCGTTGATGATGACCCAACGGAAATCTTCACGGTTCACCGCATAGTTCGAGCCGAGAGCTGTGCTGTCGTAGTAGAACACAACCTCCCGACGCTTGTGGTGTCGGTAGTACTTGCAGAAGTCATCAATCAGTTCGGGAAGTTTGCGCTCGAACTTGACGAAGAATGATTTGAGGATAAGCAGTTGCGCCTTGCGTGGCTGCCCCACTACAAGCCAGTTAATATTGGCGTTGTAGTCGAACGCGATGCACAACGACTGATTGAAGTCCACATCAGCATCGGCAAGAGATGACGGCTCTTTAATCTTATCGAACTGATATTCCAGGTTATCGAGGTACGAGAAGTTGGTGGCACTGTACTTGTTGCCCTCGGTCATTGATGAATAGAAGCCATCACGAGCAATGCCGATGCGCTTGCAGAGTACCGATGTCTGGAACGTGAGCGGTGGCAGGTCACGCTTTAGCTGGTTGATGAATGCCTCGCCAAGCACCTGCATATTGTAGATGGTGGATGCCTCACGGTAGTAGGTGGCCACGGAGCGCATACGGCACAGGTCACGGTTGAGCGTTCGCAGCTGTGAGCGCAGCCAAGCAGGGATAGTCTTGCCCTCAGCGAGTAAGGCTTTAATCTTCTGCTCCACACGCCACACCTCATAGACCGTGCCTTGTATCAGCTCAATCAGTTCGGGGTCGCACTTGTGTTCATACTCCAGGAACCAAGAGCCTTTCTTGGTCACTGGCATATCACTTGTGATAAGCATGCCGTGGTGGAAGTAGTGCTTGCCGAAGTATTGGCGGTTGCCTCGGTTGGCTGGTAGCGTCTCGTCTTTCAGCTGCTCGAAGTCGATGAACTTAGCTTCGTCGATGTCGAGCGCGTCGTAAGACTGAGAGTTCGATGTGCCGCTTCGGTCCTGGGATATGATGAAGCCAATGCTGCCGTTGTAGAACGACAGCACATTCTCATAGTTCTCAGGACGGAAGATAGGCTCTGGCCAATGCCAAGCTTTAGGAGGCTTGATGCCAATACACCAATGCACGTTGCGCAGGTAGCCAAGTTTCTCCCAATGCACCAACATCGATGGCAGCGTGTTGGTGAGCGCACGCTTGCAGTTGGGAGAAACGATGCCAGTGATAGATCCAGGCATGCGCTGCATGTTGCGCAAGTTCCACAAGGCATGCACCACGCCCTTGCCCAAGGCACGTCCAGCGCAGAGGATGGTGTCCTTTGCGCCGGTATAGATAACCTCGTTCTGAATGTCGTTCAAGTAGAATGGCTGTGGTTCAATCGGCTGCTTCATCCTGTTTGGGTTTTGGTTTGAATATTTCATCCTCATCGAACTCAACCGCCTCAAACTCCACTTCTTCGATTTCCTCGTTCCAGTATGAGGCAATCTTCTTCTGAATCTTCTCGCGGATGTTAGGCACCGGCTTGAAGCCCGCCACTGACGGATCATCGGTGGGCTTGAACGGTTGGATCATTATCTTGTCGAAGCCGCGATCGATAAGGTCTTCTTTGTCGAGCTGGGTGTATTTGCCATACTTGTCGGCGGCTGCCACCATGCTCTTAGCGTCCCGGTTGATGCGTGCCATCTCGTAGGCAGCGTTAATCATCTCGATGAGGCGGTAGCGGTGATATTCTTTGGTTGACTTCTGCAAGTCGCCGAGCAGAGCTTTGACCAGCCGCAAGTCAGCGTAAGCCTGTGTGGCCTGTAGTGAGTAGGCCTGCATGATGTGCGCCACCAGTTCGCGGTCTTTCGTCATCGGGAACTGCAGCCAGTAGTTGTAGATGTCACGCAAGCGAATGAGGTGGCGCTGCGTCTTTTCAGGCAGCCCCGCCTCAATCATTTTGCCCACGTCAGCAAAAAGATAGTCTTTCGCTGTGTCAAGAATAGCAGGTAACATTACAGGTCTTCGTCGGTTTGCATATCACGCAGGTATGCCGATGTGAGCTGTACTGCCAGCGGCGAGCCCACTTCGGCCAGTTCAATCTCCTGCTTGCGCAGTTTGTGTGCCGTCTCGGCTTTGGCTTTGAGATAGACGCGTCTCACCGGCGAGGATTTGTCGTTGATGGCCAGGCGCAGCATGTCCTCATTGAGGTCAAGCAGCGCAGCCATCTCGCTGATGGGTGTCAGGTCGCCCGCCAGCTCGGCGATACGGTCGAGCATATCTTGGTCAAAGCCTGTCGAGAGGTAGTGCAGCATTTTTGAGTTGTAGGAATCCATGTGTGATGTATTGATAGATGTCGTTGTCGGTAGTGATCATGCCGCATTCCATGCGGTTGCCCTGTGTTTGGTTCTGCGAAGTGACGATTGTCACGCGGTGACTGTCGTTGCCGAGCAGCACCACTTTGCTGTGGTTCTCGCAGAGGAACACAGCATCGAAGACCGATTTGATGAAGCCGGCAAGAAGTACCGTTTTTCGACTTGCCTTCAAGTCGAGAAACAGCGAGCAAGACTTTACCAGGCCTTCGTTCTTCAGTCGGTGCAAGCGTCTGATGAACGCATCGCTTGTCGAGAAGGTCGAAATCACCAGTTCAGCAGGACCGATTTGCCGCAGAACCTGGTCAATCACGTCTGCCAGCTGCAAACGGTTGTCGAAGTAAGCCTGCAGGGGCGTGTTCGACAACGGTTTCAGGTGATTGACCTCACGCCTGGGCATCGTCATTTATGTTGATGCCCAGAGCCAGCAACTCTGCAGTGACGGCGGCACCCACGATGCCACCGGCGTTGCGGATTGCTGCGACGCTGTCAAGGATTTTCTCCTTGGCGGTGTCGGCTTTCTCGGCATTGTCCTGCTCCAGTGATTTGGCAAGTATCTTCTTATACTTGCTTAAAGTCTTGCGCGCGGCGTTAATCTTGCGGGCGGCTTGGTCGTCGGTGGCGTTGTCTGTCGCGTCCTGCACCGCAGGGGAAGCGTCAGGCTCGTTGCCGATGACGAAGCCGTCATAGCGTTCGAGATTGGCGCGGTACTTCTTGTCGGCTTCATCCAGTATCTTCAGATACTCGTATCGGTCGCACGGCTCTGCCCGCTCCATGGTCTTCAGTTGTTCAAAAACATTCTTGATGGTTTTGTACAGCTGAAGGTTGTTGTCCCATAACGCTTGCACTGCGGCAGGGAGTCGGTCGTGGTCCACACGTCGGCCCCTGGCGACCTTAGCCTCGGGCAGTTCATCATCTGTAGATATGACTGCCGGAGGTGTGGCAAGCGTTTTTTCAGCTGCAGGAATCACATGAGCTTCGAGTCTGACAACATCGGCCATGGTCATGTTGTCGAGTCGAATGCGCAGGTGTTTCCGCAGCTCGTACTCCAATTTATCGGCGAACTTATCAGGTCGGCGCAAGATGTTGGCATAGAGGAAGCGGTTGTTGTTCAGCCGCAGCAGCATCATGGCACCGTCGTTGATGTCACGCTGAGCGCGTGGTGTGTTCAGCCAGTCGGTGATTTGTTGAGTCAGTTTGTTGTCCATAATGAGAAATTAAAAAAGGCCGGGCAGTCCAGGCTACTATAAGACTGGTGCCCGACCTGGGGAAAGGGTCCATGCGAGGCTTGCAAAATATGATTATCCACCAGCGGCGACAGGAGAGCCATCAGCCCCACTGATGTCGCCGTCTTCGGTCTCAATCTTTCCAGTGTAGAAAGGCGAGGGCATGATGTCGGTCACCGCCACGTTGATTGTGGTGCCCGAGGCATCAGTCTCAGCCGAGCCGCTCTCTTGGGCGGGCGTGGTGTTGGTCTCGAACATCGAGTTACCGAGAACACGGTATTGCCCATCACGCTGTGGCCAGAGATACACGATGTCGTCGGCGTTAGCCTGACGGCAGAAGGCCGCAGCCTCAGCATTGTTGCCCGGGTAGCGGAATGCACCGGTGTTGTTGAATGTCTTGCTGGGTGCCTCGCCTTGGCTCTCGCTGTTCACATTAGATGCGCTTGCGATGATGTCGATGCGCTTCCATTTCGCGTCAGCCTTGAGAACAAAGTTTTCGCTGATAGTCGCCAGTGCTCCCATCGAGCCGCCCGAGGGCACGGTGTTGGGAGGAGCGGGGAACGTCACAATATCGCTCTTTGCGATGTAGAAGATGTGGGGGCGCAGACCGGGGAGAACTGTAGTGCCTTTGCAGTGCACAAGCGATTCATAGAGCGCGGTCGATGCGCAGGGATTATTGTTTGCCATAAGTCAATCTCCTTTCTTTTTAATGATTACCTTCGCTACCGCCAGCTGAAGCAGATGTAGAATACAACTTACCAACGAGCAGACGCTCGGGATTGATGCTTTCGAACTGCACCCCGAAGAACATGGTGGCGATGTACTGGAGCACGAAGGCCTCATGCTTCTCGATGCGGATGTCTTCCTCCTCGCCCTCAAGGTTCACGCCCACGAGCATGTTGGCCTGAGTGGAGAGGTGGATGTAAGGCGAGTTTGCCTTGTTGTACAGAGGCACGAAGTGCACATTCTCGAATCCCTCGACCACAGTCTTGTCGTAGCTGGTGTTGTAGGGGATAGCGCCGACGGTAGCCTGGTAGTCCTTGAGATAGTTGCGGTAGATGGCGGGTGAGCAGTAGAGGTTCACACGCTGACCGGCATCCACGAGGAACTCGCTGGCAGCCTCGCAGAACGCCTTGATTTGGTCAACAGCGTTGCTGGCGGTGATAGCCTCGGTAAACTCAAAGAGGTTGCCGATGGTGGTGCTGATGGTGGGCGTGGTAGCTCCGATTTCACTGGTGGTGATGGTGTCGAAGCCATTGAACAGAGCGACGCTGGTGGTGCCGTTGTCGTTGCGCACAGCATCCCAGATGTGCGACTGCAGGTTGTGGCCGAGCTTTGCGGTGAGGTAAGCCAGCACGCGCAGCGCGATGTCCACGCTCTTCAGTTCCTCTCCCTTAGTGAAGGCAGAGTCGTAGATAGACTTGACCACGCTGTTAGGCGAGAACTTCTTGACCACGCTACCGAGGAAGGTGAAGAGCGTGCGTCCCTTGATGTTCATGCCATCGTTGTCAATACGGGTCTCGCTGTAAGGGCCCAGCTCGATGTTGCCGGTGAGCTCTCCCACAGTCTCAGCGTAGCGGATGCCACGGCGCAGCGTCATGTACTGCAGGGTCTCCTGCATGGCATGCACGGGCATCTGCAGCAGCTCAGTGCGGAATTTATGTCCGCTCAGCTGCAGTTGTTCGGGGGTGATTGTCATTTGTCCCATATTAAATGAGGTCTTTGATTTGGTTAAACATTTCTTTGCTTGTCACGGGTCGGTTATCGGCCGAAGCCTCGTCAACCTTTGCCGTGGTGTCGGCAGGAGCCTGTTGCAGGTTCCTGACCTGCTCGTTCAGGCTGTTGATGGTGTTGTCGCGCTCGGCGATGGTATCGGCATCAGCCTTGCGTTGCGACTGGAGCTCATTCAGGCGGTCTTCAATCGCCTGCAACTGGTCGGCGGTCAGCGTTGCGCTGCCGTCGGTGATGGCGATGGCCTCGAGCTTGAGCAGGCTCGCCACGTTGGTAAACTTCTTTTCCATGATTACGATGTTTGTGCTGGTGTCATCACACGCAGCGAGTTTGTTCTTTGGAGTAAGCAGATCCTTGATTGCTTTCAAGGAGTCGATGATGGTGCGGATGCCGAAGGCGTTGCTGTCGGGTTGGATTTCCAGCCCTGTCAGCGGTAGCCCTGCGGCGTTGAATTTGCGGGCGAGTGCGTTAGTCATTTCGGGTGCTACGTCATCTTCAGCGATTTCGTCGATGAAGCCCCAGTCAAGAGCCTCCTGCGCGGTGAGCCATTTGCTCTCCTTGAGCAGGTCAAGCAGTTCTTCCTGCGAGTGGTTCTTGCAGCGAGATGCGTACATGGCGGCGAGCACGCCGTCAATCTTCTCATTGTCCTCCTTGTTTTTCTGCAGCCTGTCGATGAGGCTCTGCAAGTCGGTGGCATTCATCTGCCCCCATTCAAAGACCTCATTGCTGCACTGATGAACGAGGAACAACGCATACTTGCCCATCACGATGTGCTTGGCACCCATGGCGAGCACGGTTGCCGCGCTTGCCACGAAGCCATGCAGGTGAGCGGTGACATCGCCATGATCGATGAACTGCTGCCTTATGTCAAGACCGTCATCGAGGCTGCCACCCAGCGACGAAATCTTGACATCGACGTGCTCATCTTTATGGCGTGCCAGCTGGCGGCGTATGCTCCGTTTATCAGTGCCCAGCCACCAGTCGCCGATGTAGTCGTCAATAATGATTTGATAGTCCATATGTAAGTTATTTTGTGCAAAGTTATTACGACCTTTTTGAAGTCAAAAAGACCAATTAAGCCTTGATTTCAAGCAAATCGAGCGGTGTTTGCCAGCTGACAGTAATAATTTTGCCACTTGGTTCGGTCGATTTGTCCGGGTAGTTGTCACTGACCGTGGTCACCGGGAACGGCTGCTCATTGATGCCTATGAGATACTGCTTGCCATCGACGGTGGTCACGCGCCATGCCAGTCGCCGATGATCCACATGAAAATCATCGGTCGTGTGAGCGGTGAGTTTGACGGTCGTCAAGCGGCTGCCGTTCTCCACGTTCTGCGACACATCCACTGAGGCGAGCCCCACCAGGCACAAATCTATGAAGTTGCGCCAGTACTGCAAGCTCACCGCATGGTTGCCAAGAAGCACCATATTTTTGAGGTAGCGAGTTTCAATGAACTCAACTTTGATGATGTTTTGAAGAAGTTGTTGCATATCTCAATTTGTTTAAGTTTGTGCGCAGTTGTGCGGGTTTGTTCACAGTTGTGCAGGGTTGTTCACGTTTTCGGAAAACAGTGCTCATTGTCCATCGCTTTTTTCACGTGTAGAGCTTTGGAGATTGATGCCCTTTTTCGTATAAGCGTCACGGATGCGGTAGTACTTTTGCCTGACCGTCTCAACCCGGTCAATAGAGATGCCGTGCATTTCGCACCATGCAGCGATACGAGTGTTCACGCCTACGCCGCTGTTCTCAATGCGTCGCAGGTCATTCCATAGGTTCTGAATGAACAAGTCCATAATGGCTTCATGTACAGCCTTCTTGCCTTTAACGCCCATGTAGTTGTATGAGGATGGCGGTTTCGCCTTGCTGTCCGGGATACAGATAGCCGTTGCACCCTCGGTAGCGACCTCAGGCATCTTATCCTCGGGCAATTTTTGTATGAAAGCCCGAATCACCGCGTTCTCGTTTGAGCCGGTAGGGAACACGACAGGGTTACCCAGCGAGTGCGTCAGCCACTCCGCCAGGTACTTTTCAAGCTTTATATATATCACAAATTGGCTCATACAGAGCGCAAAGATACTAAATATTTTGCTGATAACGGTAATATACAATCGAAAACGATAATTTATTTTTGGCACACATGAAAAGGCTGCAACACGCGCTACATTTGCCTATAAGATTATAAAATATTGATTATAAGCAATATAATGAAACAACATTATTCTCATCATGGAGCTACATTTGTAGTATTTATATATGATTTGTAGTAAAATCAAAAAAATGTAGTAAAATGTAGCTGATTGTAGCGCATTGTAGGCAGGTTGTAGTTTTGTTAAATGCTTGATATATTGCGATGTAGCGTTTGTAGCGCATGTAGTAGACGAAATTGCCTCAAATAAAAAAGTTGTGTCACCTCACGGCAGACAGAAAGCCCACGGCCGATGTGGTCGTGGGCACAGTCTGCAATGGTCGTGTCAACTTGAAATAGGTGCAAATTCACGCGGCCATTTTTCTCGGCAATAGTCTGTAATTTCATTAGCAACTCGTTGAATTCGTTCCAGGTCTCTCGGTGAGAGTTCTTTCCAAGGAGGAAGGACAATCGCACACATGTAAAGTTGCAATGTCTCGCCTTCAGTGAAGCGCAAACCAACTGCGGCTGCTTCATTCCAGACGGTCACTTCACCGCCGTCTCTTTCAATTTTGTATTCCATAATTCTACGCTTATATAGTTAATAAGGGATTTGCTGTTGTTGCGGTTCCTGGCGTGGTTCTTCATAGTCTTCTTCGATGCCGTCTGTAACCACTTCGAGGTTGATGCCGTAGCCGTCGCGCACCATCTCATAGTCGAAACAGTAGGCACGGTCAACGCTGTCGGTAGCCTTTACCTTGTCGTGGCCCCATTCATCTTTCTCGATGGTCACATCTTGGCGACCTTCGATGATATTCTTGAAACGCACTGAGCGTTTAAGCCCGATGTAGGCTTTAGACTTCTCCAGATAGTAGGCAAGCGTCTCGGCGGGCAGCGTGTTGTCGCCCACCAGCTTGCCGTTGCGCTTGTAGAGCATGAAGATACGGCTCTTGCGGAGCAGCAGCACCGGCTTAGGTCGCTGCCATTCGATGGTGTCGGTTGTGTCACACTTGAAACGCTGCACATAGCGGATTTTGAAGTCGGAGTCCTTGAAAATTTTGCCATCCTGCAGCAGGTATGCAACCACCTGCCAGAAGTTGGCGAGCTCGTTGCTGGTCTTGCACTCGCTGTTCTGCATGAGCACATGATCGACGCATATGTTCAGCATCTCGCGGTAGGTCATCGGCAGGTCGAGCACACCGCTGAGTGTGCGGAACGCCGCCAGCGGCACACACCAGTTGCGCATGATGCGGTCTTGCACCTCCTCATGGCGCGTGTTCTCGACAATATCGCTCAGTGCAGTGTTATAGTTGCCGGCAAATTCACTCTCGAATTTGGCGCGGTGTTGCAAGATCTGCAGTGTGAGGTGTGAGAGTCCGCGCTTACGGATCTCCTTCATCTCCTCAAAGCGAGCCTTGGCCTCGGTGCTGAACACACTCTGGTTGAATGTGAGGAAAATCACACGGGTGAAAAGAGCGATGTCAGCGGTCGGCATCTCCTGTCCGCTGAGGATTACACCGCAGTCCACCGATGTTATCTCTCGCTTCTTGTCACGATCCATATTCATACGGCTTCGTCCACTGCCGTCCCACAGTCCTTTGAGGAATTCAATCTTGAGATAGTCAATGTCGTTCTTATACTCGTCGATATGCACAAGAGCATTGGCGCATTGTGCGATGATGTCGCCGAGTGCCGGAACGGTAGAGTTTTGAATGTTAGGCGGTGTGTTGTCGATGATGAAGAACGACATCAGCGAGTGCCCCAGTTCACTCTTACCGCTACCCACCGGGCCGAATAGGTTGAGAATCGGGAACGCCTTGGTGTAACCGGCAATCACGTCACGGAACAACGTGGCGAGCAGGAAGCATACGCCCACCTTAGCATTGTCGCCAAACACCTCAATCAGTTTGGTGGTGTAGTCTCGCAGCGATATGCCACCCAGGGCGAGGTGAACGAAGCGTCGCTCAAAAGCAAAAAGTTTGGTCTCGTCACGATAGATGCGGCTGTTAGCCGGCAGGTAGAAGTTGCCCAGCTCGTCACCCAGTCGCACTATGCCATAGTCATCGGTATCATACCAGTTGCCGTTGTAGAAGCAACCATTGCCAAAGGCAAAAAAACCTTTGCGCTGCCACCCGAGCTGCGTTATCTCGAGGGCTGTTTCTGTTTTCTCGTAGAGGTACATCTTTAATTTTGTAAGATGTTCTTCTTTAGCAAGCCAGATGAAGTTGCCCAAGCCCTCGATCTTCTGTTTGAACTTCGAGAGTGAGCACAGATCCTCCTGCTTTAATTCTATAATCTCGGTGAAGTTTCTATAGTTTGTTATGCGATACAGGCGCTTTGGCCACAAAGGGTCTTTGATGTGGAACATCGGTTCCATCACGAAGTTGCTCCACTGGTATTCGCCATCCTTACCTATTGACCAATAGCAGTGACCACTTTCATAGAACCCGAACTTGGCAAGCAGCTCTTTGTTGAGCATCTGCGCCTTGTCGCCCGACACCTTTTGCTCCTTGTTAGCTTTGCGTGCTGCACCCAGCGCCGACTTCCACAAGGCTTTGTCGGGGTATAGCTTCTGCAGTTGTTTGAGCAGCATCTGCACCTTGACATCATCTTTGATGATGGCGAGCAGGTTGGCAATCTCGGTGACAACTGCGCTCTTGGCTTCAACTGTCTCGGTAGGCTCAAACAATATATCCGCATACCACACGACAAAGTCTTTCTCCTCGATGGAGTCAAGCACGGCAGCGCTGGTGATGTAGCTGTCCGGGTCACGCTTCTCGTCAGGCAAGGCGGGAATCTCCTTGACGGTAACACCCAGTCCTGCTTTCAGTGCTATCATACCGTTAGCACAGACAAACTTTTTGCCGGCACCCATGTGCTCACCTTTTTTCGGTGGGTCGGCGTCAGGAATAAAGCACACTTTGTTGGCATGGCGGTGCAGCTGCTCAAAGTGGGTTGCGCTCCATGCACCGCCAAGTGAGGCCACAGTGTTGGTGATGCCTATGCTCTGAAGCTTGATTACATCAGGCGCGCCTTCAACAAGGTAGAAAATGTCTTCTTTGCGTGCCGAAGTGATTGCGTTATCAATGCCGAAGATAGTCTCTTTCTTCTCGTAGAGTGCGCTTGTCGGGCTGTTGATATACTTGGCTTTGCTCTCGCCGAGGGCGCGTGCGGTGAAGCCGATGATGCGCCTGAATCGGTCGCGGATGGGTATCATAAGCCGGTCACGGTAGAAGTCGTAGATTTCGCCGTGCTCGTCACGCCGCAGCAAGCCGAGCTCTATCATCAACTCGATAGGTTGCCCGGCAGCTTTTGCTGCTTTATAGAGCGAGTCACGGCCTCCATCAGCGTAACCGATGCCATTCTCGGCAACATATTCAGCACCCCAACCACGCTTCTCAACGGCATAGTTGAGAGCGAACCTGGCCTTGTCATTGTTTTCGGCAATAGCTTGCACATAGAATTGACCTGCCCACTGGTTGATGGCAAACATACTCTCACGCTTCTGCTGAGCTTGTATTTCCTCATCGGTGCGCACGTCGCGTGTCTCCTCGATGGTGACACCGTATTGTTGGGCCAGGTCTTTTACCGCCTCGGGGAAGGTGAGGTGTTTAAACTTCATGACGAAGTTAATCACGTCACCCCCGTTGTCCCCCTGGGGACACCCCCCGAAACAGTGCCATGTCTGTGTGCGCGGGTTGACGTGGAACGATGGCGTGCGCTCATTGTGGAAGGGGCAACATGCCTTATTGCCTCTCCCAAGCGCACCCATGCAGCGTTCCACCACGTCAACGATGTCGGCACGGTTAAGGACCTGCTCTATGTCTCTCTCGCTGATCATGTCTATTGCGCAACGTTGAAGTGAATATTATAATGATACAATGTGGCGGCCTCTGTGCCGTTTGCATTGAGGCAGAGGCCATATTTGTTCCAACGAACCTTGCGCCAGCGATACTTGACTTCACCGCGCACCTTCCTGTAAGGGACGAGTGCGGTGCCTATCACGATGTCAACGAGCCCATCTTTCAGATAGATTTCGTTGAACTGAACATCTTTGCGATAGCGTATAGCTTTCTCCCAGTCTTTGATTTTGTACATGTCAATCGTGCGTTTTGAAGTATGAAACAATCTGGTTGGTGTGACGCAATTTGAGACGTGCTTTGATGTTGGCCACATGGCGTGATACTGTGTAGACCGAAATATTCAGCTCATTGGCGACTTCAAGTTTGTCGTACCCACGACCAAGCAGTTCGGCCACCTCCTGCTCCCTGGGAGACAAAGTTGATTGCAGTCGTGGGTGGCACACGCAGCCCTCGAGCACACATTCTCCACGCATGGGGCATTTTACATCTTCGAGGTGAAATCCACCCATGGCATCGATGTCGGTGTGCAACGCGTCATATTCACCGAAGTTGCAGCGGATAAAGCGATGGACGATGCGGTATTCATAGAATGCCCTGTTGCGTTCACTGGTGGAGTAGATTTCGCTCAATGCCTTGAAGGCATCGGGATAGAGTTCCTTGATGGTGATGACCATCTCCTCGATGAGTTTGCGGCAGCTCTCATCGAGAACAAACATAGGTTTGCCTTCCGGCTTGCAACACACCGACCCGTCGGGCGTGTTGTAAAATTCAATCTTCTCGATCATAAGTTATAGTTTTGATGAGTTCTTCAAGTGCGGAAATTTCAAGCGGCTGTAAGTTGCCATGCTGCATTTTGTAAAAGAAAGTGCTACGTGCCCAACCGGTGATGGCCATCGCTTGGTCTCGGAATTGAATCTTCTGTTTAGCAGATAGATTGCGGTAGTAGTCAATTATAACCATATCAATAAAATATTATCGAAAAATTTTGTCAGTCCAAAACTTTGTCCTAATTTTGGACTGCAAAACTACAAAAGATTTTGCAAAACCAACAAAATATTATTGGTTTTTCTAAAGTTAAAAATTATTAAAACTCATCATTTTTATGTACAACGGTCAAGTAATCAACGTATTGCTAAAGGAGCGCGGTTTGCGAGCCAAAGATTTATTGGAGCATCTCCAATTACAAAGTAACGGTTCAATTACGTCGCTCGTCAAAGGCAACCCTACCGCCGAAAGGCTTGAAAAAATTGCAGATTTTTTTGATGTGCCCATCGACACGCTGTTTCAGCGAGCCAAAAGTTATGGATACAATGTGATTGGAAATTCCAACAATGTTGCCAGCATAACTATAGGCGAGCTCAAGGGAAAAGCCCAGGCTCAGGACAGAATCATCGAGGAGAAGGACAAAAGAATCGCCCTCCTCGAGGACATGATTGCCCTCTTGAAGCAGCAACTTGAGGGCTCAAAATCATAGACGGGTTATAGACGATAATGCAGCGAATCCTGAATGTAAATGGTTGACGAATAGACCAACTATGAGGGCGAGAAAACAAAAAAATATTCTTGTCCTCTCCGCCAATCAAAAGAAACGGTTGTGACGAAAGTCGCAACCGTTTTTCATTTGTCCACCCACGGCAAACTTGTTTGCTAGTGGGTGCAAAGAAGCAACAATTTTACTGCGACATTTACTTTTGTTATTTCTATTGAGTTGTTTTATAATTGTTTAAGAGGGCATGTCATATCTTCATTTTGACACACCCTCATTGGTTTTTAATCGCCGAATGTCACCTTTGTGGAGCAGTTGCCCCATCTTTCCCAGGCACTAATGATAAATTAAAATCACCCCAAGTGCCCCTGGGGTGATTTTGTGTGATGATGTGTCGTTGCGATTATTGCTCGTAGTCAACGTCAACTTTCTCAAATTTCACTCTCTTCTCGCTGTCAAGCGGTTTGATGGTGAAGCCGTCGGGTTGGAGTCGTGTCACAGTAAAGACTTGTGTCTTTTTTACTTTCTCCATTTCGGCATCGATGTCCATCTCTTTCATCATTTGATTCTTGAAGCCTTGGTCGCCACCGAGCTGTCTTCTGATTTCTTTGGTGGTGGCATCTTCTTTGGCAAATGAGAAATTCGCATCGTTGATTTTTAGGTCATCGATAGAGATTGTGAGCTGCTTGTTTTCCTGGTCGTGATGCCATTTTCCTGTTGCTCCAATTATCATATTTAACTTCAAGGTGTTGCGAATTTCTTTGAAGTAGATCGATGCATTATAAACCATCTGCACGTCGAGAGCATCATCATCGTTGAAGTTGAAGCTTGTCAAGATGTCGAGGGTGGCACCTTGCTCTTTAGCCGATTTCTCGATGTCTTCTCCGAAGAATGCCTCAAAACTTTCTTTGTCAAGTTTATACTCTCCAAAGATTAGCTTCTTCTCTTTCTTGCTGTCGGAGTCGCCACTCTCCACTTGCTCAGTGCTCTCGTCCTCTTCCTCATCGTCGTAGTGGTACTTTTTCTTTTTCTCGCAAGCACTCAATACAAGTGCTGGGACAAGAACAGCCAGCATCAAAATCCAGAATAAACGATTTTTTTTCATGTTACGCTATTTTAGTTTGTTAGACAATATTCTTTAGATAATGGTGAAGTAATTGGCCTTTGCCATACCCTTAAAGCATATTTTGTGCAAATATAATAGAAATCAATGATATTTTTACTATTTTTGCATCAAAATTAGTGCAAACCGAGAGAAAAACAAAATTTATTTATGTTTTTCCGAGGTGCAGCCTAATTTATCCAAAAATATGAAAATGCTATGAAAATTAAAATTATGTTGATAGTGCTGGCAGTATTGTGCAGCACCATGCCAATGCTGGCCCAGGAACCTGCCGAGGCGCAGCAGCAGGTAAGCTCGGGGCGCCTGGAGTTTTTCCCACAGTTTAAGTCACAATATATAGAGGCGCGCAACGTCACAGTGTGGCTCCCCGACGGCTATGTCGTAGGCGAGCCGTGCGATGTGCTATATATGCACGACGGGCAGATGCTCTTCGACGCCACTACCACATGGAACAAGCAAGAGTGGAAGGTAGATGAAGTGATGGGACGCCTCATCGCCGAGGGCAAGATAAGGCGATGCATCGTGGTGGGCGTTGATAATAGCAAAAACCGCCTCAACGACTATTTCCCAACAAAGTGCTATGAGTATGTGCCCGAAGACCTGCGTGCCGATGTTGATGTGAGCGTCTATAAGGGCGACGATTATCTACGCTTCCTCGTTGAGGAGGTGAAGCCCTTTATCGATCTTCGTTACAAACCGTTGACCACACGTGAGCACACTTTCGTGATGGGGTCGAGCATGGGCGGATTAATCTCGATGTATGCCCTTTGTGAGTATCCACAGGTGTTTGGCGGCGCGGTGTGCATGTCAACCCACTCGTCTATGAATTTCTATAATCCCAAATATAACAGCGAGGCGTGGGCGACTGGTTTCCGCAACTATGTGAAATCTAAGCTGCCAGCTCCCAATACTAGCCTTATCTACATGGACCGAGGTGATGTAGAGCTTGACGGCACCTATAGCGCATCTCAGTACTCTTTGGACAAGATGATAATGGGCCTTGGCTGGGACAGCGACCATTTCGAGAGCCTTGTTTTTGAAGGTCATCAACACATGGAAATCTATTGGGCACAACGTCTTCATTATCCCCTGATGTTTATGCTAAGGCCTTAATTTATGCGTTATTTTCTCAAAATATCATTTCAGGGTGCAGCCTATCACGGGTGGCAGATTCAGCCTAACGATGTGAGCGTGCAGGAGACCATAGAGAAGGCGCTGGCCATGGTGCTGCGCCACGAAACGCCCATAACTGGTGCAGGACGCACCGACGCTGGAGTGAACGCAGCCACCATGTATGCCCACTTCGACACCGAGCAGCCCATTGCCAATCCTCAGTTGCTGGTGCGAAGCCTTAATGGCATCTTGCCACAAGATATTGCCATCCACGAGGTGATTGAGGTGTCAGATACTGCCCATGCGCGTTTCGATGCCACTAGTCGCACTTATAAATACTTCGCCCACACGGGCAAGTCGCCGCTGCTTCGCTCGCTGAGCTGGCAGTGCAACCCTCGCCTTGATTTTGGACTTATGAATGAGGCGGCACAGCACCTTATGGACTATGAAGATTTTACCTCGTTCAGCAAACTCCACACCGATGTGAAGACCAACATCTGCCACATCACCGAGGCGCAATGGTCTCGCGTCAAGGCCCCGCTTGATCTCAATGTGGAGCAGTGGGTGTTTACCATCACCGCTGACCGCTTCTTGCGTAACATGGTGCGTGCCATCGTGGGCACGCTCGTTGATGTGGGGAACCACAAAATCACGGTTGAGGACTTTTGTCGCATCATCGAGAAGAAAGACCGTTGCGCTGCTGGCACCTCAATGCCCGCTCATGCGCTGTTTCTGTGGGACGTGAAATATGGAGAGAGGTGAAAGCGAGAGCCATTCATGTCCTCCAATCCCCGATAAACGAATAACGATAAACGAACAACGATAAACGAACAACGAAGAACGATTTCCCTTTCACTTTCTTCCTTCTACTTTTCACAATTCTAAAATGGGTAGGTTTATGCCTGCTCATTTCAATTTTTTATATATTTATATTTAATATTTAAAATATTATCATTAAATTTGTGGAGTTTTTGAAAAAATGGTGCATTTTTGCTTTTTGATGCTACTCTCATGATATGCTCAAGAATGTTCTGCATTAGAAAACCATTACACAATAGCGATAATTAAAACATAAATATCTCATAAATGAAAACTATAACCTTAGGGAAGTCGGGCGATCAGCCTTTTAAAATCAATGGAATTGGAGTCAGCAAAGTTCATGCTACAGTAACGATTGACGATTACGGTCGCTGGATTCTTGCTGATTGCAACTCTACTAACGGCACCTTTGTACGCAATGAGACGACAGGCGAATTAATGAGAGTGGGACCTCAGGGAATGCAGATCTCAGAGATGTCGTTTATAGTCCTCGGCGCCGACAATTCTGCAGGCTGCTGTTTCTATGCTAAACAGCTCACCAACCCCGGCGACTATGTTGACGAGCATCTCTACATGCGCAACAAGAAACTGGAGTTTGACCAGGAAGAGGAAAATGTGACAAAGCGCGCGAAATGGGTACGGCTTAGTATTTTCATTGTGATGCTTGTTTTCACTATTGGCACAGTGTTTTGGCAATTAGCCGATCCTAAATCCACAGGAATGATGTTTCATGTTTATCGTGGCCTCTCGCTCTTGACTATGGGTGCTACTACGTTTTATGATGCCCAGGGCAAAAGGTCTAAAATCATCAAGAAGCGCAAGCTGTTCAGCCAGTGTCCCAACCCTGAGTGTGACCGCAAACTTTCAAGCGATGAGATTGAGAACCTGAAATGCGGCAGATGCCAAAAGTGATAGAACCAAGAGAATATAAACTAAGCCTCACATGTGAGGCACAAAACAAAAATTATATGGAAACTAAAAAAGCAAATTTAGCACCAGCAGCAATGAAAAGTGGTAAGAGGTTGAGTGGTTTAGCAATAGGTCTCGGCGTGGGGGCAGCAACGGCAGCAGGAGCTGGCGTTGGAGTCATGCTCGACAAAGTGTTCAGTAAGAAGCACTATGACCTTGACGACGATGACGACGACATCGAGGATGTAGAAAATCCTACCGATGAAATCTCTCATGAAAAAACCGAGGAAAACACAGAGCAAGTTGAACACGTTGAGCATCATGTGCACCATCATGTTCATCACATTCAGCGGGATCAAGAGCCTGGTCTTCCTGAGGGAGGCGATGCTTCTGAATTAGAGCCACTAGGATGGTATGCCGAGGTCGATGAGGATGGCAACGACATTTATTTCTTCCTCATGGGCGATAAAGAATCGGGAGGCGCCATGTATGCATTGGCCGAGAGCCAGCCAGGTTCAGGCATCTACGACACTGTCATAGACATGACTCAAGAGCCTTATGGCATTATTCATGTCGATGATTTCTATACACGAGAGGAACTTGAGAACGTGATACCAAATCCCTATATCGAAGCAGATGATGACCTCGTTGAACCCGATATGCCAACCGACATGGATGATATTGATGACGATGGAGACAGTGAAGACCTCGGCGATGATGAGGACCTCACAGATGAGGACCTCACAGATGAGGACCTCACAGATGAAGACCTCACAGATGAGGACGAAATAGTTATTGACGACGATGATGTCATCGTTGACGATGATGACGTGAATCTTGACGAAGACGATGTGATTCTTGATGATGACGAGATAATTCTTGACGAGGATGATGTGATTCTTGACGAGGATTTAGCCGATGAAGATGTCTATCCTGATGAAGAGGCCGATGTCTATCCTGCTGATGAAGAGGATGTTCTCGAAGATGATGAGGTCGCAATCAACGATGAAGGCGAGGATTCGGGGGATTATGATAATCCTCCCGAACTCGATGAGCCTTTGGCCGATGAAGATCTCTACCACGATGATGATTTGCTTGATGAACCCATCGACGATACCATGATGGTGTAAAAAAAATAGCGACGGGTGTTCTATAAATTGCCAAAGACATCTTTCCCTTGATGTGACGCGGGTGATTTGTGGAACACCGTTTTGATTTCATTATGTACTAACAATTAAAATATAATAGAAATGAACAAAAATGAAATTACAATTCTCAAGAGACAATGCAACTCTTGCGGAAAGGCCTTTAAAGTGAAAATAGCGATGGCAGGGCGCTACAAGGTGTGTTGCCCGCACTGCAAAGAAATGGTGAGGTTTGTGGTTACTAAAGAAGAGGCTCCAGCCAAGACAGTGATTGCCCCACGCCTTATAGTGCCAGAGCTGGGACCTGCCGAGAAGGTAAAAGACAAGTTCTATGTAATCAAGAAGCGCGGCATTGTGGGGCATCCCTACAAGGTGACGTGCCCCGATTGCAACAACAAGATTTCGATCATCCCCGCCGAGGCTGGCAAGGTGCTTAGGACGAAATGTGAGAAATGCGGCACTACCATTGCCTACAAGGCTGTGGCGCCAAAAGAATAACACTCGACCAACTGAGACACACTATATTAGATAACAATAAAAACTAGATAGATATGAAAAAATTATCAGTGATATTATTTATGGCATTAGCCATTTTATTGGGCAGTGGAAATGTTGCTGCTAAGAACTATTGTTTCTGCATGGGATTGTCGAAGTGCAACACTCCTGGTGCAGAGGATATCTCCTCGGCGCAATATGATGCCATAGATTTCAAAAAGGCCTTAGTGAAGCAAGGTTACAAAGGCAGCGTGATAGTTAACCAGTATGCAACCCGCGAGAATATCCTAAAGCGCGTGAAGAACGTGGTGGCTGCTGCTAAGAGCCCCAACGACCGCATTGTGCTCTTCTTCGCCACTCATGGAAGCGAGGATGGCTTTTTGCTCACCTACGGCGGTGGCGCGGTTTATTACAAGGAGATTATCGACATCCTCTCCAAGAGCAAGACAAAACATGTTTATGTTTTTGTCATGGCTTGCTTCTCAGGAAGTATCAGCAAGCAAAATGGACTCACTTCTGATCCTAACTGGAGCGATGATGCGGTGAAGAGTGGCATCACCTTCATGGTGTCGAGTCGTCCTAATGAGACTTCCAAGAGCATCATCAACCGTGAATCGACACCAGTACGGCACTCGGTGTTTGGTAACGCTCTCATCAAGGGATTCCGTGGACAGGCCGACCGCGATAACGACCGCAAAATCACCATAATTGAGCTGTTCAAGTATGTCTATAATGAGGTTACCATGCGCATGGAGAGTGAAGACCCCGAGATGGTGCAGCATCCTCAGCTCATAGGCCCCTCTAGTGAGCACGACACCGTTATCTCTAAGTGGTAACTTGATTTTGAAGTGGCCTATTAACTTAGTCATATAATTATTAACTGTGTCACACTCATGATGTGGCAAAACACGTAAAAATATTATTATGGATACTATAAAAAATAACACGCCTCCACCACTTCCCAATATGGAGAGCGAAGAAGAAAAGAAAAAAGTCTCAAAAGGTGCAGCAGTGGGTGCCGCAGTAGGTGTGGGAATTGCAGGAGCCGCGGGTGGAGCCGCAGCAGGTGCTACAGTGATTAGTGATGCGCTCAATAAGAAGCACTACGACCTCGACGATGATGACGAAGAAGAGGTGGAGAATGAGAATGGCAATGAGGAAGGCAACGAAGATGATGGTTACTATGATGACGACAAAGACCTACTGAAAGAGGATAAAGAAAAGCCCGAGGAACAACGCGAACCTCGCGATGATGATGAGCTCCGACGCGACCGACGCGATCCGCGCGACCGTCGTGACCCTCGTGACGATGACGACGATGCTCGTCCGGGACGTCCTGGACGCCCTGGCCGCCGCGACGATGATGATGATCGCAGAGGACCACGCAACCCGCAAGGTCGTGACGATGACGACGGTGGTGATATAGATGACCGCACCGACACAATCATTGAGCGTGACCAAATAGATGTTGACGTGAAGCAAGACGAATGGTCGCCAGTGGGATGGCGCACTATAGCCGATCAAGATGGTAATGAGGTGACCGGTATGCTCTTTGAAGATGGTAACGGTGGATATGTGCTTATTACTGAGGGAGAGCCAGGGTCAGGCATATATGATGTGGCAATGAACCCCAATAGCGGTGAGAGAATGTCTATCAATGAACAGTTTGCTTTCACTCGTGGCGATCTCGAGGCAATCATCGACACCGAAGGCGGATATATCGCCCCGGGCTCGGAGGACAGAATCTTTGCCGATAACGACGACATCGATCAGGACATTATTGTTACCGACGACGGTGAGCTGGTGGCTCAACGCGATCTCCCCGATAGGGATGATGAAGGTGGTGAAGGAAGCATCTATGATGACGATACTGCCATGAACGATGATGATATCATTATGGACGACGAGACCGACGGCATTGTTGGCGACGATGATATTATCATAGACGATCCTGGCGATATTGTTGGTGGTGATGACATAGCCATGAACGATGATGACATCATTATGGAAGATGATGACCTCATAATGGATGCCAGCACTGGTGACGTCAACAATGACCAGTATGCTATGGCCGACGAGGAGGTGATTGTCGATGACAATGAGCTCGAACAATACCTTGGAGAGGACGCTACTGCCGAGGTTAACGAGGATCCTGTAGAGTTTGTTGACAACAGCAATGAGTTGGTTGCCGATAACACAACCTACATCCCCGAAGACTCCTATGACAACTCTATGGAAATGGAGGCCGACATCTATGACGATGGCATGGACATGGTGTAGTTTTTAGTTCATAGTTCACAGTTCATAGTTCATAGTTGGGAGGATTTAACCTCTATCCATAATCTCAAAATGATAAAGAATGAACCAAGAAAACAATAATAATCCTGCACAGTCCAGAGTTGAGACCGTTGTGTGTGGCAACTGTGGAAAGGCTTTGAGGGTGAGAATGCCGTCAAGACCAGGTAGATACAAATTTGCTTGCACACATTGTCAGAACAAGGTGTCGTTTGAGGTTAAAGCATCTGCCGAGCGCAAGGTGCTCAAGTCGGATGCCCTAGACGACAGGGTGATATCGCATGACTTGCCCGAGGATTTGAAGCATAAGATGGCCGCTCCCACTCCTGCTGTAGTTAAGTCGGCTTCTTATGTTGTTATCCCTGTGCTGGGAGCAGCCATAGTGCCTCCAGGCAAAGCACATTACCAAATCATGGAGAAGGCTGCAGTAAACACGCAATACCGCTTCGAGTGTCCAGGATGCAGCAAGAATATCGTGATTATGCCTCGAGTCGCTGGCAAGTTGA
Source organism: uncultured Bacteroidales bacterium (assembly GCA_902777835.1). GTDB lineage: Bacteria > Bacteroidota > Bacteroidia > Bacteroidales > Muribaculaceae > Sodaliphilus. The sequence continues at coordinate 17,424 of CACYVC010000009.1, read as the reverse complement.
TTAAAGTCAAATGCTCAAAATGCGGCACCCAGGTGCTGTACCAGTCGCAGGGTGAGGTGTCGCCTCCTGCTGCAATGGTTAACACTCCGCCACCTGCACCGCTGCAAAATCAGGATGAAGATGATGGACCACACACTGTGATGCTGAACCCTGGAGGGTTTGGCGGTGGAGGACGTTCGAGAGGTCATGCCATGCCTCCACCAATGCCAGCCCCTTCTGTGCGGCCTCCTGTGGTGCCACCCGCAGTGTCTGGTGTTACACCTCCTCCCATTCCTTATCAAAATGTGGGTGCTGCTCCTCCGCCTCACCCAGTTGCCCCAACACCTCCGGCACCTCCTGTGGTTACCTTTACCGACCCAAAGGGCATGCTTTGCTGGAAGGCTGGTCGAACCGAGACTTATCGTCTTAAGCGTGGTCGCAACACCATAGGTCGCTATGATCCTGAACTTCCTTCTAACGTAATGATTCAAGGCGATGATGAGATGAGCCGTCAGTCGGTCGAAATAAATGCAGTGTGTAGGCCCGACCTTAATGATTACACCTATGAACTGAGAGTGCTTCGCTCATTGAATAATGTTTATGTCAATGGCCGGGTGGTGAACCATGAAAATGTTGTTCAACTCAATTATGGTGACACAATAGGCATGGGTAAGACAATTATCTCTTTTGTTAAAGCTGACGACAATAAATGAGAAACTTAAAAATCTCAAAATCTATTATTATGAGACGATATACCTTTTTTATTTTGACTCTTGTGCTGGCACTTACTTTTACTGCTGCCAGTGCGCAGAAACAGAAATCAAATACCAACAATAAAATCGAGACAGTTGCCGAAAAAAGTTCTCTTGATATGTTGCGCGAGCGTGCAGCTAATGGCGATGCCCATGCAATGCTCTTGCTTGGCAAGGCCTATTATGGTGGCTTAGAAGGCGCTGAGAAAAACTTTAAAACTGCCGCTAAGTGGTTCCTTGATGCCGCCGAGACCGATACTCCCGAGGCTGCACAATATAGTACCGAAGCCAAAGGATGGCTCGGCCTGCTCTATTACAATGGCGAGGGTGTGGAAAAAGACCATGATCGTGCAATGAAGCTTTTCTTGATTGCCACGAGAGATGGTTATAAAGGGATGGTGGAAATTTTTGACGAGATGGCAAAGGGCGGCGACCTCTTTGCTTGCAAATTCATGCAGGAGTGTTACGATAAGGGTGTAGGTGTGAAACGCAACACCGACAAGGCGGCAGAATATCAACAACTTGCTGCCGATGCTGGCGATAAGGAAAGCTATATGCCTGTGGGGCTTTACCTCTATAACCACGACAAGCGTGCTGAGTCGTTCAAGTACTTCAAGAAAGCCGCCGACCAGGGCGATATCAGGGCCGCCTACTTTTGTGGACTTATGCTCTATGATGGAGAAGTGGGCGTTGAGCAAGACAAGAAAGAGGGAATGAGGTATCTGATGATGGCGGCCAACGAAGGTCATGTGGCGGCTAACCTGAAGCTGGGTGAGAGTTACTTCTATGGCAACGGCGTAACTCGCGACAAAGAGAAGGGGGCGCAGATGATAAAGGTTGCCGCTGAGAAGGGAAACAACAAGGCAATGTGGATTCTTGCCAACTGTTACCGCTTGGGTGAAGGCTTCGGTAAGAACTATCCCCTAGCGGCACAATGGATGGCGCTCACGGCTTCGGCTAATAAGGCTGACGAATATGGCAAACTTATCGCCGAGCTCAAAGGCCGTAACGACCCGTTCTATAGCTACCTCAGGGGTCTATATGAATATAACATCACAAGTAAATATGATGTCGCAATGGACCAGTTCAAGGCGATGGAGAAGGCTCAGGTTGCCGATGGAACTACAATGCAAGGCGTTGTGCTCACTAACAAGAACTACAAGAAACGCGACATGAAGAAGGCTGCCAAGATGTTTGAAAAAGTAAGCAAAGAAAGTCCGCTTGCTTGCTACTATCTGGCTTTCCTCATGGAAAATGGCAATGGGGTTAAGAGGGACGAAAAAGGTGCAATCGAGATGCTTACCAAGGCGGCTGACGGTGGATGCGCCGCAGCGCAATGTCGTCTCGCCGAGAAATACCTCAAGGGCACTGGCGTGGGTATGGATGTAGAGAAAGCCGCTAAGTATTACCTCCTTGCCGAGGCACAGCACGCTCTCACCCCCGATGCCGCCAAGCAACTCGCTAACCTCTACGAGAAAGGAATTGCTAAGCTTCCTGAAGGCGAAGACCTCAATAAGCACATCGACAAACTCAGGAAGACAAAAGAAAATAACTCACTAATCAATATGCTCGTCAATACCAAGTTCTGAGAGTTTAAGCCGACTTGAAAATTAGTTATTGAAAAGTGTGTCGTTTCAGAAAAATGTCGTAAATTTGTGGTTTAATAGCGGAGTTGCGCTTTAAACCACTTTTTTATTGCTTGTTTGCTGATAATTAACAAATAAATATTACCATGGCAGAAGGAAAGAAATATGAACAAGCGTTGCCTGTGGGTTTTAAGCTCACTGGTGGGTCGCATGTCTATACTATCGAGCAAGTGCTGGGGCAGGGCGGATTTGGCATCACCTATAAGGTGAAGGCGCGAATCATGGCTGGAAATATTGCGGTCACCACTCACTTTGCCGTCAAGGAATTCTTCCCATCGAGTTGCTGGCGCAATGAGGGTTCTACACAGATGCTCTACTCACCAACTACCAAGAACGAGATGGAAGCGTGTCTCAAGGACTTCATCGCCGAGGGACAGCGATTGCAGCGCATATGCAGCATCAACAGCAACATTGTGAGCGTGAACGAGGTGTTTGAGGCCAACAATACTGCCTATTTCGTGATGGAATACCTGTCGGGTGGCGATTTGCGCAAGATGGTGAAAGCCAATGGTGGAGGCCTTGGCGAGGCGGCGATGCTTGGCATCATCACTCCTGTGGCTGGCGCTATCCAGTGCTTGCACGACAACCACATGCTTCACCTCGACATCAAGCCCGAGAACATAGTCATGCGGCAGAGCGACGACGGTGGACCCGACGTGCCGGTGCTCATAGATTTTGGCATCTCGGTACATTTCACTAGTGATGGCGCTCCCACCACCACACGCCCATCTAAGGGTGTGACGCAAGGATATTCGCCCATGGAGCAGTTTGCTGGGGTTTCCCGATTTGACCCTCGTCTTGACATCTATTCCTTGAGTGCTACCTGCTACTTCCTGCTCACTGGTCGCGATCCCAAAAGTGCTTTTGATGTAAATGCCGCTACCATTGCCGCCGACCTTTACGGGCGTGCGAGTAAGGTGACTATCGACAACATAGTGCGCGGTATGAGCAAGGACTTTAATAATCGTCCTGCCACAATCAGGCAGTTTATGAATGGCTTCATTGCCAATGCGTCATCTCCACAGGGTGGGAATTCCACCGTGCGCCATAACAATGTTACTCCACAACCAGCACCCGATGCAGGTTCCGAGACACGTATCGTTTCGGGTGGTTATGTGAAGCAAGATTACAGTCGTCCAAATTATCCTAGTTATCCCAATAATGCTTATAACCGTGAGCCAAAACGCAAGTCAAAACGTGGACTCATCATCGCTCTGAGCGCTTTGGCAACGATTTTGGTGTTAGGCCTAGCTGCATGGGGATATATAGCATTAACATCTGGCAGTAGTAAGAGTAGCAAAGGTGGTAGAGACAGCGATGACACATCGCTGGAATATGCCATCGACAATGACGATTTTAAGCTCCTAAAGGAATATGCCGAGATGGACTCGGCTCGCGCTTTTTATCCGCTGGCGATTCTTTATGAGGAAAAGAAAGATTATGAAAAAGCCTTGACATGGGCAAAAGCAGCCCTCTATAGCACCGACCTTAGCGATGCCGAGCAACGCAAGGCCAACAAGCTTGTGGAGAAGCTTAACAAAACTATTAATGCCAATAATTATTATCCCAGTATGGCAAGCGATGATGAATACTATTCTGATTCAGTTGCAATGTAAACATAAAAAGGTTTTATATTTAAATGAGATTCAGCGATATAATAGGCAATGAAAAGGCGATAGAGCAGGTGCGGCGCATGGTCGATAGTGACCACATTCCACATGCATTGCTCTTCCATGGCGAGCCAGGAGTGCCTAAACTCGCACTGGCAATGGCCACCGCTCAGTATATCCACTGCACCAACCGCATCAATGGTGACTCTTGCGGAATGTGCCCTGCGTGCTTGCAGCACCAGTCGATGAACCATGCCGACACTTTCTTCTCTTATCCCATCACCAAGAAGGGTGAGAAGCCTGTTAGCGAGGACTTTGGCAAAGAGTGGAAAGAATTTGTGGAGGGCGGTGTAATTGCCGAGGACTATGAACAATGGCTCTCGATAATAGGTAACGAGAACGCTCAACCCATCATCTATGCCAGCGAGAGCGACAGCATAGTGAGAAAAATGAGTCTCAGCGCCTACACCGCTAAGTATAAGGTCCTCATCATGTGGCAGGCCGACAAGATGAATAAAGAATGTTCCAATAAGCTCCTCAAGCTCATTGAGGAACCCGAACCCGACAGCATCTTTCTGCTCACCACCGACAATGCCAAAGCGATACTGCCTACTATCTATTCACGCACGCAGCGCATAGAGCTTCGCAAACCATCGACGCAGCAGATTGCAGAGCACTTGGCGCGCACTCATGGCATCGACATTACTGAGGCACTTGCCATTGCCGCCCCTGCCGACGGAAACGTGGTGCTAGCCATGCGCAACATGGATCACAGCAGTGAGATTCACGACTTCCACAAGCAGTTTGTCGCCCTTATGCGACTGGCCTACATGCGCGATATGCAGGGCTTGAAAGCATGGAGCGAAGACATTGCCGACTATAAGCGCGAGAAATCGCAGCGCTTCCTGAATTATGCCGCACGCATGGTGCGTGAGAACTACATTTACAATCTGCACATAGGTGCTCTCAACTATGAGACACAGGAGGAGTCGCAGTTCAGCAAGAATTTCGCTCGCTTTATCACCGAAGAGAATGTTGAGCGCATGCTCAAGCTCTTCAGCGACGCCGCCCGCGACATTCGCGGCAACGCCAATGCCAAAATAGTCCTCTTCGACATAGCAGTGAGGATAACAATTCTTATTAAAAAGTGATTTAAAAAAAGGAAACCGATAACCTTATATAATGAAGTCCTTCTTAACTCAAATTGCTCAATATTTTCAGGCTAAGCCTGCGATTCACGATTACTGTTTCGTGATGCCCAACCACCGTAGTTGCAAGTTCTTGGAGCGTGAACTCGACTTGGCTAGCAACGGCGTGTATCTCATGCCCGAAGTGATGACTATCACCGATTTCTTGTCATTGCTCACTGGCAATGTGCCAGTGAAACCTGTCGAGGCGCTTTTCTTGCTTTATAAATGCTATACCCGAATCGCTGGTAACGAAGACTATAAGTTTGACAAATTTGTCTATTGGGGAAATGTTGTGCTTAACGATTTCAATGATGTGGACATGTATCTCGTTGACCCCGAAAAGCTTTTCAAGAACGTGAAAGAGCAGCGCGAGATACAGGCAAACTACCTTGATGGCGACCTTCAGGAGATTGTTTCCCACTACTTCAACCTCAGCTTAGAAGGTGTTGCGGCTGATAGTGAGGATTTCTGGCGAAATTACGATGGAGAAGGCGCCGACAAGGACGGTGTGAAAGCCAAGTATCTGAAGCTATGGCAGAGCCTCTATCAACTCTATGTGGACTACAACAAAGAGCTTCAGTCGCGCGGTCTATGTTCAATGGGCAAGATGTATCGCGATGCGGTTGATGCTGTGAAAAATAAGGAATTCAAGAACAACGAGAAATTTGTGTTTGTGGGATTCAATATGCTCACAACATGTGAGTTGGCAATCTTTAAGCGCTTGAAACAGCAGGGTAGGGCACTATTCTTCTGGGATTTGGCATCGGCAGCGTTTGCCAATGATGAGAACATCAACAATGGCTCTAGATTTGTGAAATTCTTCAGGGAAGAGTTTCCCGAGCCAATTGACTTCACTATAGAGAACATCACTGAGTTTCCTGAGATAGAGGTGGTGGGCGTGCCATCTAATGTGGGGCAGGCGAAGTATTGCTATCATCTTCTTAAAAAACTTACTGATGATGGTGTGCTCAATAGTTCTGATGCCATCAACACCGCTCTCATCCTCCCCGATGATGGTTTGCTGGTACCATTGCTCAACTCCTTGCCGCCTCAGATCGACAAGAAGAATGTGACAATGGGCTATCCGTTGAGCGCCAGCGATATAGCATCGCTCATGAGGATTGTTGCCAAGATGCACAGTCAAGCACGACGCAATGCCGACGGCGAGTGGACGTTCTACCGTGGTGACGTGAAAATCGTGCTCTCGCACCCCATTGTCAAGAACTATTTTGGCGACGAAGCTCTAGAGTTGCGACGTGTTATAGCCGAGAAAGGACTATTTGCCGTGCCTCAGTCCACCTTTGCCACTACAAAGCTGGCATTGCTGTTCACCACCATCGACCAGGATAATGATGCCAATGGTGTGAACAAGCTATTGAGACAGTATATAGACTTCTGTAATACCTTAATCGAGATGATGAAGGCCTCTCCAAAGGATATAGATGAAAGTGAGCAGGAAAGTTCAGAGCAGCCTGTCATGACTTTGCAAGAAGCCTTCCTCAACCAGTATATTGAGGTGCTCAACCAGCTCATTGACGCTTTGACCAGGTATCAGGTGCCTCCTTGTGAGACATCGGTATATTACCTCATTGAGCGTTTGGAGGCAGCGTTCTCTATCCCCTTTGAGGGTGAGCCGTTGCAAGGACTGCAGATTATGGGAATGCTTGAGACCCGTTGCCTCGACTTTGAGAATATCATTATCCTTTCGGCAAACGAGGGTATGATGCCTGGCAAGACTCGCCGCAATTCCTTTATCAGTGATTTCATGCGCCGTAATTATGCCATGTCAACATCGGCTGACCAAGAGATGATGTGGAACTACAACTTCTATCGACTCATTGGCCATGCCAAGCGATTGATTATGGTATATGACACCAGCGACCAAGCTATGGGCAGCGGTGAAGTGACTCGATATGTGCCGCAACTTGAGTTGGTGTATGGCTGCAATGTGAAACGCCGCATGTTTACCCTCTCAAGCGCCACTACCGACCCTGTCACCATTAAGATGCCTAAGCGTGATTATGCTCTCAGGCAGCTAGAGACCTTCATGACAGGCAAAGGCACACGCACACTATCGGCTAGCACCATTAAGGAGTATGTCAATTGTCCGCTGATGTTCTATTTTAATAAGATAGAGTGCCTGCGTGCCAGCGACGACGATGTTGACTTTATGGATGCTGGCACTTTTGGAACCATTGTTCATGACACCTTGCAGCACCTCTATTACCCACCTGAGGCACACAACGGCGAACACACAGTGAAGTGTAAAGATATAAAGAAATTCATCAAGTGCGATCTTGACAGAGTAGTCGAAACACTTGTCAACGAGAAGTATCTGCGCAACAGCAGTAGTGGCTCGCTGGTTGGCGAGGCTGCAATAGTGAGTGTCGCTATTAAGAAATATGTCATGGCGGCGTTAAATTACGACATGAATCTGCTCAACAATATCGATGACAATGCTTTTACCATTGTGGAGTGTGAATGTGAGCATACCATCTCGCTCAACTATGGCGGTGTGGATTTCAATTTTAAATATATTGCCGACCGCATCGACCGTCTTCCTGATGGCAAGCTTCGAATCGTCGATTACAAGACAGGTGGAGACACCACCGCCTTCACTAGTGTTGATGACCTCTTTGCCGTCCCAACCAAAGACCATAACTTCAAAGGGATTCTTCAGCTCATGCTCTATTGCAACGCTTATGCGCTAGAAAAGGGTACCGATGAAGCCATTATGCCGGTAATTTATAAATTGCGCGATATGAGTCAGACTGGTGCAATCTATAATGGTTCACAACTTGCCGACTATCACATAATAAACGGTGAGTTTAAGGAGAGGATGGACAAAGAGATTGCTTCGCTCTTCGACTCTGATACCCCCTTTGTGCAATCTCAGGATAACAATTCTTGTCGATACTGCCGTTATATCGACTTCTGTCGAAGAAATTCACAGGCATAATAAAACCCGAAATGTGATAAAAAATCGCCAGAACCACAAGGCTCTGGCGATTTATGTGTATGTGTTGATTATTTATCGTGCATTGTAAGCTTCAAGGGCTTTCTCAAGGACGATGAGGGCACGCTTGAGGTCTTCGATTTTGAGTACGTAGGCCATGCGCACTTCGTTCTTGCCAGCACCTGGAGTGGCGTAGAAACCTGTGGCTGGAGCCATCATCACTGTCTCACCCTCATAACTAAACTCCTCAAGGCACCAGCGGCAGAAATCGTCGCAGTCTTGCACGGGGAGTTTTGCCATGGCATAGAAAGCACCCATTGGCATTGGTGCAAAAACACCAGGAATCTTGTTCAAACCCTCAACGAGGCAGTTGCGGCGAGCGATGTATTCGTCATAAACACCCTGATGATAGGCCTGTGGTGCATAGAGCGAAGCCTCGGCAACAACTTGACCAATCAATGGGGGACTCAAACGAGCCTGAGCAAACTTCATTACTGTAGTAAGCAGTTCTTTGTTGCGGGTGATAAAGGCTCCAATGCGGATACCGCACTCGCTGTAGCGCTTAGATACAGAGTCAATGACGATAGCATTATCCTCGATGCCCTCAAGGTGCAAAGCGCTAAGGTAAGGCTTGTCGTTGTAACGGAACTCGCGGTAAACCTCGTCGCTGATGAGGTAGAGGTCATGCTTCTTCACCAAGTCGCGAAGTTGTAGGAGCTCCTCGTCAGAGTAAAGTGTGCCGGTGGGGTTGTTGGGGTTGCAAATCATGATAGCACGTGTGCGGTCGGTGATAAGCTTCTCAAACTCCTCTATGCCTGGCAGAGCATAGCCGTTCTCAATCTTGGTGGTGATGGTGCGCACCTTCACGCCCATCTCGTTGGCAAAGCCCATATAGTTGGCATACACTGGTTCGGGAACGATGAGTTCGTCGCCAGGGTTGAAGCAAGACAAGAAGGCAAACTGCAGCGCCTCGCTACCACCGCAGGTAACGATGATGTTGCTGGCGTCGAGCTTAATGTCGTAGCGGCCATAGTAGCCCACGAGTTTGTCGAGATAGCTCTGATAGCCCTGTGAGGGCGAATACTCGAGCACCTTGCGATCTACGTTCTTGAGAGCGTCAAGACCCTCTTGAGGAGTAGCGATGTCGGGCTGGCCGATGTTGAGGTGATACACTTTGATACCTTTCTGCTTTGCTGCCACAGCAAATGGGGCAAGCTTGCGAATTGGCGATGCGGGCATGTCGATGCCGCGTTGTGAAATGATAGGCATAGTTGTTTTATAGTTTTTAAGTTCTAAGTATTTAGTTCTTAGTTTTTAGTTAATAGTTTCGTTATCATTTTCGGGGGCAAAGGTAGGCAAAAAACACCGACCCGCCAAATATTATTGCGGGTAAATGGTTAAAAGATTCGGTGATTAATCTCTTACTTCTTTATTAGCGTCATGAACTCGGCCTGCTTCTCTTTCATGAGTTTCAGCACATCGGCAGGCTTGTCAATAACGTCAGGGTGCAGTGTTTCCATGCTTTTCTCTTTGGGCCACTGCTTGAATTCGGGAACTGTTTTGATAACCTTGTTGTTTTCGAAATAGAAGCGATATTCCTTCTTTGTGCCGCCTTCATCACGCACGAGCAGGGCAAACATGGGGTCTCCCTCCATTGCGTCCCATAGGAACTCCCAGTAATAGCCGTGCATGCCGTGAACATAGGTCGCCTTGCTGGTGACGAAGTATAGCAGACTGCACATTGAACCATCGGCACTGTACTGCTCCTGAGTAAAATAGAACTTATCGTGACGCTCATACAGTCCCGTTCCGGGAAGGTTTTGGGCAACATCCACACCAATCTCGTTAAATGGACCGTCATAGGGCTTATTCTGCATTATCTCCAACCTGTCGGCATAGGCCTGACGAATTTGTTCTATGCGCTTATTATTCTGTGCGCTAAGCATAGAAGCAGTAGCAAGCACTGCTAGCATAATGAGTGTGAATCGTAGTTTCATAATAGTTCAGAATTAACAGTTTTCAGTTGTTTGAATTAATAATTTTTTTTCGTTCACAAAGATAAGTGATTATTCTCTAAAGTGCAAAGAATGAAGCGATAAAAATGAAAAAAAAAGTGAGGCTGTCTTTTTCTTCATTTTATGGCTTACATTAACGTCACTTCGCCACGATACAAGTCATCGGCCATGTGTAGTATTAAATCATGCATCTCTAAGTCATCTTTGAAGAACTGTGGAATTGCATCATATCCTACAGCAACTCCAAGGATGTTTCCTGTCACAGCACCTGTGCTGTCACTGTCGCCACCATGGTTTACTGATGCTATAAGGGCTTCCTCAAAGCTGTCGAAGTGACGCAGACAGCAATATAGGGCAATAGCCAATGCCTCATCTCCAACCCATCCTTCGCCAAGAGAGATGATATTCTCAAGATCGGGCAGTTGATTCTCTGAGCAGTTAATAGCTTGTTTAACCAAAGTCTGCATCTCTTGAACTTCGATGGGACTCTCGGGATAAAGTTTCTCCAAAGCCTCCATACCTTCAACTATGTATTGTTTAAGGTTTGATTTGGTGGGTTGCTCCTCCAGTGCAAGGCGATAGATAACGTGGGCCATCAATGCGGCAGGAATATAACCGAGTGGGTGCTGATGTGTTATCTCGGCGGCTTCACCGGCAAGTCTGGCGGCTTCGGTTACATCCATGCGCGACTCTACAGAAGCATATAGAGGAATTGGCGCAATGCGCATTACGCCACCACAGCCTTTGCTGTTATTATGAGGTTCACCACCATAATAAATAGTATTTAATGCTGACATACAAGTAGTTCCTGGCGCTCGGTTCGCATTTAACTCAGGCACACTGCTAATCCAGCAGTCGTTGAAACTGCTCAATTTCTTTCCAGTTTGGGTGACATACCACTCTACGTAGGCACGACAAATGCCGTGCTTCATGTCAATGCCCTGTTGCTTGGCATTAAGCAGACCATTGGCAGTGAAAAGCGTCATCTGAGTGTCGTCCGAGACCACTGCCTTAGCGTTTTGTTTATCACTGCCGAGCCAAAATTGCATTGTGTCGAGCCGTGTGATGCCGCGCTCACCATATTTTGCCTGTATCTCTTCAAAAGGGTAAATAAACTCTACGGGGTAACCCAAAGCGTCGCCAATGGCTCCACCAATAAGCGAACCTCTGATTCGGTCTTGTAATGTGTTTTTTACGTTCTTTTTATCAAGTAAATGTGCGTTACTCCTGTCTTTCATACTTCCTACCATTTTCTCAAAGTCTTCCATTATGCGAAGGAGGTCTGGTGAAAGATATTGCTCAAATTCTTTTGCAAGTGTCTCATCTTCAAGATTGTTTTTCACTGCATAGATAGAACATGCTATTGCAGCAATTGTGTCGGAGTCGCCACCTATTGAAATTGCATTACGTGCACAGTCCTCCAAAGAGTCACTCTCAAGGAAGGCAATGATGGCTTCGGGCACACTGTCTTGACAGCTTACATAAAACTGGTAATTTGGGCGAATCTCATCAAGTGTCCTGGAGAGATTGTAGCCATACTTTTGAGGAATCACTTCGCGAATGTCTCGTTTAGCAGTGTCAACATCGGGTGCCACAAGGCAGCGATAAACACATTCGGCAATAGCCATAGCCCCTTTTACTCCCTCAGGATGGTTATGGGTTACATTGGCTGTAATTCTCGCTAGCTCCAATGCCTCCTCTAAGGAAGTGGCACACAAGGCAACAGGACTTACTCGCATAGCCGAGCCGTTGCCCCAACTATTATAGGGCTGTGGATTATCAGTCATCAGCCACGCTCTGAATCTTCCGCCATAGCCTGCATTAAAATGTTCTCGACCCAGCAGTTGCATGCACTTTATTAGATGGCTCTCGCTGTGCGATGGGTCTTCAAGAAGCCACTTTGCTACAGCGAGTGTCATCACACTGTCGTCGGTGTAACGGGTTTCCTGCCTCTGCAATGGGAAAACCTTTGTCTTCACATTGTGCCATTCGTAGGCACTCCCTACAATATCTCCAAATACTGCTCCTAACATAGTCTAATGGTCTTAATTACTTGTATGTACTCTATTCTGGTCCAGGCATCGCCATATTTTTGACAAAAATACAAAATATTTTTTTATTATCCAAGAATTTCGTGTAAAAATTACACAAAACAGTGATTTTTTTCACTTTTTGGTTTGTTGCTATCTTTTCATTATCTTTGTGGCATAAAAGCAAACGTTATGGCAAAGAAAACAACTAAAACTACATATTTCTGCAAGAACTGTGGAGCGGAATCGCCAAAATGGATAGGTAAGTGCCCCTCATGCGGAGAGTGGAACACTTATATTGAGGAGCCGGTAGTGCCCAAATCAAGCAAAGGGACTCTGTTTGGTGCCGACGACAATGGACATCGCAAGAGCGCTGTGCCGGTGAAAATCAACGACATCAAGGCAGAGCAGTTGCCGCGCATCAAGTTGCCTAGTGGTGAACTCAACCGCGTGTTGGGAGGCGGACTCGTGCCAGGAAGTATCGTGCTTATTGGCGGCGAGCCGGGCATAGGCAAGAGTACGCTGGTGCTGCAGAACGTGCTTCGCATCCGCTCGCGCAAGGTTCTTTATGTCAGTGGTGAGGAGAGCCCGCAGCAGCTGCGTATGCGTGCCGACCGCATTGCTGGTAGCGACCAGGACTGCGAGTGCTACATCATCTGCGAGACATCGCTCTCGAGCATCTTTGCCAGCATCAAGGAGAGTGCCCCCGATCTTGTGATTATCGATTCTATTCAGACCATCGCCAGCGATGAGCTCGACAGTGCGGCAGGCAGCGTGAGCCAGGTGCGTGAGTGCGCCGCTGCGTTCTTGCGCTATGCCAAGACTAGCGGAGTGCCTGTGATTCTCATTGGTCACATCAACAAGGAAGGCACTATTGCAGGTCCCAAAGTTTTGGAGCACATCGTTGACGCTGTGTTGCAGTTTGAGGGTGACAGTCATTATATGTATCGCATTCTGCGCTCCATCAAAAACCGCTTTGGTTCAACGAGCGAGATGGGAATCTATGAAATGCGTGAGACTGGACTACTCGAGGTCACTAACCCTAGCGAGATGTTGCTCTCGGCGATGGATCAGGATCTCTCGGGAACCGCCATTGGCGTAACCATTGATGGCGCACGCCCCTTCCTAATCGAGGTACAGGCGCTAGTGAGCACAGCAGCCTATGGCACCGCCCAGCGCTCAGTAACGGGCTTTGACCCACGACGCATGAACATGCTCCTTGCAGTGCTTGAGAAGCGTGTGGGATTTAAACTCGCCCAAAAAGACGTGTTCCTCAATATAGCTGGTGGACTCAAAGTCAATGACCCGGCCCTCGACTTGGCAGTAATTTGCGCCATCCTATCATCTAATGTAGATATCGCCATACAGCAGGGAGTGTGCTTCAGTGCCGAAGTGGGTTTGAGTGGTGAGCTGCGCCAAATTACCCGCATAGAGCAGCGCATTGCCGAGGCCGAGAAGCTCGGCTTCAGCACAATCATCGTGCCACGCAACAACCTAAAGGGAGTGAGCATAAAAGGCATGAAAATAAAGATTGTAGAAGCCGCAAAGGTGGAAGAGGCATTCCAGTATCTCTTTGGATAGGGCCACGGCCGAGCCGCGGCATAGTGAACGGCAATAACACCACAACCATCATGCCGCCACCACACAACCATTGTCCTCTATACCACGGCTCCGCCGTGGTTGTCCACTCGGGGGCTCTTTTTTAAATTTTTTGTTTTTTCTTTATTATATGGATTGGGAAGAGTTTCAACAAAAGAAGCGGTGGGCTGGTGAGGCTAAGCCCTCAATGAAGCGCCGGCGCTTAGGACATGACTACAAGTCGCGTTGCATCTACATGATAACGCTGGTTGTTAAGGAACACCAACCGCTGCTTGGTCATATTGTCGGCGATGGTCAGTCGCAGCCTGCCACCATGCATTTGAGTGCTCTAGGAACAGCTGTGCAACAAGCTCTGCTCAAAATTCCCCAGTTTTATAATCAGGTCAAGATTTTGACTCATCAGGTCATGCCCGACCATCTACATTTCATCATCTTTGTAAACGAGCCAATCCCAGTGCATTTGGGTGTTATTATCAATGGTTTTAGAGTGGCGTGCAATCGTGAGTTTCGCAACATGAAGCAGCAAGGGGCGATTGCTAGTGGGCATAATGCTTTGTGGGAAGATGGCTATAATGATCATATTCTTGACAGGAAAGGCCAACTTGAAAATTTCAATAACTACATTCATGACAACCCTCGACGTTTTGCGCTCAAGCGCAGTAGTCCAGACTTGTTTCGTGTGCGCAGGAATGTAGATGTTGCTGGTTTTACCTTTGCCGCTCAAGGAAATATATTCCTGCTTGATGCTCCTGAACTGCTACAGGTGCAATGCAGCCGCAACATGAGTGATGAGCAAATCGAGGAAGCATGCCAAAGTTTTCTTAGCAGAGCCCGAGATGGCGCAGTCCCAGTATCGCCAAGCATCAGTAAAGGCGAGAAGACAATTATGAGGGCAGTTTTTGAGAACGGATTTCCAGTAATTGTTCTTCGTGAGAATGGTTTTGCGCCACTTGCCAAACCTGGAGGCCGCTTTTTTGACGCTTGTGCACAAGGGCGCTTATTGCTTCTTTCCCCATGGAAGCATCACAACGAGAGATTGACAATCACTCGTGACAAGTGCCATGCACTCAACGACATGGCTAAGGAAATATGTGAAAGGAACCGCGACAAGACATGATCACGGTGAAGGGAATTGCTGGTTGGCCACGGCCAAGCCGCGGCATAGGGAACGGCAGGGAATTAGTTAACAAAGGTTAAAGTTGAATTTTTAATTAAACCGATTGCATAAATTCTAGTCAAAGTAGCGAATAATAAATCTAGCTTCAAACTTTTTTAGTTTGTAATTAACTTTTTCGTAATAAAACAATATAAGTTCTGTTGCAGTGATTGCACCCCAGGACGGTAAAGAATCTCCGAAAGGCCATCAAGCCCATCGGAGATTTCTTTTTTACATTTAGTTGATAATATGCAAAGTGCAATTTATAGCCCCCACCATTTAGAAATTAAAGCTTTAAACTCACTTGATTTTTTCTTGGATAGATTAGTAAGTCATTTCATTTTTCTTGAAAAAATGGTTATGATTCGCAATATAGGTTAAAGGGGCCTTGGTATTAGGTCTATGTAGTTTTTATTGCCTAATTTTGCAAGCCTAAAAGGACTAGATACAATAATTGATATAAAAATGAAACAATCAGTAACCTACCGTTTCCTTAGTGATGAGGAGATAGAGTGTTTAAAAGCCAACGGTTGCCAAGCCGAAGATTGGAAGAAGGTAAATGTAACTTCGCGTTTCGACCCAAACTGTATTCATCGCGTTACTTTTTATGGCAATGTGGCCATAGGCGACTGCAGCGGCAGTATCGAGGTTAGCGATGGCTTCGTGAAGCGCTGTGGCATCAACAACGCCACGCTGCGCAACGTCACCATTGGCGACAACTGCCTCATTGAGAATATTGGCAATTATATGAATAATGTGGAGATTGGCAATAACTGCCACATCTCTAACGTGTGCACAATCGAGAGCACTAGTCCCGATGCCACCTACGGACAGGGTAACGTGATCTCGGTGCTTAACGAGATAGGAAAGGGCAACCTCATCCTCTTCGACGGCCTCAACAGCCAGCTTGCTGCTCTCATGGTGAAGCAGCAGTGCAACCACGTCTTTCAAAAGGCTATCACCAAACTTGTGGAGACATTCATTGAGTCTAAAAAGGTGGCTTGTTGCACTATTGGTGACAGTGTGACTATAATCAACACCAACGAGATTACCGACGCTATGATAGGCGACGGCAGCCACATCAAGGGTGCTGCACGCATAAGCAATTGCACCATTAGCAGCGCTATCAACAATCCAATTACCATTGGCACTGGTGTGATTTGCGAGAACTCTATAATCAGTGGTGGTTCTACTATTATCAATAGTGTGAAGATTGTTGATTGCATGGTGGGCGAGGCGTGTGAATTGAGCAATGGCTTCACCGCTGCATCAAGCGTGTTCTTTGCCAATAGCTACATGTCGAATGGTGAGGCGTGTGCCGCCTTCTGTGGACCATTCTCCGTGAGTCACCACAAGAGTTCGCTGCTCATTGGCGGTCAGTTCTCGTTCTACAACGCTGGCTCTGCGACCAACTTCAGCAACCATGCCTACAAGATGGGGCCTATGCACTACGGCATCCTCGAGCGTGGCAGCAAGACTGCCAGTGGAGCTTATCTGCTTATGCCTGCCAATATTGGCACATTCAGCGTGCTGTTTGGCAAACTGATGTATCACCCCGACACGCGTGACTTGCCGTTCTCTTATCTTATAGCCTACAGCGACACCATGTATTTGGTGCCTGGTCGCAATTTCGCCACAGTGGGACTCTATCGCGACATACGCAAGTGGCCAAAGCGCGACAAGCGCCGCCTTGCCGACCGCAAGAGCATAGTCAACTTCGACTGGCTTAGTCCATTCTCAATCAGTGAGGTGCTGCGCGGCAAGAAGATCCTCGAGAACCTGCGTGCTGCCAGCGGCGATAATGTGAGCACCTACAACTACCACGAGTATGTCATCAAGGCTCCATTGCTGCGCAAAGGCATCCGTTACTATGACTTGGCATTACGCATCTATATGGGCGCTGTGCTCAAGCGTCATCTTCCAGTTGTGCCAGCATCGAGCGCTGGCGAAGGCGACTGGGTCGATCTCTCAGGAATGTTGCTTCCTGTGAGCGAAGAGCAGCGACTTGTCAACGATGTCATCGATGGCAAACTTGAGTCGATAGAAGACGTGCTTGCACGCTTTGTCGTTATCCACAAGAATTATAACGAATATCGCTGGGCGTGGACCTATCGCATGATTCTTGATTACTATCACATAGATAATCTTGATGCCGAGACAGTGGAGCACATCCATGCCGACTATGTGGCTGCTCGCCGCGAGTGGATATCGCTGATACGCAAAGATGCCGAGAAGGAGTATAGCCTCGGCGATGTGGAACGCGACGTGCTTGACGATTTCGTCACTCAACTCGAAGGCGAAGTGGATTTCGAGAATCAGAAATTATATATGTAACATTCTAAATGTTCTGAAGCCAAACTCCAAGTATAAGCGTTCTCAGACACTATTAATAAAAGAGGGTGTGTCATAATAGGCTTATGTCAGATCCTCTTTAAAAATAAACCGCCTGAGAATGCGATATGTCTCAGGCGGCTTGTTTTTGTGTTTTTTC
>CACYVC010000008.1 GCA_902777835.1 uncultured Bacteroidales bacterium | reverse complement strand
CTTCAAGCAAGTCATTCTTTGTTTGAGCGTTAGACTCAAACGATAATATAGTGATTAACACCATTATTGCAAGTGAAAACATCTTTCTCATACTGCAAATGTACAACAAATTTCTTACAAATAAAACAAGAGCTGCGGTATTTGAGTTGAGAGCGATATCATAGTTATCAGATGTCAGTTATCAGATGTCAGATTTCTGAAAATCATAGAACCGAGCGACAGCGAGCCGCGCCCCAAAAAAGAGCACTGATTTTCATCGGTACGGCAATTAATTTATGATTATAGAATTTCTTTCATAGTCCCCGCTTGTTGCGTCGCTGCTTGGCCAGTTCTTCCATGTCAAAAAGGTCAATGCCGTAGCGTAACGCTTCAAGTTCCTTTTCCAGGACATCCTTTATAATGTCTTCAAAATCAGCCGTCATGTTCAAATGCTTAACATAAGTACTACACTGTTTCTTTGTGATTATCTTCCTGAACAGGAACATTTCATCATCATCGCTCCAGTTTTCTTCAATGTCCTCGGGCACTGCAGGACCTCGTTGATACTTGTTCCAGAACTCCACGATGTGGAAACCCAACCTGTTCACATAGAAATGTATGTTGCGTTTTTCGAAATAAGGTGTCATGGTTTCCCATACGCTGATTTCGGGGTGAAGAATCTCAATTGCCTTCCATGCCGCCTGACCAAACCCCTTGCTGTGAGCATCAGGCTTGATAAACAATATTTCCAATTCGCCCTTTGCGTTCTGCCTGTCAGTCTTAATAATCATGCCGCCAACGACGTCTTCATTGTGCATTATTCGGTAAGCCTCGGCCTGATTGTCATCCAAGCAGCGTTCTATTGTCTTACGTGAGATAACCTCTTCGCCATCTTCCATGCGATCCTCGCGCATTCCAAACTCTTCTTGGGCACCATATTTGAATGCTTGCTGATTGTCTAATATAAACTGCTCACGGTCGTCAGCCGTCAAAGGCACAAGTTTAATGTCCATAAGTGTTGTTTGTGATGTTTATTTTATAATCCATAATCCTAAAGCCACGGCAAGGACTCCTAATATCACACTTGTGGCGATATATCCAATGAAACTCAAGTAGCATCCATTCTGCAAAAGCAATAATGCCTCTTTTGAGAATGTGGAGAATGTGGTGAAACCTCCACATAGACCAACTGTGAGGAACAGTGCGAGGTTATGTGATATATTCCCATTTCTGCTTATAAACCCTCCGAGGATTCCAATCAACAGACAACCGAGCAGGTTGACTACAAGAGTGCCACAGGGGAAACCGCCATCAGTTTGCTTCATCAATTGTGAAATCAAATAGCGCAACACACTGCCAATGAATCCACCAGCTCCTATGTATAGAATCTCTTTTACCATGATGATGCAAAGGTACAAATAAAACTCATATCACAAATTATCACGCATGAAATCTTTACAGTTACAGCTGTTCAGTACAGCCGAAGTCAATGCAATCTCCACCTCGCCATCAGTGCCCGTCACGATGGCGAGGTCAGGGATTGCAGACGAGAACAAGAGCTGCGGAATATTAGTTGAGAGTGTGATTGCCATTTTATTTCATTTTTCATAAAAAGCATAGAACCGAGCGTAGCGAGGTTTCTATGCGGCAAAATTATGGTACATCTACTATTCAACAAAAGACAGAAAAAACGCACCCCAAGAATGAGATGCGCTAATTTTGAATCAATCAGTTAGAGTTTAGTTCCTTCTTGTGATACCACCCACTACGTCATCGTTTTCAATGGTGGTTTCGGTTTTCTTCACCCTTGATTTCAGTTTGCCGAAACGGAATGATACCGAGATTTGGAATTGACGATTATTTTGGGAGTTAATGGTGTCTTCATATCCCAAGATGTCACCTTGCACAGTACGTGTATAATAGTGTAAATTCTTGTTGAATGGTGCATTGACTGTGAGACGCACAGTAAGTCTGTCATCGCTAAGGAATGAGCGTTGCAGGTTGAAGCCGCAACGATGAAGAGAGCGACTATACGAATAGATGTTTTCATGTGCGTGTCCTATTTGTCCGAATACGTAGGCGCTGATATTAAGTTTCCATGGCAGTTTTTGGTTGACATTGACATAGTAATACAATGGGTTGCAAGTCAATTCCATATTTAGATTGGTATTCTTTTGAATGGCATGGCTATAATCGAGGTTTGCAACCAATGTTGTTTTGCTGAATGGTTTCCATTGAAGATATGTCTCAATCTGGAATCGGCGGTTTTTGATGACATTGCCGTAAGTGCCGTAGCGCATGTCATCTTTGGCATAAACGACTGAGCCTATTTGGTCATTGCTGAAATTAAATTGGGGCACAACTTGTAGCGTGAGGTTTTGACCCACATAAAGATAAGTTAATTGAAGACGTTGGTCACGAGCACTGGCCAATTGCGGATTGCCGAAATCAACTCGCATTGGTGTGGTGACTATGGCAGGATTTAGATAGGTAATTCCGGGTCGTGTAATACTTGTAATATAACCAAGTTTCAACGACTGACGCTCATCAATCTGATATTGTATGCTGGCCTGCGGGACGAAGTCGTTCAAATGCTTATGAAACGACTGACCGCTGCCATCGAGATAGTTGCCAAGCATGTAACTGTACTCGTAGCGTAGCCCTGCTCGCGCCGACCAGCGGTCGTGGTCGTATATATAGTCGGCATAGACGGCTGCTATATGTGTGGTATGTTTGAAATCGGTTGAATATGACGGAAAATTCGGCTCTTGATAGAAGTCTTGGCGATGTTTGCTCATATTGCGGCGGTCAATGTATTTGGCACCGAATTCTATTTTGTTCCATTGCATGAACGGCCTCACATAGTCAACTTGAAATGTGTGCTCGGTAAAATGCTCACGTGATTTGGTCAAGAATCCCATGTAGGGAAAAGGGAAATTGACCATATTGCTGTAGTTGGTTTCTTGGTCAGAGTGCTGGCGCGTGAGTGCGAGCATGTACGACAAAGTCAGTTTTTCTCCATCGCGTTTTGTCCGGTGTTCGTAGTCAAATCTACCGTTCCATGATTGATGTCCGTAATCGGGCAACCAATAATTCTCACGGTAACTATAGATGAGATTGCCTTCGCCGTCAAAAATCTCTGAATCGGCAAGACCTTGAATGTCCTGTTTGCAGAAATATCCACCAAAAGAAGCCGATAGCAGATTTAGCGAGTCAATATCATAACTGGCATTGATGTCGGCAAAATGCACGTTTCCGGGATTTGTCCCCTTGTTGGCAATGTCTTCGGTTTTGCCCGATTCCACATACCGACGATGGATATAGCTATCTAGTTTTGTCTCTCGTTTGGACATATGGCTATAACCGTAGTTCACCGACAGATTGAGTTTGCCGAATTGAGTGGCAAAATACCCACCTATATTTGTGTGGTTTAACGACGTGTAACCTGCGTTGACATTGCCAGTAATGCCGTCCATGTGCCGAGTGTCCATCATAACGATGTTGAGAATGGCGTTCACCCCTTCGGCATCCTCACGAGCACCTGGGTCGGTGATGACCTCTATGCGCTTGATGGAAGAAGCTGGCATTGCCTTAAAGATTTCTTTGGCATTCTTCGTCAAATTCGGGTCAAGATGACCATTTTTATAGATTTTGTAGTTGCTGTTGCCTTTTACAAGAATATTCTCATCACGGCCAATCGTCACCATTGGCACTTTGCGCAGCATATCCATTACAGTCTGCGTTTTTGCATCGTTGTCTGCTTGCACATCATAACTAACACGGTCAATGCTTTGCCTGATGAGTTGGCGTTGAGCAGTAACTTCCACGCTGTCAAGCGAAATACTGAGCGGTATTGAATCTTGTTGAGCAGTATTGATAGAGTCATTGGCTGTTTGCGCACTTACCGCAAACTGCAAAGCCAACAAGACAAATGATATAGTGAAAAATCTCATATATGTAGTTCTGTTCTTTTCTTCATAGAAGCATTCTGACTTCAAGATTTTGATAGATGTTTTTTCCATAATTTGTTGTTTAAGAAATTGATTTTCGCTACAAAGGTATAATAATTTATTGAATTACGATAAATATTTATTGATATTAAATATATTTTAATTCTTTTACGAAAAAACAACAATTTCCCATGCAACATAAAGAAGAACTGCGAGCGAAGCGAGCCGCGCCCAAAAAGAGATTGCACCGATTTTGTCGGTGCGATCTCTTACTTCTCAGCACTAACCTCTAAACTGCGACTTTCGGCGCCTTCGGCGAAGTTTATAGTTTGATGTTGAGTGTTTAGAGGTAGCTACATAAAAAGCGGTTATCGTGCTTTTATGGTACGGTAACCGCTCTATAGCGCAAAAGACAAATATTATTTACTTCCCAAGAGGATGTTGTAGATAAAAGTGACATCGGCTGAGGTGATGTTTCCATCGTTGTTCTGGTCGCCGTTGACAATAGCACTGTTGTCATTGTTGAGTAGCCAGTTGTAGAGGGCTGTCACGTCGGCTGCTGTCACATTGCCGTCACCGTTGACATCGCCGGCAACAGGCACATTATCACCTTCTACAAAAACTTCATTAACATTAAAGATACTAGTCGATAACGCTGCTGAAGCTGAACTTAAAAAATCCTGTCCGTCACCAGAAGTAACGAATTGGTCCTCCTCAAAATATCCGTGGGCTGCTCTGTTATAAATCACAATCTTGTCCGACGAGACTTGTACAAAGCACCAAAGGAAATTATCTTCGGTTGATGCCGTGGGAGTCAATTTAATCTGATCGAAAATGCCTGCGTTTGGGTCAAAATAAACATACTTGCCGTTAATTATCAACTGATACCAGTGGATGGGAAGAGTGGTGGAGCTGGGTGTTGTCACAAATGGCAATGCCCGTACTGCAAACGCCACCATCAGCAATGAGACAATGAGTAAAATTTTTTTCATACACTATAAGTTTATGAAGTTAATAATAGAGTTATTTCAATTTGCAAAATTAACCATTATTTCTCAATAATAATTATAAAAACTAAAAAACTCATGTATTCCATTCGAGTTTAATAAAAACCATTAATGGAATATTCTCTAATGCACTGATGTCCACTTTATTATATATGTCACTCTACGATGCGAATTATAGCATTGCCTTGCGGTGAATGCTCAACGAGGGATATACGGACTCCGGTTCTGTATCGGTAGAGTCCTGCACGGTTGGTCACTATCACTTCACAGGTCATGCCGGGAGAAACCTGACTCAGCAACAAAGGCTCCGAGTTATCGGGCATAAATTCGAAGAAATCGTTTTCGAGGACAAGCTCAAACAAATCACTATCGTCGGCAATGGCTTGTGCGATAATCGACTCGATTGTGATGAGGTGTCCGTGGTTATGTGTCGTGCTCTTCGCATATCGTTTCAAGGCGGTGGTATGGGGCTGGAACTTGCCTGCGCCGAATGCCACAATGCGTTGCAGCTTAGGCCAGATGCGCACGGCAACATCATCGAATCCTTGTTTGAAGATTTCGACGAGTTCTTGAGCCCGCTCTGCATCATGCTGTTCGACTTCCTTTATAATGTCGGGCCATTGCTGCTCAAGGGTGGTGAACATTGTCAAGACCTGAAATGTATTGAGCGCGATAATTTGGTCAGCCTCACGCAAGAGCAGGGCAAGGCTGATTAATTTGAATCTTTTGACTGAAATATCTTGCTCAAACGAGGAGAGGAACGAGGCTAGGATGGACAGGTCGCTCAGTTTCTGCCCGTTGGCATATAGCGACATTTTGATAAAGTCAATGGCCGTGCTGCTCTGGAAGTGTTCGATGTAACTGTTGTCAATGTTGGATTGTGCTTTGGGCTGGCTTAGCATGACCGGCAGATTGTTGTGACCTCTCATCACACTTGAAATAGCCCTTTTGAAGGGGCGCATATGGACTCGAGTCACAGGAAATATGCGCCCATCAAGTTTCATTGCATACCGGTTGATTTCCTCGGCTGTGAGTATGTTCTCCTCGCCTACGTTTGTCTGTAGTCGTATCAGTTTCTCATAGTCGGCATATGTCGTGATGGGCACGCGATTCTGGTACCCTTTAATGCTTCTTATGCTGGCAAAGGAATAACGCTTGCCGTAGTCGGTATTCTTGTTGATGCGCAAAATGGTCATGAGCCTCATGTGTCCATCGCACGCGTCCCGAGTAAAATTGGTGATTTTGCCGTCGGTCTTCATGATGATGTCGATGGTTGTCCGCGACACCGTCTCGGCAAAGTCCTCTGAGATGCCCTTTGCGCTTTGAAAAGGTTCAGCACGCAAGATGAACGGGGCAAGATACTCCTTGATTTTCAGCCTGTTGTCAAGTGTCAATTCATCGGCTGAAGCAAGCATAAAATTGGCGAGATAGCCCATAACAACCCAGAATAGATGAGGGCTTTGGATGCCATAATTCTCCATGTTGTTAAACAGCTTGACGTATCCCTTAGCATAGCTGACCAGAGTACTGCCCGATTTCTTGGCCGACTGCACCAGTGAGCGGCTATTGATGAAATAATGATAGCCTATCATTTGCGGCAGGTAGCAGATGCGTTGAGCCAAGCCGATGGATTGAACGCTAAAAAGAGTGCTCTCGGCGAATGGCACTTCCTCGTCGAAGGTTATATTGTTCCGTGCCAGGAACTCCCGATCAAACACTTTAGACGTAACGATGCCCCAGCCTACGCCCAGAAACATTTTCTCCTCGCGCCAGTTGTCGCGCTCAACGATGATGCGCGATTCCAGTTGATTCCACCCTGTCAGCTCAGTAAGAGGCACCAACGAGGGGTCTTCCAATTCTGACTCACGGCGGAAGATCAGCACGTCCGATTTGGTCTCTCGGATGTTGTTATAGGCTTCTTCAAGACAATGTACAGTGTAACTGTCGTCTGCATCCAGAAAACCAAGGTATGGCGCAGTGGCAAACTGCATGCCATAGTTCCGGGGCGAGGATGGCGTGTGGACGTCATTGTCAAGCCCACGCACGATGACGTTGTCATGCCGACCCAGCATTTCTTGCAGGGCAGGTAAATAGTGAGGTTCACAGTTGTGCGCGATGACAATCCATTGGATGTTTTCAAAACCGATAGTTTGAGATTTCATGGATTGATAAGCTTTTTCGAATACCCCTAGCTCAACATTGTGGAACGGAGTGACGACTGATACCTTGTACATAATTTTTTTAATTGATAATTTAACGCTACAAAAATACGTATTTTTTGCCACATCACCCACCCCCAAAAAGAGGAAAATTTTGATAATGCTGGTTTTTATCTGTTATCAGATTTTAGTACACACTTTAAGAATAAAGACATACTTATTTTGAAGCGTTAGGTCAAATCTGTTTGTTTTTTGATCTATTTTGGATGTTTTTGGCTATTAAAAATGATAGAATAATTGATGGCATTGTTTTTTTTCATACATTTGCACTGAATTTTGTAAAACATATTCCTATTTACCTAAATTATTAAATTCAAAAAATGAAAAAAAATTACCTTTTAACTGCCGCTGCGGCATTATTTGCCCTCGGCTTGCAAGCTCAAACAACCTTCACGTCGGGTCAAATCACCTACACAGTGACAGGTGAAAACACTGTTGAATGTAGTGGCGTGGACAACGCAGCCACTAGTATTGAAATCCCACCCACAGTCGAAAACGAGGGTGTGACTTATGATGTTAATGCCATCGGCGAAGGCGCATTCAAGTGGAGCAATCTTACCTCAGTGGTAATCCCTGGTTCGGTTGAAACAATCAAAGCACAAGCTTTCTATTACAGCGACCTAACTAGCGTGACCTTTGGCGAAGGTGTGAAATACATAGGCGACTACGCTTTCTCTAGCCTGGGTCTTACCAACCTCGCTCTACCTAACAGCGTGGAATGGATTGGCAATAGCGCGTTCTACAACCAGCACAACTCAAGCTACCAACCTTGCTTAACTCAAGTAGATCTGGGCGATGGCGTTAAACACATTGGTAATGCCGCATTCTACAAACTGGCAGCCACCAGCATAGAAATCCCTGCATCGACCGAGGAGATTGGTTCCACATGCTTCCTGTACAGTAAACTCGAGACTGTAACCCTCAACGAGGGCCTGAAGAAAATAGGCGACGGAGCATTCAACAACTGCACTGCCCTTAGTAGCATCACCTTGCCATCGACACTAGAGGAAATTGGCATGGAAGCTTTCCTTAACGACAAAGCTCTCACTGCCATCAACATCCCAGCCGGCGTGACAACCATTGGGGAAAGCGCTATAGCCAACTCAGGAGTTAGCACAATTACCCTGGACCCAGCCAACACTTCATTTGTTATGGAAAACGGAGTACTCTACACCGCTGACAAAACATTACTTCAAATGGCACCGATGACAGGCGTTACCACCCACGAGGTAAATGAGAACTGCTTGGGCATCGTTGGCGGAGCATTCTGGGGCAGCGAGCTTCAGAGCATCACGCTTAACAAGAAACTGACAGCACTGGGTTATGCTTGCTTCGAGAGCAGCCTCCTGAGCGAAATCAATCTTGATGGTCCCGACAATATCAATTTTATTGACGAGCAGGTGTTTGCCGACACTCGCCTCACTGAGGTGGTTCTTCCATCTAGTCCATACTACCTGAACGATGGCGAATTTGCCAGCTGCACATCGTTGACATCACTCACTATTCCCGAGGGTATCACCGAGATTTATCCTCACGCACTCAACAACTGCACTGCTCTGCAGACTATAACCTGCCTCAGCACAGTTCCCCCCACTATTATGGACTACTATGAGGATTATGACATGCCGTTCTATAACAGCAACGAAAACGCTATTCTCTACGTTCCCAAAGGCAGCAAGAGTGCCTATCAAGCAACCGAGTGGAGTTACTACAACATTGTTGAGCAGGCTCTTCCACTAGAAGTAGTTTCAACCAACCCAATGTCAGGAGACAACGCTGCGCAGTATCAAACTTTCTCGTTTGAGGTAACCTTCAACCAACCTGTGACTGTTGCCCAGAACAATCCCGACGTTAAAATCTACGTTGGCGAAATCGGCAGCAGCGAGACTCTGAGTCCACTCGACAGCTGGTATGCAACTATGAACAACGAGAATACACTGCACGTTTGGGGCAGCGATTACGATGGCTATGTTGACTATTTCACAAGTGATAGCGAAAAGACCTATTATGTAGTTATCCCTGCTGGCGTCGTGACTTGTGAAGCTGGCTCAAATGAGGAAATCATCATCATCCTCAATCCTGGCGCTACCGCGATTGACTCACTGACAAACGACAGCAATGCCACCATAGAGGCAATCTACAACATCAATGGTCAGCAGATGCGTGAGATGCAAAAAGGCATCAACATCGTTCGCTACAGCGATGGTACTGTAAAGAAGATTATGAAATAATCATTAACCAACCTAACAACTCAACCCTGGGCAATCAGTCCAGGGTTGTTTTTTTCTAATGTTTTTTTGGAAAAACAGTGTAGCAGCAGAACAATGAAACAGTAGAACAATGAAACAGTAGAGCAGTGAAACAGTACTATTCCACTACTCTACTATTATTCCACTCGGCTTCCAGATAAACGGTTGCCGACGCAGATAAGCTTTGTTCAAAAACTTATCGTCTTATTATCTTTTGTCCGTTCTGGATGATGATGCCTCGTGTTTCATCGGTTGCGGGAATGCCGCTGATGGTATAAGCCTGCGAGTTGCCAGTGGTTTTGCTGATTGTGTTAACTGCAACACCGCTTTGGCCACCGGTTAGTTGATTAAATTCCTGCTGGGCTTTTGCCAACTGTTCGCGGAAACGCTCATTGCCTTGCAGCTTGGCATAAAGCACCGATCCGCCCAGGCGGCCGGCATCCACGTCGCTCTGCCAGTGGTATCCAGCAATCACGCGACTCTGGCCATACTCATATCCGCGAGCCAGCAGTTGGTCGGCAACAGCAGGGTTGATATCCGACAGCAGCAATGCCATTGTCCAGCCCAGGACGGTGTGCCCCGAAGGGTAAGAACCGTTATTGATGTGCGACTCTTCCTGCTCAGGCACGAGGGTCTGCTGGTTATAGTACACGAAGGGACGAGTGCGCTTATACTCCTGCTTTGCACGATCGCTAATGCTGTCGCAAGTGGCACCTACGTCCTGCATGAGAGTGTAAAGTTCGGGAGTGCCAGTCTTAGAGATTTCGAGGCCGAGAATTGGGCAGAACTCTTGAATGATAGTTTGCATTCCATAAACAGCATCGCGAATTGCCATAGCTGCGCGCTCTGGATCTTGGCGCTGACGAATGCCCCAAAGGTACTGGGTCTGGTCGGCTGCGAAACGCGATGACTCGAACTCGGGTGGGGGTGGCAGGAAGTTCACCATGTTAGGTAACTCAGCCTGTGTGAAATAGGCATGACCATTTTGCTCGTCTTGGCCCGCATAGACCGTAACTGTGCACCACACAACCAGGATGGTGCTAAAAATAAATCTACTGAATTTGTTCATGTGAATAAAGAGTTTAGTTAATATTAATAAGTAAGAAAAAATATTCCTTATCTGTGAAC
This sequence comes from uncultured Bacteroidales bacterium, assembly GCA_902777835.1. Taxonomy (GTDB): domain Bacteria; phylum Bacteroidota; class Bacteroidia; order Bacteroidales; family Muribaculaceae; genus Sodaliphilus. The sequence goes on along the minus strand of CACYVC010000008.1, from coordinate 75,140 downwards.
CACTTAAATTTGGTTTTTCGCAGGGGTGGTTAGATACTAGCATCACTGCATATCCAATTCACACTGCAAAATTAGCATTTTTTCTTGAAAGATAAGCAACGCATAATTCATAAAATCACAATGCACAATTAGGTAAGACTGGCAATATCGCACTTTTTGGGTATTGCCACCTCTTTAACGGCACTGTATTTTTGCAGCATATTATTAACAACAAAATGCATTAATATGGGCTTATTGAAATCATTATTTACAAATTGCGCCAATCCTCAAGGGAGGATGGGGCGTGCAATGTTGCGGTTTATGAACCTTTGTCATGCACCGCTGACGAACTGGGGACTTGATCTTATCCATTTTCAAGACGGTTGGACGATGCTGGACGTGGGCTGTGGTGGCGGTGCCACATTGAAACGTCTGCTCAAGAGGAGCAAAAACAGTCAGGTTTATGGCATTGACATCTCTAAGGAAAGCGTTGAGAAGGCACGCAAAGTAAATGCCAAATTGCTTGACAAACGAGTGTTCGTGGCACAAGGCTCTGTAGAGAAACTGCCTTATGACAACGACATATTTGACCTTGTAACGGCAGTCGAGACCATCTATTTCTGGCCAAACCTGCCCGCTTGTCTGCAAGAGGTCCGTCGTGTATTGAAACCTGGTGGACGTTTTGCCATCATGGTTGAGGTTGTCGATTCCAAATCTAAATGGATAGACCTTTGTGAGGGCATAACAGCCTATTCGCCAGATCTACTGAAAAAGATGCTTGATGAAGCGGGGGTTGTTCAAACAGAAACGCACCTTAAGCAGGCTAATAATGCGACTATTATCGGTGTGAACACATAACGACGACTACCCTATCTGGTTTCATGTACTAAACAGTTACTATTCCGTTAAATATGGAAAAGTAACATTGAAAGAAACTCCATAGTCTTGCAGATTTGCTACTACAAAACTATGGAGTTATTGATATTCAGTAAAGAACAGAAATGTATTACCAGTTGAGCGGTTCTTTAAGGATTGTGCCGTCAACCATTGGACTGTCTTTATCGGTGAAAGGAGCACCATTATACTGCACACAGAGCATGGTCAGGTTCTCGGTTCCAGTGTTCTTCAAAGCGCGCTTGCCTTCGGGCGACACTCTAATTACGCTGCCTTCGGTCACGGGAATTATCTCACCGTCAACCTGGTACTGCCCTTCGCCACGCAGGATAAAGTAGAGCTCCTCGTGAGTCTTATGGGTGTGGAGGAATCCGCTGTCTTGACCTGGAACGAGGGTCTGAAACGAGAACTCACCAGCAGCGGCACCTACGGCCTGTCCTCCAAAGACTTTACCTTTCAGTGTGAAATCGGGGCCCATGGGCAGTTCGTGTTCAATGATCTCATTGAGTTTGCCAAAGTTGGCTGCGGCAAAATTCTTGCCTTGTGCGATTGTTTCAATCTTTTTCATTTTAAATAACTGTTTAATGATTTTTATTTAATGAATAATTTTTTCTGTCGTTAAGAATATCAGCGAGATTTTCCAGAGCCCATCCAACTAGACTGTTAATGTGCGGCATCAGTGTTTTCGCCCTCTCGGTGATGTTATATTCCACGCGTGGTGGTATCTCGGCATAAGCATGACGCTGCACCAGTCCATCGGCTTCGAGATTCTTTAGGGCAACAGTCAGCATTTTCTGGGAAATGTCGGGAATTGCAGCCAGGATGTCGGAATATCGCATAGGCTCTTGCTTACCGTTAAGAGTGAGCAAAATGAGCATCGACCATCGGTCGCTTATACGCGCCAATATGTTGCGTATTGGGCAATCGGGATAATGGGAATCTACAATAATATCTCGTAACATCTCTTATCTTTTGATTAATAGTGTTAGTAACTTTTCGTTCGTTTCGGTTGCAAAGTTACTATCATCACGACAAACAACAAAGAACGTGACAAAAAGTTTGTCACGCACTTTGATGTTAGTAATGATATAGTCAACGAGTTACAAAAGCAAGATTTATGCTTTATTAAGGGTTACGTCATTGAGACTTGATATTTCAATCAATATTCTTGATAAACTTTGCAGGATTGCCGCCCACGATTGTATTTGATGCGACATCTTTAGTCACCACAGCGCCTGCTGCAACTACTGCATTCTCTCCTACTGTTACACCAGGCAGAATGGTTGCGCCAGCGCCTATCCACGCATTACGGCAGATGTGTACTGGTTTGCACAACAATAGCGGATGGTCATGCAGGTCGTGGTTATTGCTGATTAGCTGCACGTTGGCTGCTATCATCACATCGTCGTCAATAGTGATTCCACCTCGCGACATCATCAGGCAATCGGGCATAATCATCACGTTCTTGCCTATCTTTACAAGGTCGAAACACACGCCCTTAAGGGGTGGCATCACCATACTGCCCTCACCCAGGTTGTCACCAAAGAGTTCTTTCACCAAATTATTATACTCATCTGTATAAGGCATAGTGTGATTAATCTCAAACACCAATTTCACATCACGCATACCACGCTCCATCTCCTCGGGCGTGGTCTTTCGAGGATCTACAATAAATGCTTCCATATCAATAAATTTTTTTCTATCAGAACTTATTATTTTGCAATATCTCTATTTTAGTGCAAAGTTACAATGATTCTCTATGAACATAGTTTCACAAATTAACCTTACATTTTCACAAATTACATTAACTTAAATCGCTTTGGCTAGATTTTGGGTCAAAGCACACGCATCTGATTGGTTGCATAAACAATTTACAGACTAATAAAGCACGATTTTTAACAAAAATTTTTGTGTCTTTGCATTGTAAACCCAAAACAAATCAAGAAATAAATAACTGCCATAAAAATAGAATAATGAAGATACATGTTTTACGCACTGGCGAGGTGCGTGTCTCGCCCTATCTCCCTTTCGGCGGTGACAACTGCAGTTTGTTGAAAGCCTCAGGCATTACTACTCCCAAAAAAGATTGGATATGGCTACCTGTGTGCTGCTACCTGATTGAGCACCCCAAAGGCAAGATTCTCGTTGACACAGGATGGCATCGCGACATGTCACCTAATGGAAAGTATGACAAGAAGGCACAAATCAAGAGCCTCGGCTCATGGATTCTATACCATGTCAATCAAGGTCGTATTCCAAAAGGTGAAGCTATTGATGAGCAACTTTCCACGATGGGACTGAAAACCAGCGATATTGACTATGTGCTGCTCACCCACCTTGACTGCGACCATGCCAACGGCCTGCGTGCCGTGACCGATGCCAAGCACATTCTTTGCGCCCCCGAAGAAGTGGAGTGCGCCCGGAAGAATGGCTTTGTGCGCTATCAAAAGAAGTGGTGGCAGGATGTTGACCTTCGCACTTTTGAGTGGAATGGCACCGAAGGCCCTGCAAACAAGTCATTCGACCTATTCGGAGATGGCTCGGTGGTTATGATAAACATCCCTACTGCGATGGATTGTGCGCTGTGAAACTCACAAATGCTGATGGAAAGTTCGTGCTGCTCTTTGCCGATGGCGGTTACGCCACCAAGTCGTGGAAGGAGATGATAACAAGCGGCATATCACTTGACAAAAAGATGCAACGCAAGTCGCTGGAATGGATTCGTGAGCAATCACTTGACACAAACTGCATCGTGTCGTTGGCAACCCACGACACTGAAGTAGAACCCCACGTTATTGAGCTATAATTCGGTCCCACACATCATTTGATTATTTCTTCCAAGCGTTTACTACCTCACCTATGTACATGGTGTGCAAGCCGGCGGGGAAGTTTGCGTACATCTGTTTTGGGACATCGTCTTTGAAATACTGCGGGTCGAAAGGAGCAGCATACATTGTGCGGCACTCTAACACCATACTTGCCTCCACATAGTAAGGCGTGCCTTTTTCGGTGTAGGCAATTTGCAGGTTAAGGGCTTTGGCCTTATCGCCATCACGGCCACTTTTGGTACCCATATACTCAAGAATCTCCTCTTTGCGGTCGTCAAAAGCCATAATGGTGAAATACTGTGCGTTATCCATGAATTGCTTGGTGTAACGCTGCTCGGCGACATAGACTGTGACAGCCGTCTTGCGCCACAATGTGCCGATGCCACCCCAACCGATGGTCATGGCATTGCTCTGCTGCTCATCTCCTGCAGCCAACAGCAGTGCATGTCGGTACCAGTTAAATCCATTCTCGGCGAAGTCCTGTTCTACTGCAATCGCCTTAAAACCATGTTCTGTTTGCGCCGATATCGCTAAAGGCATAAGAGCCATAAATGCAATAATAATTGTCTTGAAAATCTGTCTCATATTGAAGTCTTTTTATTTAGTTTGATTGCAAATTTACAACAAATCTTCAAATGATTGCTATAAGAGCGAGCCATTTCTGACTCGCTCTACTTTAAAACTATTGTATGATAATCTCTGCTATTTCTTTGCGCGCTTTGCTGCCTTCAGGACATGGCCACAAGGGATAGACGTGACCCATTTTCTCAGCCACATGCAATCGGGCATCCACTCCAGCGGCCTTCATCTTGTCGTAGGTCTTAACGATATCGGTATAGAATATCTCCCAAGTTCCAGTAAAGAGGTCGGTGGGTGGCAGGCCATTCATGTCGCCATAGAGAGGAGAAATCATAGGATCGCGTGGGTCAATGTCACCAGCCCAGTCGGCACCGATCTTCCTTAACACCTCGGCATTGAGGAATGTGTCGTTTTCCTGTAAAGCGTCATCACCTCCAAGCACATCAACCCATGGTGAGATGAGCACCAAGCGGCTTGGCATGTCGATTGAGTCGTTGCGAGCCTCTTGTGCTAATGCAAGTGTGAAACCACCGCCTGCCGAGTCGCCCATTATGATGACACGCTTAGCGGAGTATTGCTCGATGAGTTGCTGATAGAGCTGCATCATCGGCGGATGGGCATCTTTGGCAGTGTAGCAGTAAAGCAATGGATAGTTAGGTGCCACAATGCCGCAGCCAGTGCTTTCGGCCCACTCGGCCATCGCCTTCCAATGTCGCTCGCTGAAGTTGTGAAAGTAGGCGCCTCCATGAATATAAAGCACCACTGGTTTGCTGACGTCTTGTGGCTCCATGTGGAACACCTGCATATTGCCCACTTTGTACTGTCGCATTTCACGAGGGAAGGTTATGCCATCGGGAATCTCAACTTCACTTTTGTCGGTCTTGTCGCCCTTGCCTTTGTTATAGTCCTCCATCGTAGATTTAGTTAATAAATGGCTAACGATAAATGCCTGTGGCGAGCGTCCGTCAATTAACCAAAAACCAGCACCAATGACGACTAATGCTACGACAATGCCCAGCAATGTCCATAAGATTTTCTTAATTATGTTTTTCATAATATCACAATTTAATGGTTAGAATAATTCATGGCGACAAATATACTACATTTATACATAATTCGTATATTTATAAAGAAAAAAATTTGTTCTTAAGAGAAATGCGCCACAAACGAACCGTGGCGCACTCTTTAATAACATTTAAGCATATGAATGTCGATTACTTGAATATCACCTTCTTTCCGTTGACAATGTATATTCCCTTGCCAGGCTTTGACACTTGCTGCCCATTGAGGTTATAGTAAGGACCTAGCAAGGTGTTTGCCGCACTGTCATAAATCTCACTGATGCCTGTTGTGCCGATATTTAATTTTATCGTGAGCTGGTCGGCGGCATTCTGTGAGCCTATTGGCACAAAGTAGGCACGGAACGGGTTCACCGAATGGGTGCCGAGCACAAATGCTGAACCGTCGGCATTGAGCACATAGATGTCTTCCTCGTTTATAGTCGATACAGTGCCAACCATCTTATAGTCACGTCCTGTTACTGCCTTATTGTCGAAAGAAACCTCCACATTATCGGCGCTAAATGTGATTGGCACGTTAACGAGCGACTTGCTGCCGCTTAATGCCGATGGAGCTCCCAACAGATAAGGATGGTAGGCTCGCAATGCGGCATCGGGAAGGCCAAACTCCATTTCGGTGCCGTTCTCATAGTTGTAAGTCATAATCATCATTTCTCCATCGGTGTTGTCGGTGTACCACCGGAGCGGTGTCACAGTGCCATCGATAGTTGCCTGGCAGCTTGTGGCGGCAAATGGCAGTGTCAAGGTTGTCCATCCCTTGTTGTTCTCTATGTCGATGTAACGCTCTGGAGTGCGTGTATAACTGATGTGATTGGCTTTGAAAATGAATGGAGTATAGAACGGATATTGGTCGCTGAGCTTTACGTTCTCGGCCTGCTCGTTCTTGACGATATTGTCGCCCGTTAGGCTGCTATCGTCCGACACATAGATTATCACGTTAGGGTTGGCAGTAGTATTGACGCTAGTCACCTCGGGAGCAACGGTCAGGTCAACAGCGCACTCCGTTGCGTCGAGTTGCAAAGCGGCCGCCCAGCGTTTGGCGCTCTCATTGCCTTCGGCATCGTAGCTGATGTAATAAGGCACTGTGGTGTAGTAAACCTCAGGTATGTCTTGTTCTATCTCCCTTCCATTTTTTATATACATGGTGGAGAAGCGGTATTGCTCACCTTCAGTGAGCTCTGGCGACTCGCGGTTCAACACTACGGTTTGGTGAGCAGGTATGCTCTCTGCATAGCTAACTTGTGACATATTGGCTTCGTCGCCTATGTATTTAAAGCAATAGATATAGATACCGCCAAAGTAGTCATGATCGCTGTTGTTGGTGATTGTGAGGTCAATCTTTGCCTTGGGAGCGGCAATCTCAGTGCCTTGGGCATTGGTCACCTGGTGAGTGATAGTGAGGTCGCAGTTGCTGGTGACTTCGGGTTCTGGCGCAACTGTCATGCTGCCAGTGTAAATTACTTCTAGTCGGTCTCTCTTTATTTCATAATTTATTGTACCAGTATTTTTGGGCACGATTCTCATATTGATGGTCTTAGTCTCTCCTGGCTCAATGTCACAGCTCATGTAGGAGAGCGCTCCCGACAAATCCTGCTTATACATTCCCAGGTCACCGTTGAAAGTGCCTGTGCCAGAGTTTTCCACTGTGAGAGTCATTACACATGGTTTATTGACAATGGGTGTTTCGGGGTTGAACTTCAACTCCTTGATGGTGAGCTTGGGTTCATTCGACACTGCAGTGGCAGTGAGTTTTCCGGCGGCATGGTCAAGGTTGATTATCATGTAATGATTCTCACTGCCCTTATCAAGTTGCCAGGTGTCGGAGGTTTTCAGCTTGCTTGTGAAGTACATCTTGTAGTTTCCGTCGGTCAAGTAAGTGTCCACCAGCGGGTTGAGGTATATGTTCTTGGAATGTTCAGCAAAACCCATGTTGGGAGCGAAATTGGCCGACTGATCCCAAATATAATCTACAACCACACTGCCGTCATCCTTAATGAGCCTGGAGCCAAGTTCAAATTCAGCAGCATCTATGTTGAAATTGTGACTGTCGAAAATGGCACTCACCAGATAGCCATAATTGGTGTAGTAGGGACTCAAGCTCACAAAGCCTGGTGTCGAGTAGTCACCAGTGCCATTAGGATCGGTATATAGATAGTTCTTAACCACAGTTATTCGGGGAGAGTAGCTGGCATCCCCGCTATTGGGTTTCACTCCGAAGAATCCCACTTGGTCGCTAATGTAGGCCTCGTTGTTGGCACTGCCACCTATGCCCTGCTCTTTGGGGTCCATGAGTATCACTCTGTAGTAGCCGTCACTTGTGCCGCCCCATCCCCAGTTGACGTGAAAGAAGTCTTCTTGGTCATAGCCGTCAACGACAAACGAATGTGCTCCATCGACCGAGGTGCCACTGAACATCACTGGGCGGTTAGCCTTGAGCTCGGCATAGAGCATATCGATCCAATCGCCGTAGCTACGCTCGCGGCGCCACACGGCATGAGCACCAGCATCGTAGTCGAAATACTTAATAGCTGCTTGCAGCGCTTTGTAGCCTGTCGCGCTAGTGGCACGAGGACCATAGTCGGCGCATGCTGCCGTGCCTATATATTTAAGCAGCCGTGCCACCTCAGTGCCGTCTTCACCACCGCCGTAAGTGGGATAAATGCTGCTCCAGTTAAAAATGGTGGGTTCTAGCGCTGGCAAGGAAGGGTAGCTGGTGCCTCCGCTATTGTCAGGGGTATATGCGGGAATAGCTTGTGTTGGTGCTTTAGGCCATTGGTAGTAGTTCATAACCTGCGCCATTGCTGTGATGGTGCAACCTGTGGGGCAGTGATCATCCTCAATCACGGGACATTGGTCGTTGTAAGGCGAGGATTGGTTCCACTTGCTCTTGAGCAACGGCGCAATGGGGGTTTTAGTGGGATAATGGCCCGAGGCTGCGCGAGGTGCTTGTAGATCTGCATCGCTGGCGCATGCCATGTAACTTTCGAGCCACGAGCGCATGTTGTGTGGCATCTGCTGCTCATTGAAAGTGCCGTGGTCGCAATAGCCTATGACCTCATTGCTATCGTCGTTACCGACTACAAGCACAAAGCCATCATTATTGCCAAGATTAACGGCCATTGCCTTGCAAGCAATCGATGGCTGAGTTTTACTGATGGGTACCACTTTAGCATCCTTGATTGAGGCAACTTTGCCTGTCTTTTGTTTCAAAAACTGTTCTGCGGCACGTTTTGCCTCCTTCTGTGAGAATTGTGTTGCTGTCATGATCAATGCAGTCAACACGCACACAAATAGTAGATATATCCTTTTCATTTGTTCATTAAGTTTAGTAGTGCAAAATTACATAAATTCCTACAATTAAACGCATAAAAATAACGTTTTTCTGCAATCCCCATATAAAATTACTGCCCGATAAGGCCATCAACAATATTACTTAATCTGGAACTTCTTGTATCTCGACCACTCTTCTTGTAGATCTGTATCGTGGTTCCCTATGAAAAACTCTGCCTGCAGTTTATCCTTGAAAGGAGTCCAGTTGCCGCACACGATGCCATCATGAGCAATGATTGGCTGAAAAATGCCACTATTGTTATGAGCTTTGTGGCTAAGTTCGGGCGATAGCACTATATCGCGACTTTTATAACCAATCAGATACTCATCGTATGGTGGTATCATGAGGTATTTACCCTTTCTGAAGCCGCGAGTGCGGCAATTATCTGTAAGATAAAACTCCCTACCCTTCCATTTCATCAAGCTAATGCTATCACCCAAGAGCTCTATGCCCCTGCGGCAGTCGCTAATGTTCAGTCCCGACCACCATACAAAGTCTCCAAGCGTAGCGGGTTGGCGGCTCTGAAAATATTTACGAGTGAAAATCATCAAGGCTTCGTCACGATCAATCTTCGCTCTTGGCTTCACCTTATCGGCTGAAAGGGAATATGTGGCTTTCATGGGCAGTAGGTTACCACTGCATAGAGTGCCCGACATTTCTGCCATACGGATATGGTACGAGAGTCGGTGATTATCCATCTGTATGTTCTTTTTATTCAACGCATAAATAAAGTCCTCTTTTGTTGCACTTCCCATGTCGGCAGCCGTCTGAGCGAGAATATCACTGATGCGCATCAATTCCTCGTCGTAGAAAGCAATCTTGTTGCTACTCATCCAGCCCTTAGTTACAGCGATAGCCTTTGGAGCACAAAGGTCTATCATCGCCCAGTAGTCTTCGGCCGAAACCAGTTGCCAAGTGCCACGCATCAAGTGCAGACGGATTATCCGCCCACTGTAAAAAGTCTGCTTAAATGTCTTCTCCGATGGCTTGCGTGTGCGCATCTCCACTGCCCACCGCATCATACGATATTCCTGCGCCTGCATCGCGCCCATGTGGCTGATTACTTGAGCAGGGTCGTCAAACTGCTGAGCTACAAGCTGCTGGTTGAGAAGGCGTAGGGAAATGGGATTCATGATATTGTTAAGTTAGCGCCTGTGGCGAGTAGAGGGTGGAACGAGAATAGAGGAAAGAGACTGATAACTGGTAACTGATTTCTCGGCTAAGCCACCATGTGTTTTTAAAAAGGCGGGCAGAATTTTAATAATTCTGCCACACCTTAAATTATAGTACAAAAGATTCTTTACTTGTAACGCAAGAAGCTGTATCCAAAGCGCTCATATGCTGCGCGCTCGAGTTCCTCTCGGTCGTCGGGATGAGCGATGGAAATAAGTGCTCTTGCGCGCTCTGCCATACTCTTGTTGCGAAGATAAACAATGCCATGCTCAGTAACGACATACTGTGTCTGGAACCTAGTGGTCACGACGCCGGCGCCAGGAGTGAGAGTAGGCACAATTTTGCTTTTACCCTTGCCAGTGCGTGATGGCAATGCTATGAATGTCTTGCCCTCGGGATTGAGAGCAGCACCATACATAAAGTCGTGCTGACCTCCCACGCTAGAGAAAATCATCGTGCCAATGCTGTCGGCGCACACCTGGCCAGTGAGGTCAACCTCAATAGCACTGTTGATGGCGATGGGCTTGGGATTCTGACGGATTATCTGAGGGTCGTTAGTATATGCCACGTCGTAGAACTCCACATCCTCATTATAGTCAAGGAAGTCGTACATACGTTTTGAGCCAAGCGCAAGGCTTGCCACGCTCTTGCCTGGATGAATCTTCTTGAGACTGTTGTCAATTACCCCCTCCTCTATCAATCGCACCACGCCATCGGTCATCGCCTCGGTGTGGAGACCCAGATGCTTGTTGTTCTTGATACCAGCAAGCACAGCGTTAGGAATACCGCCCACGCCAATCTGCAAAGTGGCACCATCAGGAATCTCGGCAGCGATAAAGCCACCTATCGCACTCTCGATGGGTGTCGATTCTCCAAACTCCATAGCCAGCGGAGGCTCATCGCAGCGCACTGCAGCAGCAATCTCGCTCTCATGAATCTTGGCAGCGCCACACAGGTATGGCATACTGTCGTTGATTTGCGCAATGATGGTCTTTGACATCTCCACAGCACTGAATGCTAAGTCGGCGCTCATGCCATAGCTGCAATAGCCATCCTTATCAGGGGGCGAGCAGTTAAGGAATGTTACGTCGAGAGGCAGCTGCTTGCTGCGGAACAAGAAAGGAATCTCGCCCAAGAAGGCTGGAATCACCTCGCCATAGCCCTGTGCCACCCACTTGCGCTGGTCGCCACTGAGGAAGAGGCTCTTGGTAATAAATGAATCCTTATACTCTGGGTTGCACAACGGGCATTCGCCGTAGGGCACGTTGAAAGCCGAATACACTACCACATCGCGCAGCTCGCTGGCACGTCGCGCCAGAGCGCTCTGCAGCACCACGGGAATCGCCGTACTGCCCATGCAGTAGATATGGTCTCCACTCTTGACAAGGCGAACCGTCTCGTCGGCACTCATGTAATTCATTATTTCTTATTTTTTTGTAGTTCTACAAAGATACCCAGTCGCTCATCAAGAGCCTTGATGTGCCAGTCGCTGTTGAGCTGCGACACACAAGCACGGATGCCTGGCTGCTTGCTACCAGTGGTGTTGAGCGTGATAGCCGAGATACCGCACAGCATCAAGTCGTTGAGCAGCTGCGAGTCGCTCATGCCCTCATAGCCAATGGTGTAATAGAATCCGTCGGCTAGGTCTTGGTCACCATCTTTATCATAGATGATATTGAAACCATGTTTCAAGAAAATCTGCTTGGTAATCTTGGCACGACGGCCATATTCACGCACCTCATCGACGAATTTATATTTGCCCTCAACGGCAGCCTTCATCATTGCCGACAATGCATATTGTGCCGAGTGAGAAGTTCCCGACGAAGCCACATACAAATATGTGAAGATGAAGTTGTCGCCCATGCGGCCAATACCATAGCGCTTACGCAAGGCGGGATATTCACGATGGAAGAGCTTGTTGCTGAATCCAACCACAGCAATGCGCTCGCCAGCATAACTGAACACCTTAGAGCCCGAAAGCATGAAGACGTAGTTATCGGTGTAGCGTGCTACTGTAGGCTGGAAAGGTGGCTCAAAAGGCACTGACTTGTCAGTACGGAAGTCCATGCAGAGGTAGGCATGGTCCTCGAGCACTATCATGTCATATTTGTTGGCCATCTCGCCAATAATCTGCAACTCCTCGTCGGTCAAGCACACCCATGATGGGTTATTGGGGTTAGAATAGACGATTGCCACGATGTTGCCCTTAGAGCAATATTCCTCGAGTTTGTCGCGAAGCTTAGCGCCACGGTACTCATATATGTCGAACTGCTCATGCTTGATGCCTTGCACCGAAGCTTGCATCACATGAGGCGCAAAACCTGGATTCACATAGAGGATAGTGTCTTTCTCAGGGTCAAGCTGTGAGCACTCGAGCATAAGATTCATGCCAGCCTGCATCGAGCCCACAGTGGGCACTATGCACTCGGGGGCAATATCCACGTCAATGAAAGCTTTGATGAATTTTGAGGCATTCTCTTTGAGCTCGGGCAGACCGCTGATGGCGGGGTAAATGCTTGCTATGCCATGGTCGAGAGCAGCTTTCTGGGCCTCAACGCCTACTTGACCTGGAGCCAGACCAGGGACTCCCACCTCCAGTCGCAAGAACTTCTCGCCTGCCGCTTTTTCCATTTCGGCTGCGATAGCTGCACACTGGCGAATAGTGGTCCTCGACACGTCGGTAAGGTCGCGCTCGGCCATGATATCGTTTAGAACTTGTTGTTTTAAAGGAAAACTCATAGTTGTTTTATAGTTTTATAGGTTAGAGGAAGGGGGAAGAGTTTAGAGAGAGAATCTTCTCCCCTTGTCCTCTTGTTATTTATTCTTTTGTGCAAACTCATAACCAGCCTTGAAGGCGGCAATGTTGGTTTCTACTATTGCATCGCCCTTGCTGGCGAAGACATTGGTGATGCCCTCAAGTAGCTGCTCGGGCTTGAGCATCTCAAGAACCGAAGCGGCGGCGCCCAGAAGCACCATGTTGGCGCTGCGTGGCGATTTAACTTCCTTAGCAATAGCGTCAACGTCGATCATAATGACGTTGCCCTGCTTCTTGAGCTCAGCATTCACGGCCTCCATCTCAGGATAGTTAGGAATGTTGACAAAAGGAGTGGTGTTAGTAATAACCCAGCCATTTGGGTTGAGATACTGCACATAACGCAGAGCCTCCATTGGCTCAAGCGAGATGATGAGGTCGCAAGCGCCGTGAGCAATAAGGTCACTGCTGATAGGAGCGTCGGACAGACGCAGATTGCTCTGCACGTCGCCACCACGCTGGCTCATGCCATGCACCTCGGCTTGTTTCAAGTAGATACCCTCTTTCAGGGCAGCCCAACCTATGATAGTAGCAATGGAGAGGATTCCTTGTCCGCCCACACCGCAAAGAATTATATCTTGTTTCATGATTTGAGAATTTTATTTGTTAGATGTGGATAGAATCATTTTGCTTTAGCCTTTGCATGACGCTTAGCGGTCTGAATGCACTCGCGGCGAGCGATAATTACAGAAACACCCTTGTAGTTGATTTCCTCGTCAATCACCTTCTCCATATCGGGATAGTTCTTGGGAAGAGGAACAATCACACGCACGTGTGCTGGATCAACACCCACGCCGTAGCAAATCTGCTCAAGGCGACCAGTGCCGGCCGAGTCTTGTCCACCAGTCATACCTGTAGTAAGGTTATCACTGATGCACAGGGTGATGTTGGCTTTCTCGTTAACTGCATCGAGCAAGCCTGTCATGCCGCTGTGAGTGAATGTAGAGTCACCAATCACAGCTACCGAAGGATGTACTCCAGCGTTGGCAGCGCCAATCGACATGGTGAGCGAAGCACCCATCTCCACACAGGTCTGGAAGGCATGGAATGGAGCCAGCCAGCCAAGAGTGTAGCAGCCGATGTCGGCAAAGACGCGAGCAGTCTCATAGTTCTTGAGCACATTATTGAGTGCTGTGTAGAAGTCGCGGTGACCGCAGCCCTGGCACAATGCTGGTGGACGGGGAACAGTTACTGTTGCAGCAGCATGAGCCTCAAGTGGAGCCATGCCAAGAGCAGCACGCAGCACGTCGGGGTTAAGCTCGCCAGTGCGTGGCAAGGTGCCATCAAGACGACCTTTAACCTCTATTGGCAGTTCAAGTACGCCACGAAGCAGTTTCTCAACCAGTGGTTGGCCTTCTTCCACTACCATGATGCTCTTGCACTCGGCAGCCATCTTGCGCACCATCTTCTTGGGCAATGGGTATTGAGTGAGCTTGAGCACTGGGAATGGGCATCCGTCGGGATAGTTCTCCATGAGGTAGTTGTAGGCGATACCGCAAGTGATGATACCCATCGAGTTGTCGGGACCATCAATATACTGGTTCTGACCCATGGTGCAAGCGTCTTCCTCAAATGCGAGGATGTCTTTCACAAGCTGATCGTTGCGCATGCGGGCGTTCACTGGCAGAGTAACCCACTGACGAGGATTCTCAGGGAAGTGAATCTCGTTTTGATTGAGTTGCTCGCTGGTCTCAACGATAGCGCGAGAGTGAGCCATGCGGGTGGTGAGGCGCATCAGCACGGGGATGCGGTTCTTCTCACTGTAATCAAACGCGCAGCGCACCATCTCGTAGGCCTCTTGTTGAGAAGAGGGCTCGAAGCATGGCATCATAGCGAAGTCGGCATAGAAGCGAGAGTCCTGCTCGTTCTGCGATGAGTGCATCGAGGGATCATCGCAAGCGACAATAACCAGGCCGCCATTAGCACCTGTCACGGCACTATTGACGAAGGCGTCGGCACACACATTCATGCCTACATGCTTCATGCACACCATAGCGCGCTTGCCAGCATAACTCATGCCCAAAGCCTCCTCCATAGCAGTCTTCTCGTTAGCACTCCAACGGCAATGCACGCTGCCAGCGCGGCCTTGCTCGCTCTTTTGAATAAACTCTGTAATCTCGGTCGATGGGGTACCAGGATAAGCCCACACGCCGCTCAATCCGGCATGCAGTGCGCCAAGTGCCAAGGCCTCATCGCCAAGTAGCAAATGTTTGGTTTTCATTTGATATTTAAATTTGTTGTTTATGTTATGTGTATTCTAATTTTTGCAATATTTATACCCTCTCTAGGACAAGATTTGAATTAGTGCACTAAATTACTACTTTTTCCCGAAACAGCAAAATATAACGGCGTTTTTAATCTTTTTTATTGAAAACGCGCTTAACGCAATTTTGAGGGGATAGTTGAGAGATAAGTAATAAGTGTAAAAAATTAAATGTTATGTGCGAAGTGGTGAGTTAGCAAATCGACTCCAGGCTGGGCATATAGTTGCGCTGGATTGATTCGGCAATCGCCGACGCCACTTCAATCTCGCTAAGCGATATGCTCGCGCCAAAATTATACAATAGTTCAACCTCATTGCGTGCTATCACTTTGTCGCTCAGAGCAATATGAATCATATACTCAAGCAGTCCCATTCTCATGCCAGGGTTAATCTTTAGGATGTTCTCCACCGAGTCGTTGAAGATTGCGCCCACATCGCCTTGTGCTATCTCTTCCAGGTATTTGCGAGGGAATATCTTGAGGCGGGCAAGCATCTCAATGATTTGGTTCACCTCGTCTTCTTTCACTTTCTTATCGCTACTTGCCACAATGAGTCCTGCCGAAGCGATGAAACGTGCCATATACTCATCGAGCTCACTATCACCCACCTTGAGAAGGATGGAGATGAGTTCATCCATGCCTTTATGAAGCTCTTCTTGCGACTGGCAAGTGGCAAACAAGTTGAGAGCCTGCACCCTGATGGGATTAACAGGATGTGACGAGCGGCTTATGCCCTTGTCTTTCAAGAAGTATTCAAGGCGCCGGTTGTTATCGGCAATCAGGGCATCGATGCTCACGTTCATCTTTTCCAAGTCTAGACCCGATGCCATCTTGAAGAAGGCCGTCACGCACACGCCCAGGTTCTCGGTTGCCATGTAGCCATAGCGATCGGCGACGAGTTCGGCAAGCTGCTCATGCAGGCGTATCTTGTACTGCAACGTCACAGGCACTGCCGCCTCGGGTGGGAACACAAAGTTGATGAGTCTTGCCAGTGCTGTATCTTTGTTGATCAAGTGCCCCAGCTCATGACCAATGACAAAGCGCAGCTCATCGGTGCTCATCAAGTCGAAGAGCGCCGAGTTCACATTCACGATGTGGTGCTCGCCTTCATCTTCGGCAGCCAACGAGAAAGCGTTGACATCGCTGTCGCCTGTTATATAGAAATCGACTTCTTCCTTTACTTTAAGTTTCTTCTTCACATCCTGGCATAGTTCATAAAAGTCGGGCAAGAGTTCTTTCTGCACCCTAAGGCTATGTCCCTCCATGCTGCTGCGCCAATAGGCGTCGCGACTCGAAGTCTTGGTCTTACGAAGTACCTCTTCCACTATCTCGCCCTGCAAAGCATTATAAATCTGCTTACCAAGTTGTTTCTCTAATTCTAATTTAGGATTAAGTTTGCTCATATAATTATGGTTTTAGTTTTTTAAAGAATTTATAAAGTGCAAATATAATAATAAAAATTTAATCATAGTGTGGGTAAGGAATAATTTGTCATTATTTCAATTACAGCAGCTCTAAAATTATTGTGGTGCTTCGCACTAAAATTTTAGCGCCCTTGGGCGCAACATCAATTTTAGCACACAGTGCTTAATTTCCACTCCGGCAAGAGTGGCAAAAGCGCCCCACACACAAATCAGAATAATCAGAAAAATGCGATTAAGCAAGTCAAAACTGAGCTTGTTCAATGCATTGCGCGCGTGAGCATTTTATTTAAAAATCAGTTGTTTTTAATTTGCCCACTCTACAAGCAGAAATAAATGATAACTGGCACTAGTTTTGCTTATACAATATTATTAGTAATTTTGCAATCAAAAACACACAATAATTATATGATAGATTTTAATAAAGATATAGATTACGAAATGAACGATGGTGGCGCGCATGCCATTCCTATCTTTGCCGAGATTCATGCCAATGGCGACGACAAACTTCTGAAAGAAAAGGAGTTGAAAGACGTGCCAGTACTTGCCCTGCGCAATATGGTGCTGTTTCCAGGCATGACAATGCCAGTGATGGTGGGCCGCACAAAATCCCTTAATGCGATTAAGGACTCACAGCGCACGGGTGAACCTTTGGCAGTAGTTTGCCAAATTGACAGCGATGTTGACGATCCCGACAAAAACGACCTTTACCCAGTGGGCACCGTTGCCGAGGTTATCAAAGTGCTTAAACTGCCCGATGACTCCACCAATGTGATTCTGCACGGCCGCTCGAGCTTCGTGCTGGAGGAAATCACTACACGCGAACCCTACATGCGTGGCAACATCTCGCTCTTCAACGAAAAATTGCCTAAGAAGAACGACGGCGAGTTTGAGGCCATAATCAGTTCTATCAAGGAGTTGACCTACGACATGCTCAACAAGATGGGCGACGCTGGCAAAGAGATGAAATTTGCCATCACCAACATCGACGATCCAGTCTATTTGATGCACTTCCTCGCCACAAACATCCCCTTTGAGGCCCGCGACAAACAGATGTTGCTCCAGGAGAGTGACATCAAGAAGCGCGCTTATCACCTCTTTGGCATTCTGAGTAAAGAGGCGCAGCTCATCGACCTGAAGGCAAGCATTCAGTTGCGCACCCGCGAAGATCTCTCGCAGCAGCAACGTGAGCACTTCCTGCAGCAACAGATACGCACTATTCAGGAGGAGCTTGGCACCAACGACGACGACATCCCCGAACTCGAGAACCGTGCCAAAGAAAAAAAATGGGACGAGAGCACTCAAAAGCACTTTGAGAAGGAACTCAAGAAACTTGAGCGCCTCAACCCTCAGTCTCCCGACTACTCTACGCAATATGCCTACCTCGACACCATGCTCAACCTGCCGTGGAACGAATATACCACCGACAACTTCAACCTCAAGAAGGTGGAAACAAAGCTCAATCGCGACCACTATGGGCTGGAGAACGTGAAAGACCGCATCCTCGAGCATCTCTCGGTACTCAAATTGCGTGGCGACCTCAAGGCACCTATCATCTGCCTCTATGGCCCTCCGGGTGTGGGCAAGACATCACTTGGACGCTCCATCGCCGAGGCACTGCATCGCAAGTATGAGCGCATCTCGCTGGGCGGTTTGCACGACGAGGCCGAGATTCGCGGTCACCGTCGCACCTACATTGGCGCTATGCCAGGCCGCATAGTCGAGGCGATGATGAAGTGCAACAGCTGCAACCCGGTGATTGTGCTCGACGAAATCGACAAGGTGGGGCAGGACTTCAAAGGTGACCCTGCATCGGCATTGTTAGAGGTGCTCGACCCAGAACAGAACGGCCACTTCCACGACAATTACCTTGACGTGGATTACGACCTCTCAAAGGTGCTGTTTATCGCAACCGCCAACAACCTTGGCACTATCTCAAAACCCTTGCTCGACCGCATGGAGGTGATTGAAATCAACAGCTATATCCCAGAGGAGAAAATCGAGATTGCACGCAAGCACCTTGTGCCCAAGCAGCTGCAAGAGAACGGTTTTGAGAAGAAAGAAATCACCTTCCCCAAGGCAACTATCACCGAAATCATTGACGGTTACACACGCGAGAGCGGTGTGCGTGAACTTGAGAAGAAGATTGCCAAGGTGCTGCGCAAGGTGGCACGCAAGAAAGCAAGCGGCGACGAATATCCCAAGAGCATCGACGTGGAGAGTCTGAAGGAGTTTCTCGGAGCCCGTGATTTCAACAGCGACCGCTACGAGGGCAACGAGTTTGCTGGAGTGGTAACAGGTCTGGCATGGACTGCCGTGGGTGGCGAGATTCTATTCATTGAGAGCGCACTGTCGCGTGGCAAGGGCGAAAAACTCACCCTCACTGGCAACCTAGGCGACGTGATGAAGGAGAGCGCAATGATTGCGCTGCAATATCTCAAGAGCCACAGTCAGCTCTTTAACATCGACTACGAACTCTTCGATAAATACAACGTCCATGTGCACGTGCCCGAGGGCGCCATCCCAAAAGATGGCCCATCGGCAGGCGTGACAATGGTGACATCGCTGGTTTCATCGTTCACCCAGCGCAAAGTGCGTGACCATGTGGCGATGACAGGCGAAATCACCCTGCGTGGCAAGGTGCTGCCAGTGGGCGGCATCAAAGAGAAAATCCTCGCTGCCAAGCGCGCAGGCATCACCGACATCATTCTGTGCCGCGACAACAAGAAAGACATTGACGAAATCAACGACATCTACCTCAAAGGACTCACCTTCCACTTCGTCAACACAATTAAGGAGGTAATCGACTTCGCTCTCCTCCCCGACAAAGTGAAAGACGCGATTGAGCTTTAAGTGATAATTAGTTAGTTTTTAAGTCAAGTCGAAGACTTGCGGTTGTGCAAAACAAATTATGCGGTTCAGCTGTTGATGGCTGAACCGCACTGTGTAAAAGAGATGACTCGATGCATTCACTGCGTCGAGCCATCATAGTAAAACGAGTATATGAAATGAAAAAAATGTGTTGTGTATTTAATGATATATTTCGTTTTGTTATTTTTATCTTCACAGCCGCATGCGGCTTTACTTAACTCTTAACACTTACGACTTAACACTTAATCAGCCCTGTTCCTGTCATCTCGGCGGGCTGCTCAAGTCCCATAATCTGGAGAATTGATGGTGCCACGTCGGCAAGGCGTCCTTCAGCGACCTTTGCTTCCTTATTGTCGGTGACATAGATGCAAGGCACTGGGTTCAGCGAGTGAGCGGTGTTTGGCGTGCCGTCCTCATTAATGGCATGGTCGCAGTTACCATGGTCGGCGATGATAATCACCTCATAGCCTGCCGCACGTGCAGCCTCCACAGTGTCGCGCACACACACGTCAATTGTCTCTACGGCCTTAACGATGGCGGGATATACGCCAGTGTGTCCCACCATGTCACCATTGGCATAGTTCACCACGATGAAATCATACTTCCTCTCCCCTATCGCCTCAACGAGTTTGTCTCTCACTTCGGGTGCACTCATCTCGGGCTTGAGGTCGTAGGTGGCAACTTTGGGTGAAGGCACAAGGATGCGGTCCTCGCCCTCAAAGGGTGTCTCACGTCCGCCGTTGAAGAAGAAAGTGACATGAGCATATTTCTCAGTCTCGGCAATGTGCAATTGCTTCTTTCCTTGCGATGACAAATATTCGGCTAGTGTATTATCCACATTATCTTTCTTAAAGAGGATGTGAACGCCAGTGAACGAAGCGTCGTAAGGAGTCATGCAATAATACTGCAAATTTGGTATCGTGGTCATCCCTTGATCAGGCATATCCTGCTGAGTAAGGACAATGGTAAGCTCCTTGGCGCGGTCGTTGCGGAAGTTGAAGAAAATCACCACGTCACCATCCTTTATGCGGCCATCAACTGTGGTGTTGACGATAGGCTTGATGAACTCATCGGTCACGCCTTCGTCATAACTCTCCTGAATGGCCTGTACCATGTTGTCGCTCTTGCGACCCTCGCCATGTACGAGCTGGTCGTAGGCAAGCTTGATGCGCTCCCAGCGCTTGTCGCGGTCCATGGCATAGTAACGACCAGTGACTGTTGCCACCACACCTGCGCTCTGAGCGCAATGTTCCTCGAGCTGAGCCACAAAACCCTTGCCGCTCTCGGGGTCGGTATCACGACCGTCCATAAAGCAGTGAATAAAGACCTCGCTAAGCTCATACTGCTTTGCAATGTCGCACAACGCGAACAGATGCTCCAGTGAACTGTGAACTCCACCGTTGCTAGTTAGACCCATAAAGTGGATTGCTTTGCCTGTCTCTTTGGCATAGCCAAAAGCATTTACTATCTCGGGGTTGGTCAATATCGACTTGTCACGAATAGCCTTGTTGATTTTCACGAGGTCTTGATACACGACCCTTCCACCCCCAATGTTCAGGTGACCCACTTCGCTGTTGCCCATCTGACCGTCGGGCAGACCCACATTCTCGCCGCTAGCCTGAAGCTGACTGTGAGGATATGTAGCCAACAATGAGTCCCAATATGGAGTTGGAGTCGAGAAAATGGCATCACTCTTGGTCTTATCGCCAATTCCCCAACCATCTAAAATCATCAATAATGCTCTCTTTCCCATTATATTATAGGCCTTTAACTATTTCTCTTAACTAAGTTGACAAATTGTGGACTGCAAATATACATTAAAATATGCGCAATACAAAGAAATAAGCGCAATTTTTTTTACATTTTTTTGACGAAAATTCAATTATAGAAAAAATATGCACCTTAAGCCGTCAACTTTAAGGTGCACAATTATCTTTCCGAGCTTTCAAGCCCGGCAGCTAAAAGAAATCAAGAACACGATTTTATGCCTAGTTATTTCTTCTCGGCGTCGTCTTTCTTGGTGAGTTTGTCGGTTAAGAAATCTACTGCTTTGTCAACCACTTCCTCCACTTTTGGATCGAGTGAATCGGGAGCAATCTTTTGGCCAACCTCAGTTACTTTCTTCTTAATCTCCTCTGGGTTCTTCAACAAATCACCTGCTTTGTCCTGAACAAAATCTTTTGCTTTGTCTAAAATTCCGTCTGCCATAATAGTCTAGTTTTATTTGTTAATAGAAAAAATTTATTTTGCTAATACTTTCTTATAAACATCGTCACTCACCTTTTTGAGTTCAATAAGCTGTTTATTCATCTTTCCAGCCTTCTCAAGTTCGGTAAGTTTGTTCTGAATCTCAGTGATGCGCTGTTTAGCGGCATCATCGATAGCTCCGCCATTCATTTTTGCATCAACGCATTTATTCAGTTCATCACTATACTCTTTTACCAGCTTTATCCCTTCCTTGTATTTTACAGCATCCTCGGCACTAAATGGTGAAGCCTTTGGAGGCTGCTGGGGGGCGGTATTTGCACTAGCGTTACCATTGTTTGGCATAGCAGCGGCTTCTGGAGTCGCCATTTCTACGTCTTGAGCAGAGGCAGCAACTTCACCAACACTAGCAGACGATGTTTCAGTCACAATCATTTCACCATCAGAGCTTTTAGATGAAGCGCCATTTCCTGAATTGCATGCCATTAATGACATTGCAACAGCAAGCGTCAAAAAATATACAACTTTCTTCATTATGTTAATTATTTATTTTATTAATGACGAATATGCTTTTTTAAATTTTCAATCTCAGCCTCAAGTTCCTTGAGTGTATTGATATAATACAAACGCTGAGCTTCTAGTTTCTGATTCTCTTCGAGAAGTCCTTGCACATTTTTCTTCAACTCCTCATTCTCCGACGTGAGATATTCCACCTGCTTTCGCAGGGCCTTGACATCATTGGGGAGATTCTGCGGAGCGCCATTCTTGGAAACCTCTTGGAAGTCAACCTTCATAGGTTGACTGCGGTCAACGATTATCGCAGTATAAGACCTGCGCGACTCATTTGTCTTTTTCACCGGGTCGATGCAATAAGAGAACACCAATTTATTGCCATTGCGCTTAAGCGATACAGGCTCAATTGTAGCCTGAGCAATATTCTCAGGCACTACTACTGCGATAATGAAACTGGTCTCAAAATCTATCCTGGGCGTGGGGCCAATAAATCCAGAGGGGCCAAATACGCGTTCCAAATCTTTTTCACTTTTAATTACAAGCTTTAGAGTGCCATCTTTAGCGTTTTTGAGAGTGCTAAAAAAAGGATATTTTTGGTAACTTACATCGTCGCCACTTTGCGCTACGGCATTTGATGCAAAACACGAGAGCAGCAAAATAACCATCATCGCCAAAAAGGGCTTGTAATCCATTGATCGTCTCATAAATATTAGGGATTAGTTAACGTATTATGTTGTGATTATTTTTCGCAAAGGTAGTCAAATAATTTAAACATTCAAACAAAAAACACCATAAAAAACAAAAAACCGCGGCGAGTTGCAACTGCCACGGTTTTTGATTCTTTAATCGTCAACTTAAGGAAAAGCTTATTTAGCAGCATCCTTCTTAACGAAACGGCGCTCTTTGATGCGAGCTTTCTTACCGGTGAGACCACGAAGGTAATAAAGCTTGGCGCGGCGAACGCGACCGTACTTGTTGATAGCAATGCTATCGATGAAGGGGCTCTCCATTGGGAAGATACGCTCTACACCAATGCCGTCGCTAATCTTGCGAACGGTGAAACGCTTCTTTGCACCCTCGCCGTTGATCTTGATGACAACGCCACGGTACTGCTGAATACGCTCTTTGTTACCCTCTTTGATGCGATAAGCTACTGTGATTGTGTCGCCTGGAAGAAAATCGGGCAACTCCTTGCCTGTAGCAAATGCTTGTTCTGCAACTTTAATTAAGTCCATTGTAAAAGAAATTTCTTAAATGTTTTTTTAATCACACTTCGCAATATTCACAAGCCACTCTAATAGACTCACGCCTAAACTTCTTGCCAGAGATTGCGAAAAGCGCGGCAAAGGTACTACAAATTTCTTTAATGACAAAGAACTTTGCATATTTTTTTTCCGACTATTCTCGATTTTTGCTGTTTTTTTACTTGCAGCAGGTTATTCAGTTTCAAGTATATACTCTATAAACTCACGAACAGCGCCATCACCGCCATTCTTCTTGCACACATACTGCGCAGTATCCTTCACTTGCTGGCAGGCATCGGCAGGGCAGCCTACCAAGCCACATTCGCGCATACACACGATATCGAGGATGTCGTCGCCAATGTATGCCACGTTTTCGCGTGAGCAGGCATATTTTTGCATGAGTTCACGCAGGGTGTCGAGTTTATCATGTTTTCCTTGATAGAGCTCATCAATGTGCAACTCGCGCGCCCTGTTTTCTACTATGCTTGAAATGCGCCCGGTAATAATCGCAGGGACTATGCCGTGAGCAGGCAACATCTCGTTGATGGCATACCCATCTTTAATGTCAAAGGCTTTGAACAACTCACCGTTGGGCCCCATATTGATTTTTCCATCGGTCAGAGTCCCATCAACATCCATTACCAGAAGCTTGATTTTCATTGTCTTATTCACCACATTCGTGCTTTATTCTGTTGATAATCTCCTTGTAGGTTCCCAAGTGCCCGAATAGCGATGATGTACCAAGCACAAAGCCGTCAACACCTTGCTTCACCCAGCGCTTCATGCGCTCTACTGTACAAGCGCCATCCATAATGATTTCAAGATTATACTTGTCTTTGAGTTCAATAAGCTGCCCTATCTTTTCTTCAACATAAGGCAGATAGATGTGGCCAGCATATCCAGGTTTCACCCCCATAAGAAGCACGTTATCAACCAAGTCGTAATATTCGGCAAGGCTCTCGATTGTGGTCTCAGGATTGATTACTATGCCTGGCTTGCGGCCTTCTTTCCTAATCTTCTTAATCACCTGCAATGGGTGGCTGTCGCTATCGGGGTGGAAATAGATTATATCAACGCCAGCATCGGCATACATCTTAATATAACGACTGGGCTCCATAATCATCATGTGAAGCTCGGTTACCAGTGACGTGTTGCGGCACACCGATTTCACATCGCCTAGTCCCATAGCAAAGTTTGGGACATATCGTCCGTCCATGACATCAAGATGGAGTCGGTTGGCACCTGCAGCCTCAAGCGCAAATGTCTCAGCCTTGAGGTTGTCGAAGTTGGCGCACATTAATGATGGTGAATATATCATACCTTATCCTCCCTAATCTTTGAAACGAAAGCGAGTTGCACTTGGCAGGTATTGAGTGATTCACCAGGCCACAATAAAATGGTTGAACCAGGCGACACTGCAATGCCATCGGCATTAAGTAATCCTTTAACGAGTGTGAAGCACTCAAGCGTGGCACTTTCGTTAGTGTAATTATTAATATTGTTTATCAGTTTTGTACTGTAAGTTTTTTCTTTAATCTCCTGTCCGTTATAAGCTTTGACCACCGACTTCAAATTGATGTCAAGTGCGCTAGTTGCCTTCTCAACATGAAGCTCGCGAGGGTTGCCTTGTGCATCAACACGATTATAGTCGTAGAAGCGATAAGTGAAGTCACTGCCCTCCTCAATCTCGAACACCAAGCTGCCAGCGGTAATTGCATGAAGTGTGCCTGGCTCTACAAACACATAGTCACCCTTCTTAACAGCGAGAGTGTCGGCCATCTCCATAAACTGGCCTTGTTTAATCATCTCCCTCTCCTGTTCCTTATCATGGCACGTACATCCATTGATAATGGTGCCCGAAGTGGGCGCATCAATAAAGTACCACGACTCTCGCTTGCCACGTGCTCGGTGCTCAAGTTTCTGAGCTGCTTTATCATTGGGGTGAACTTGGATGCTAAGGTTCTCTTGTGCTTCAGTCAAGGCAAGAGTAAGAGGGAAATACTCATACTCAGCCATGCGCACCTTGTCCTTGAAAAGCGGAAAAACCTCATTCAGGCAACGGCCTTTCCATTCACCATTCAGAATCTCATTAGAGACTCCTTCACGGCAATACAGTGAGTAGAGATGACCTATGCTGTCGCCCTCAACGCCTGCCAATCGGCTAATTTTTGGACCGCCCCAAATGGTGGTGTGAACTATTCTCTTAAGTATAAGCATATCTTATTCTTGAGCGATTTCTCTTATTCGCATTATCTGACTGAGCAAATTGTCGAGATTGTCGATGTGAAGCATGCAGCTGCCATCACAAAGTGCATTAGCAGGATCATTATGAACCTCCATAAAGAGGCCTGAAAGCACGCCAGTCGCAACTGCGGCTTTTGCCAGATAAGGCACAAACTCGCTCTTTCCGCTATTGCCGTGATTGAGACCGCCGCCGCTAATCTGAACGCTATGCGTTGCATCAAAAAGCACAGGATAGCCAAGTCGCGACAATCTCACCAATCCTGCCATATCAACAACCAAGTTGTTGTAACCAAAGCAGTTGCCACGTTCGCACAGCATAAAATTAGTGCACCCAAAGTGCTCCATTTTGCCTACCACGTTGGCCATCTCTTCTGGGCTCGAGAACTGGGCTTTCTTGATGTTCACCATCTTACCCGTCATAGCAGCAGCTTTCAGCAGATCGGTCTGTCGGCACAGAAATGCAGGAATCTGAATGATATCGGCAACCTGTGCTACAGCCTCAGCTTGGTCTGGCTCATGAATATCGGTGACAATCTTCACCCCTACCTCTGTCTTTGCTTTCTCAAGTATGCGCAGTCCCTCTTCCAATCCAGGTCCTCGGTAATTTGTTGCTTTAGTGCGGTTTGCCTTATCCCATGAAGCCTTAAAAAAGAAGTCCACATCATACTTGCCAGTAATGCCTTTCAGTGCCTCGGCAAGATGCATCACATTTTTCTCGCTTTCTATAACACAAGGTCCGGCAAGTAGTTTAAACTTATTGTCAGTCATTATGAATGTCAAAAATTTTCGTTAAAGCAGGCAAATTTAGTAATAATTAATGACAACAGCACTATTTCTCCCCCTTTTTTTGAGTAAGGCAATGTCAATTCTTAACAAATGCGCCACTTAATCATTTACACATTGCTGAAGAGAAAAATATTTATTGTAATTTTGCACAACTTTTGATAACGATTTTTTGACCACAACAAATGAAGTTAATTCCAAATAAAAAACAGTTCATTAAAGAGCCTGGCTTTATAATGGCTGTGAATTTCTTGATCATGTTAGCGATTTACATGATCACCCGTTGGGTGTTTTATTTCATGAACACTCGATTCTTTCCTGATGTAAACTATGGCGACATGATGACAATGTCGTTAGGAGGACTAAGATTTGACATCAGCGCACTTTGCTATCTTAACGTATTGTGCGTGATTATGCAGTTTATACCGCTAAAATGCCGCGACACTATCAAATATCAGCGCATTGTAAAAATCATCTTCCTAGTTATCAATATTATAGGCATTGCAATCAACGCTGCCGATATCGTATATTTTGAGTTTGGAGGACGCCGCTCAACATGGATTATGTTCTCAGAATTTGGAGGAGAGAGCAATCTCGGCAAGATTTTCCTCAACAGCATCACTGGCTACTGGCAGGTATGGCTCTTTGGAATCGCCATGATTGCAGCTATAATCTTCTTATATTATAACCCCATCAAGAAAAACCGTTCTAAAGAAGACTACCCATCTGCCAAATTCTACTACCCTATCCACACAGGAATCTTCTTGATCGCTTTACTCTTGACATTTGCAGGTCTGCGTGGTGGATTATCATGGAAGATGCACCCCATGAGACAAGACTCCGCCGAGCTCTACTGTAAACATCCTATTGAGGCAGCAATAGTGCTAAACACACCGTTCACCATGATAACCACCATACACAAAAGCGGATATAAAGACCCGAAGTTCTTTAAAGAAGAAGAACTCGATGGCATCTTTAACCCTGTCAAAAACTCCACTCCACGCGGAGGCGAGATGCGCCGCATGAATGTGGTGGTTTTCCTAATGGAGAGTTTCTCAATGGAATACACAGGTTTTTTCAACAAAGATAAAGATGGTGGGCACTATCGTGGCTATACTCCATTCCTCGACGAGTTACTGAGCCAAAGCTACTGTTTTGAGTACAGCTTTGCCAATGGTGCGCGTTCTGTTGACTGCATGCCAGCCAGCTTTGCCGGCATTCCACGATATATTGACCCTTACTGCTATTACATCTACTCCAACAACACCCTTCAAGCGTTGCCTCAAATGCTTCGTGACGAAGGATACAACACTGCATTTTTCCATGGCGCCCCAAACAGCACCTTAGGCTTCAAAGCATTTTGCTCTTCCATTGGTTTTGAACAATATTATGGAATGGATGAGTATCCCAACAAAGATGACTTTGATGGCACATGGGCAATTTTCGACGAGCCTTATCTGCAGTATTTTGCCAAATATACTAAAGAATATGCCAAAAAGGACAAACCATTCTTCCTCACTGTTTTTACCGCATCAAGCCATGAGCCTTTCAAGATACCCGAGCAGTTTGAAAACACCTTCACACGCGGAGAGATTCCAATGCACCGCTCCATCAGCTATGCCGATTATGCGATAAGACAATATTTCGAGCAAGTGAAGAATGAGCCATGGTTTGAGAACACAATCTTTGTCTTCTCAGCCGATCATTGCGGTGTTTCTCATCGCAGTGACTACAACAATGACATGGGACGATTCTTGATACCTATCTTCTTCTACACTCCAGGTGGTCAACTTCCAATCAAATGCGACTCCACACGCCTGATGCAACAGACCGACATCACACCAACCATACTTGGTCTTCTCAATTACCAGAAACCATATTTCTCGTTTGGCAAGGACGTGTTTGATGATAGTCCAAATTATGTGAACTTTGTGTTTAACGACCGTGATGGCACATCAATGTACTATCTTGACGACCTAATGATAGAATACCGCAACAACGAGCTCATTGGAATCTATAAGTTTAAGGAGGATTTCTCGCTAAAGAACAATCTCTTGAGCAAGAAGGGCCAATTCCAGCAACTTCCGTTTATGGAACGGCAAATAAGAGCTATCCTTCAGCAATACATAGTCCGCATGAAGGATAACAAGCTAACAGCTAAGTAAGGAGGTTAGGTTAAAACAAATCGTTATATATTTGCTGAGTAGCACCAGTGTGAGCCTCAATGTAGTTGATGGCGGCAGAGCCAGCATCCTCAAGCGCTTGCTTATCGCCAAGTAATTTGTCTAGAACCTCGTGGCACTGATGGGCGTCGCTTATGGCGAAGCCTCCACCACAAGCGTTAAGTTCTACGGCTTCCCTAAACTTCTCATGCTTAGGACCAAAAATAACAGGTATGCCATAAACTGCAGCCTCAGGAACGTTGTGAATACCCGAGCCGAATCCTCCGCCCACGTAGGAGATTGTGCCATAGCGATATAGAGAAGACAGAATGCCGAAGCAGTCGATTATCATGCAATCGAGCGTGGCTGGATCTATTCCCTCAAGTTGTGTATATCGCGCCACAGGCCGCTTGATGCGCGCCATCATTGCCTCAAGACGATTCTCGTCAAACTCATGCGGAGCGATGATGAGCTTCATCTCGGGATGCGAGTTGAAATAAGGAATGACTATGTCTTCATCGGGCTGCCACGAGCTGCCCATAACCATCACATTCTTGCTGCCAACCACCATCTGTGAAATAGCAGGAAACTCCTTGGCTTGCGCTCTGATTTGCAACACCCTATCGAGGCGTGTGTCGCCACACACTGTAACATTGTCAATACCAATGCCATGCAACAGTTCACGCGACTCCTCATCTTGTACGTAGAGGTGAGTGAAGCAGCTCAGCATCTTGCGGAACATTCCGCCCCAGGGTTTAAAAAATGATTGATTAGGCCTGAAGATTGACGAAATAATATAGGTGGGCACATTGCGCTGCTTGAGTTGCTCAAGGAAGTTGCCCCAAAACTCATACTTCACAAAGATTGCCATCTTGGGCTTCACCACGTCAAGAAACTCCTTAACACGCCGTGGGGTATCGACGGGCATATAACACACTGCATCGACCTTATCGTAATTCTTGCGTACCTCGTAACCACTAGGCGAATAGAACGAGAGCAGAATCTTAGCATCGGGCTGCTCCTCTCGGATTTTCTCTATTAAGGGCCTACCCTGCTCAAATTCACCAAGTGATGCCGCATGGATCCAAATGTAGACACCATCTGTATCAAGAGTATCTTTCAGATATGGAATAGTTCTTTTCTGGCCTTGCACAGTGAGTTTAGCTTTGTGGTGCCAAGGTGATGCCAAGCGCATTCCCCAGGCAGTAGCGGACATCGCAATATTATATAGGAAATTCATTTAAAATATGATTAGTTTTAAAATTGTGGAGATAGAGGCAACCTAGAAACACCCTTAGTCTTGTTCTTATGGTGTTTCAAAATATTATTGTCGATAAAGAATCTTACCGCCACCTGCTGAGAGAAGGCCGTTTTTTTGTCCTCCGAGGCATGGAACGTTAGTCGTGCCTCTAGATTCACAAAGTCTTTCTGAAATATTGTCGCTACTAGGTCGGTACGACTATATATCTTGTTGTGATAGAAAGGATCACCTTGATAAAGCAGACTGCCATATTTCTCGTAGAACGGCATTTGATAATCTCCAGCATAGAAACTCTCGGTCAATGACAGCCACTTCCAACTTGCCTGTGCTGTGGCATAGAATCCAACAGGAGTGTGCCATTTGTTGTCGCCAACACGGTCACGGTCAAACGACATCAGCATGCCAGCCGAAAAATAGAGACTAGTATTTGACCACCAGTGCCCGTAAAAGAGTTGAGGACAGAACACAAAATTATCCACAACCCCTTCGCCATCATAATGCATTTTACTTACCGACAAATGATTATATCGCAAGACAGCCGATGCCGAAAAATAATTATTCTCTTTATTTGTTTTCCACCCTAACTGCCCCGTGACATCAAATGCCTCTCGTTTATTCTTCGTTTGTATCTGCCGCCAGTCAAACCAAGAGTACATAAAAAAATGTGGCTTGTCAATTGTGAAAACTGCTCCTTTAATATTGGGTTGAACGAAATTTATTGAGTCACTACGCAAATAAGTTGGGCAATGTGCATTAAGTTCATTGGGTATTACACCGAATTTAAATCCCAATCCTTTAGCATTATCCTTATATTGATAATAGATTGCCGGCAGCACCTTATAACCATGCAAGTGGTCATTCATGGGCTGATACCAAGTGACGCCACCCATGATGCGGTGACGTGCGCTGTCGAGCAACACACCAATTTGTGGAGTAATGCGAGTGAAAATATAAGTGTTGCTAGGTGAGCCCCAATACTCACTCTCGGTGTTCTTGAACACTGCATTCATGTCCACACTCCACTCCAGCTCCTGAGAACTTAGTGTGAGTACCGGCATCAACGCAATCAATATAGCAATCAGCTTTAGGCGCATGAATCACTCAACTACAGGCTTTATATTCTCAATGCCACGCTCAATGCGAGCAATGATTTCGTCCTTGCCCATGAGCTCAGCGATGTCAAACATGTGAGGGCCCTTGCATTCACCCACGACAGTGAGGCGGAAAGCGTTCATCACATTGCCCATGTGCAGCTCGTTGTCCTTAATCCATCCTAACACGATTTCCTCGGCATTGGCACTTGTCATGTCGTCGATGCCTTTGATAACTTCAATGAGGCGACGCATGGTCTCGGGAGTGTCCTCCTTCCATCGCTTCTTGATGTCCTTGGGAGCATACTCGGTGGGAGCCACAAAGAAGAACTTAGCATTGTCCCAAATGTCGCCCACGAAGCTGATGCGGCTCTTAATCATGCCCACAGAACGGGTGATATACTCGTCGCTGAACTGCGAGGCATCAACGCCATGCTTTGCGAGCTCGGGCTTGAAAATCTCGGCAAGAGCTGCGTCGTCCATATTGATAAGGTACTCGTGGTTGAACCACTTGCCTTTCTCAAAGTCGAACTTCGCGCCCTTCTTCGAGCAATGCTCAAACGAGAATTCCTTAATAAGTTCGTCCATTGAGAAAATCTCTTGGTCAGTACCAGGATTCCAACCAAGCAAGGCAAGGAAATTAACAACAGCCTGAGGTAGATAGCCACGCTCGCGATATCCGCTGCTGATGTCGCCACTCACGGGATCGTGCCACTCGAGTGGGAACACGGGGAAACCCAAACGGTCACCGTCGCGCTTGCTAAGTTTGCCCTTGCCATCGGGCTTGAGCAGCAATGGCAGGTGCACAAACTGTGGCATTGAATCTTTCCAGCCAAATGCTTCATAGAGCAGCACGTGCAATGGGGCACTAGGCAGCCACTCTTCGCCACGAATAACGTGAGAGACTTCCATCAGATGGTCATCTACGATGTTTGCCAAGTGATATGTGGGAAGGTCATCGGCACTCTTGTAGAGCACCTTGTCATCAACCACCGAACTGTTTACAGTCACCTCGCCACGAATCAGGTCGTTGACCTTAACCTCCTGATCAGGTTCAATAAGGATGCGAACCACATACTTCTCGCCAGCGGCAATAAGGCGGTCAACTTCCTCTTTTGGCAATGTGAGAGAATTGCGCATCATGCCACGAGTCTTCGCATCGTATTGGAAATTAGCGATTTCTTTGCGCTTAGCGTCGAGTTCCTCAGGGGTATCAAAAGCGATGTAGGCCTTGCCATCTTCGAGCAATTGCTTCACATACTTGCGGTAGATGTCGCGACGCTCGCTCTGCTTGTAAGGACCGTAGTTGCCTCCCTCACACACGCCCTCGTCAATCCCTATGCCGAGCCATTGCAATGCCTCGTTGATATATTCCTCGGCACCAGGAACGAAGCGGTTGCTGTCGGTGTCCTCAATGCGAAGAATCATCGAGCCGCCATTCTGGCGAGCAAAGAGATAGTTAAACAATGCAGTTCTCACGCCGCCAATGTGCAGCGGGCCAGTGGGTGATGGGGCAAAACGTACCCTTACTTTTTTATCCATTATAGTGCTTTATTTAATTGTTTCTGAAAATCGCCTGCAAAGTTAGTAAAAAGTTGTCAGTTATCAGTTATTAGTTAATAGTTTTTTTGAAATGACAAGTGCCAATAAGCCAAATATTGATTTAGTCCTTAATAGTCTTTAAAAAATTCTATTTAGTGGTTCATTTTTCAGAAAAAAGTGCTAATTTTGCATGTTTTAAAGCATAATTGTTTAGCAGATGAGTATAAAAAGCACTCTCGAGAAGGTGATTAGTGAAGACTTGGCAGAGATATGGAGCCTGCTAAAATCGGAAGAAAAACGCCTTATAACCGACAACTTTGAGGTTCACAACTTTAAGAAGAACCAAATTATATACGCCGAAAAAGATAATCCTGTGTATCTGTGGTGCCTGCTTAAAGGCAAGGTAAAACTTTATAAGGACGGCATTGGCGGCAGGCAGCAGATTCTGCGCCTCTACCGCCCTATCCAGTACTTTGGTTATCGAGCCTATTTTGCACGCGAACCCTACGTTTCAAGCGCAGCGGCATTTGAGCCATCGACGGTAGGTTCATTGCCTATGGACTTGGTGAAAAGCATGATTGATAACAACCGCGATCTGGCATGGTTCTTCATACACGAGTTGTCGAAGAATCTTGGCGGCAGCGACACCAAGATTGTGACACTCACACAGAAGCACATCCGTGGCCGTCTTGCTGAGGCTCTGATTTTGCTCATCGACAATTATGGTTTTGAGGAAGACGGTAAAACTCTAAAGATTTATATGGCACGCGAGGACATCGCTAATCTGTCAAACATGACCACGAGCAATGCCATACGCACCCTCTCGGCATTTGCCCAAGAGCGCATCATCACAGTTGATGGCCGACGCATCAAGATTGTGGATGAGGCAAAACTGCGCCAAATCAGCAAATTTGGATAACGCTTCGCGCAGTTTTGAGATGAGAGTTGAAGTTGTCAACGATAAACGATAAACGACAGATGATTATAGCACAATCCAAACGCAAAGAGAACATTGCTGAATACCTGCTTTATATGTGGCAGGTGGAGGATATCATACGCGCCTTTGGGCTCGACATCGACAAAATAAAGGCGGGCATCATCGACCGCTACGATGTTGACGAGAATACCCGCAAAGAGATTATCGACTGGTGGGAAGGCCTAATCATGATGATGCAGCATGAAGGCAAGAAAGAGACTGGGCATCTTCAAATTAACAAAAATGTGCTCATTCGTCTTACTGACCTGCACAATGAGTTGCTCAAGAGCCCCAAACATCCCGAATATGGAGCCGAGTTCTATAAGACTCTGCCATTTATTGTGGAATTACGCGCCAAGACTCCCGAAGAGCAACAGGTGGGCGAACTAGAGACCTGCTTCAATGCCCTCTACGGCACACTTATGCTAAAGCTGCAAGGCAAGGAGATAGGAAAAGACACACAGGTTGCCATCAACCAGATATCACATTTCATAGGCACACTCGCTGCCTATTACAAGAAAAATGAGGAGAAGCCAATTTTTGAAGACGACATACAATAGAAATGAATAAAAAAAACATACTTATCACAGGTGCAAAGGGCCAGCTTGGTCGAGAGATGCGTAAGGTGCTTGAAGGCGACATCTTTGTCAACGCTATCTACACCGACGTAGAAGAACTTGACATCACCGATGATGTTGCCATTGAAGATTGCGTTGTCAGCAATAAGGTTGAGTATATTGTCAACTGTGCCGCTTACACCGCCGTTGACGCTGCCGAGAGCAACGTGGGACTTTGCACCAAGCTCAACGTGGAAGCCCCTACTCTGCTGGCGCAAGTTGCACACAAACATGGAGCAAAACTCATCCACATCTCCACCGACTATGTGTTTGACGGCACCAGTTGTCGCCCATATCGTGAGGATGATCCCATGTGCCCCACATCGGTCTATGGATTGACTAAAGCCGATGGCGAGCGCCACATTATGGACATTGCTCCTGAGAGCATTATAATCCGCACTGCATGGCTATACTCACCCCATGGCAAGAATTTTGTAAAAACCATGCTCGAGCTTGGCCGCAGCCGCGAGACTCTGCGCGTGGTGAGCGATCAAGTGGGCACCCCAACCAATGCCCTCGACCTTGCAAGCGTCATCGCATCATTCATCAACTGCGAAGAGTGGCATCCTGGAATCTATCACTTCAGCAACGAAGGCGCAATTTCGTGGTATGACTTCACAATGGCAATCCACCGCATTGCAGGCATCACAACTTGCCATGTGCTGCCATGCATGACCAAGGACTACCCTACAGCCGCTACCCGCCCCCATTACAGCGTCCTCGACAAGAGCAAAATAAAAGCAACCCTAGGCATCGAAATCCCTTACTGGGAAGAAAGCTTAGAACAATGCATTAATTCAATGCACAATGCATAATGCACAATAAAATCCAGTTCTTATAGAACATCAAGATTAACTCAAAACTGACAACTGATAACTGACAACTGATAACTATAAATGGCTTTTAACGACGAAATAACTAAACGACGCACTTTTGCCATAATCTCGCACCCAGATGCGGGAAAGACAACCTTGACCGAAAAGCTGCTGCTTTTTGGTGGTGCGATTCATGTGGCAGGTGCTGTGAAATCAAACAAAATCAGGAAAACCGCTACAAGCGACTGGATGGATATCGAGAAGCAACGCGGCATCTCGGTAGCCACATCGGTGATGGGATTCAACTATAACGATTACAAAATCAACATTCTCGACACCCCTGGCCACCAGGACTTTGCCGAAGACACCTACCGCACCCTTACGGCAGTGGATAGCGTCATCATAGTGGTGGATGTAGCAAAAGGCGTTGAGACGCAGACCCGCAAATTGATGGAGGTGTGCCGCATGCGTAACACGCCAGTAATCATCTTCGTGAACAAACTCGACCGCGAGGGCCGCGACCCATTCGACATACTTGATGAGCTGGAGCAAGAGCTGAAAATTTCGGTTCGCCCTCTAACATGGCCCATAAACATAGGTGCTCGTTTTAAAGGTGTGTATAATATATATGAGCAAAGCCTCGACCTGTTCAAACCCGATAAGCAGCACGTTACCGAGCGTGTGGAGATTGACGATATCAACTCCCCCGAAATCGACAAGCAGGTTGGTGCCGATGATGCCCAGAAACTACGTGAAGACATTGAACTGGTTGAAGGCGTGTACCCCGACTTCGACGTAAACGACTATCTCGAAGCCCAAGTTGCTCCAGTGTTCTTCGGCTCGGCGCTCAACACCTTTGGCGTGAAAGAGCTGCTCGACTGCTTTATCAAGATAGCTCCTTCTCCCAAGCCAGTCCAGGCAATTGAGCGAAAGGTGGAGCCAAGCGAGGAGAAGTTCACCGGCTTCGTGTTCAAGATACAAGCCAATATGGATCCCAACCACCGCAGCTGCATCGCCTTTGTGAAGATTTGCTCTGGCGTGTTCCACCGCAACTCCACCTATCTGCATGTGCGCAGCGGCAAGACCTATCGTTTCTCGGCACCTACTGCGTTCATGGCACAGCGCAAGGACGTGGTCGATGAGGCATTTCCAGGCGATGTGATAGGTCTGCCCGATAGTGGCAGCATCTTCAAGATTGGCGACACCCTCACCGAGGGAGAGAACTTGCACTTCAAAGGACTGCCAAGCTTCTCGCCCGAGATGTTCAAGTACATTGAGAACAACGACCCAATGAAGACTAAACAGCTCAACAAAGGCATCGCCCAGCTTATGGATGAGGGCGTGGCACAGCTCTTTGTCAACCAGTTCAATAACCGCAAGATTATTGGAACAGTAGGTCAACTGCAGTTTGAGGTAATCCAGTATCGTTTATTGCATGAGTATAACGCTCAATGCCGATGGGAGCCAATTAGCCTATACAAGGCGTGCTGGATTGAGAGCGATGACCAAGAAGCCCTCGACGCCTTCAAGCACCGCAAGCACCAGTTCATGGCAGTTGACACCGAGGGCCGTGACGTGTTCCTCGCCGATTCGGGCTATGTACTCCAGATGGCACAGCAAGATTTCCCAAAGATAAAATTCCATTTCACGAGCGAGTTTTAGCCCATTTGTGCTATTTTAACAATAAACTTTGCTAACAGTATTTAGTAAACCGCTAACTTTGCTTGCAAATAATAAAGAGTAAAACATGGATCCTATAGAGAGTTTAAAAGAATTATATAATAATTGCGTTGGCAGCGAGCCCACCGAGATAAAGTTAATGGACAAGGCCGGCTCCAACCGACGTTACTACCGCCTATCAGGCGATAAATCTATCGTTGGAGTGATAGGTGAGTCTCGTGAAGAAAACGAGGCCTTCATCTATATGGCCAACCATTTCAAGTGGCAAGGGCTGTCGGTTCCCACAGTCTATGGAGTCAGTGACGACCACATGGCCTACATCCAAGAAGATTTAGGCGGCAAACCCGAAAATATCCTGTGGAACAAGATTCGCCGCAGCAGCATAACTCACGCTTTCACCAGCGAGGAGAAAGAACTGCTGCGACGCACAATGAGAGATTTGTGCGACATTCAGTTTCGTGGCACTCAAGGCTTTGACTACAGCAAGTGTTATCCAGCAGAGTGCTTCGACGAGCGTTCTATCAAGTGGGATCTTAACTACTTCAAGTATTGCTTCCTTAAAGCAACTGGAGTTGTCTTCAACGAGAACCTGTTAGAGAACGACTTCGAGACCCTCACAAGCGATTTGCTGTCGGTTCCTAGTGACACGTTTATGTACCGAGACTTCCAGTCGCGCAATGTCATGATAGTTGGTGATACAGAGCATCCTGCCGACTGCCGCCTCGCCTATATCGACTTCCAGGGAGGTCGTCGTGGCCCATACTATTACGACGTGGCCTCGTTTGTATGGCAATCACGGGCCAAGTATCCCGAAGACCTGAAGAAAGAACTCATACAGGCCTATCTTGAACAACTCAAGACCTACAAACCCGACCTTGACGAGAAACTGTTTTTAGAGAACCTGCGGCTGTTCGTGCTCTTCCGCACTCTTCAAGTGCTGGGTGCCTATGGTTTCCGCGGCTACTTTGAGAAGAAGCCCGACTTCATGAAAAACAGTATAGTTCCCGCCATTGCCAACCTGCGCCGCCTTGTGACCAACTGCTCGTTTGGCCGATATCCCTACCTGAGCGAGATAATCAATGAACTGGTCAACATGAAGGACTTCACCAGCGAGGAGAAGTCTCTCACCGTCAGGGTAATGAGCTTCGCCTACAAGAAGGGCATTCCCCATGACCCCTCGGGCAACGGCGGTGGCTACGTGTTTGACTGCCGAGCATTGAACAACCCCGGCAAGTACGACAAATACAAAGCCTTCACTGGTCTGGACGAGAACGTGATCAAGTTCCTCAAGAAGGAAAGCACCATCGACCAGTGGCTCGTTCACGTCTATGCCATGGTCGATGAGTCGGTGGAGCGCTACATGAAGCGCAATTTCACCGACCTGATGGTGTGTTTCGGCTGCACTGGCGGGCAGCACCGTTCGGTATATGCCGCCCAGCATCTGGCTGAGCACATCCACAAGAAGTTCAACGTGCGTGTGGAGCTGTCTCACCGTGAGCAGAGCGGGCACGACCGCACCTTCAACCCCGTGCAGGAATGAAAGCGATGATATTTGCCGCGGGGCTCGGCACTCGGCTGCGCCCATTGACCAACGACCGCCCCAAAGCTCTTGTCGAGATAGGCGGCAAAACCATGCTCGAGCGGGTGATAAACCGGCTCGCCGAGGCTGGCTTCGACGACATTACCATCAACATCCACCACTTTGGGCAGAAAATCATCGACTTCCTTGAGGCACGCGGCAACTTCGGGCTCAATATCCACATCAGCGACGAGCGCGACATGCTGCTCGACACCGGTGGAGGCATCCTCAAGGCAAGGCAGTTTCTCGACGGCGACGAGCCCTTTCTCGTCCACAACGCCGACATTCTCACCGACATCGACCTACAAGCCATGTACCAGAGCCATGTGCAGAGCGGAGCATGGGCCACTGTGCTGGTCAAGGACCGCGCCACGAGCCGCTACTTCGTGCTCGACGGCGACTACCGACTGCGGGGATGGATCAACAAATCTACTGGCGAGACACGGCCGCCACATATCAGCTGCCGCGACGGCATGCGCCTTATGGCTTTTGGAGGCATCCATGTCATCTCGCCTAGCATCTTTCACGAGCTAGAGCGCTACTCGCAGGGACAGCCCAAGTTCTCGACAACGCCTTTCTATGTTGACCACTGCCACAGCCACATCATCAAGGGCTATGTTCAGCGCACGCCCTACGCCTGGCTCGACATCGGCAAGCCCGACGCTCTAAATCAAGCCGAAGAAATGGTAAAATAAAAATGCCCTCTATTAAAGGACATTTTTTATTTGATATAACGATATCAATAATCGGATAAACCAATTTCATCATCATCCATGCCACCAGGTTCTTTCCAGCAGAAGATTTTCATTGCAGAGATGACGATATTCTCATTAGGATCCTCGGTAAAGTAGAATCCTTCGCCATGGGTTTTGTTTCGCAATCCCCAGCACAAGTTGCCTTCGTGGCTGTCACCCATCCTAACGAGCCTAAAGAGGGTGGCGGTAGAGGATTTCATTGTGTCGGCAAGGGGCATCCACTCCGATGCCGAATTAGTTGGCACATAGTTGACACATCTCAAATAGACGACCTCGTTGGTATTGTTCATTACCAGAGCCTTGCTGCCATCGCTGGTGTCGTATTGATACTCCCCGTCGGCATTGAAAACTGGCGGCTGTCCATGGCGTGCAGCAAAATCGACGATCTCATCTATCACCGCCCCGGGCGAGGTTGCCTGTGCCGAGATGCCAAAATTGTAATCTCCCTCATCAATCTTTTCCAGTCCGCACACAATGGTGCCATCGAGCGAAGAAATGATGTGGCTGCAGTCAATCCCCTGCAAAGGAAGAGCCCCGAGCACCTTAGACACGCCAGGCATTTTAATCAGCGCAGAGCCATTAAGCCTCAAGGAGAAATAGGTGCCAAAGTCGCCAGGCAGCTTTTCAAGCGCGCTGGCTCCATCTCCACTTGCCGCAGTGGCAACGACCTTGTCGTAGAACATGCCATACAACCCATTGCTTGCGCAGATGAAGTCGGTAACTATCTCGGCTTTCTCATCCTCCCTGTTAGAGACATCAAAATTGACCGTGGCTGTCATTGCCTTGATGCCCAAGCCATCAAAAATTGCAGCCGGGGAGAAACCGCCCATCGCGGTCCCCAGATTTAGGTTCTCAAAAAACAATGGCACGCCTTTGGCATCGACATACACAGCAATATCACAGTCCTCGGCATCGATGGCCCTGGCTACATCTTCGTTTTCTAATAAACTCGACTTGGGATTGTCAAAGATATGCTTGGCGGCAGCACTAGCCTCGTCGTCGGTCGCGTTGATTTTGCGCGCTACCATCAGCACGTCGTCATAGATAGCGAAAGCATAGTCGAGATGAGAAACGAAGTCAACACCCCTCATCTGTTTCATCTTGCCATGCGCAATCTTGCCCACCACCTCTTTAGCCCTGTCCTCATCATCTAGAGGCAACAAAGCCACAACCTGTAATGCCCCTCTCGACAAAAAGATGTAGCAGTTGCCACTAATGTCGATTCCCGACTCAGGCAAATAATTAACAACATCGCCAATTATGTTCAAGTCGTCATCAATATTCGCGTTGGCCTGGTCTATCACATCCTTAAGAGCCGATGGAATAGCAAGCGACGCATCCTTATCTTCGCCGTTCTTGATTCCTGCCTTATCAAGGATGCTAGGCAAATCAATCTTCACCACCCCCACTGCATCGCTGGGAATCATGGAGCGCAATTTTTGGTCGGTCGAAGTGCATGATGCCATCATTAAAACGGCAAACAAAGCAAGCAAAAAAACTAATCTCTTCATACTGATTTCTTCTGTTGGCGTGCAAAAGTAGTGCATTTTTTAGTTATTTTGACAACAAAAACAACTAAATTTCATCGCTTGTTAATAAGTTTTCTATATTTTCTATTGCTAAACACACCATTATTTGTATTTTTGAGCCACTAAAATGCATTTACCATCTAATTATCAAATTAATAAACATGAACGACATTTCCGAAATTTTGAGGGCATTGCTCGACCAACTCAGCAACACCGAAGAGGTAGAACGAGAATTTGTGGACATGATGAACGATGACCCACAACTAGAAGAAGACTACAAGCTTTGGTGTGAGGATATGGGCTACGGATACAAGACAGGTTATCAAGATTTCATTGATGAGCAGATGCGTGACCGAGAAGACTTCTGGGATAGCATGAGCGAGGAATTCTAACGGATTTCGTGGATCGTGGAAGGTGGAACGTGGAACGGATTTCGTGGAACGGATTTCGTGGAACGTGGAAGGTGGAACGTGGAACGGAGGTCGGGAAACTCTCACTCTCAACTCTCCCCTCACACTCCCAACTCTCAACTCTCAACTGTGAACTATGAACTATGAACTAAAAACCATCCCTGCCGAATGGGAACCGCAAGACGCCATAATGCTGGCGTGGCCCCATCGTGGCACCGACTGGTCACGCATGCTTGATGAGGCACAAGCGTGCTTCAAAGAGGTGGCACGCGCCGTCGTGCGCGAGATGCATCTCATCGTTATTGCTCCAAACACTGATGACGTGAGACGACAACTGAGCGACATCGATCATAACGATAGAATCTTATACCAAGAAATAGACACCAACGACACTTGGGCACGAGACTTCGGACCCATATCTATAATTGACAACACCAAGCAACTGATGCTCGACTTCAAATTCAATGCTTGGGGATTGAAGTTTGCTGCGTGCCACGACAACCTAATCTGCATGAAGATGTTCCAAAATGGCATCTTCAATGCCGAAAACCTATGTTGCCAAGACATTGTACTTGAAGGCGGCTCAATCGAGAGCGACGGCATGGGCACAATACTCACCACAAGCCAATGCCTGCTGTCGCCCAATCGGAACAGACATTTGAGCAAGCAACAAATTGAAGAAATGCTCAAGGCTAGACTCGGTGCAAAGAAAGTGCTATGGCTCGACAACGGTGAACTGAGCGGCGACGATACCGACGCACACATCGACACCCTTGCTCGCCTCGCTCCTAACAACACTATTCTCTACGTGAAATGTGACGACAAAACTGATGAGCAATATGCCTCTCTGCAACGCATGGAACAAGAACTCAAAGCAATGACCAACGCACAAGGTGAGCCTTTCAAGCTTGTGCCACTACCATGCCCTGCGCCTATATATGATCAAGATGGCATGAGGCTACCTGCCACCTATGCCAACTTCCTGATAACAAACACGCAGGTGCTTGCACCAATTTATAATCAACCCGAAAATGACAAATTGGCACTCGATACAATATCACAAGTATTTCCCAATCGCCACGTTGTGGGCATCGACTGCAACGCATTAATTCAACAACATGGGTCACTGCATTGCATCACTATGCAGATACCCAAAAAATTCTTGAAAATATGAAAATAGGTATCATACAACAACGCAACTGCAGCGAGATGGAGCTCAACCGCACCCGTCTGCTAGAGAAAATATCAAGCCTTGCAAAAGATGGAGCCCAGCTCATTGTGATGCAAGAACTACACGACTCGCTTTATTTCTGCCAAGAGGAGAATGTGAATTATTTCGACCTTGCCACACCAATTCCTGGCGACGTGACCGAGATTTACTCACAGGCAGCAAAAGAGAATAATGTAGTGCTGGTAACTTCGCTTTTTGAACGCCGTGCTAAGGGATTGTACCACAACACTGCTGTTGTATTTGAAAAAGACGGCTCAATAGCTGGCAAATACCGCAAAATGCACATCCCCGATGATCCTGCCTACTATGAGAAATTCTATTTCACACCTGGAGACTTGGGATTTGAGCCTATCAACACCAGCGTGGGCAGGCTCGGTGTGCTGGTATGCTGGGACCAATGGTATCCTGAAGCAGCACGACTGATGGCGCTGCGAGGCGCCGATATCCTCATCTACCCTACAGCTATCGGTTTTGAGAGCAGCGATAATGAAAACGAAAAGATGCGTCAACTCAACGCTTGGATGACAGTGCAGCTAGGTCATGCAGTTGCCAATGGTATTCCAGTTGTAACTGTCAATCGTGTGGGACTAGAACCTGATCCAAGCGGTCAGACCAATGGCATAGAGTTCTGGGGAAGCAGCTTCATCGCTGGCCAACAAGGGGAAATACTGCATTGCGCTTCAAGCACCGACGAGGAAGAGAAAATCATTGATGTGGACCTCGACCGCACTGAGCGAGTGCGCCGCTGGTGGCCCTTCCTCCGGGACCGCCGCATCGACCACTACAAAGGACTTGAGAAGCGATTTCTCGACTAATTCATTCCATTGGAAATTGGAATCTTGATTATTTCTTAATCTCCTCGGTTGCTTGGTTAATTTCACAGTTATCACGCACCTTGCTGCACTTATCTTTGAGTTTGCAGCTATCGCAGGGGTTGAGGGCCGACCTTTTGTGAGTGATGGCACGGTAAATGCTATGTGCCGCCAGAGCAAAAGCAGCAGCAACGACAATGCCCACAATTATATACTGCACTGTATCACTCATTTCTTGAATGCTTTCTTAATCATGGTGTTGAGCTTAGCTGGAGTGAGGTCGGCAGGATAGGTGTCAAAGGGCAGACGCATATCACATCCGTTCCGGAACTCGCTGCATCCGTAGGCCGTGCGGCCCTTGATGATGTGTCCCTTGCCGCACGCAGGACAAACGATTTCTTCTATTGATTTAAGTCGTGGCTTGCGTGGTTTCTTCTCGCCGTCGGCATTTTGCGATTTCTTTTTCTCATCGTCGCTTGGCATACTGATAATAGTGCTTGAATTGTCTCGTAACACGTTGAGAACTATCTCGTTGACCAACGCCTTGAGTTCATCAATAAACTGCTGAGCGCTGAACTCGCCACGCTCAATCTTACGCAATTTATTCTCCCACAAGCCAGTGAGCTTCGCCGATTTGAGCAGTTCCTCTTTTATAGTATCAATGAGCTGGATGCCTGCTGCCGTAGCAACAAGGCTCTTGCGCTGCTTGGCGATGTAGTGGCGCTTGTGAAGAGTCTCAATGATTGCCGCCCGGGTTGACGGTCGCCCAATGCCATTCTCCTTCATAGCATCACGCAACTCATCGTCATCCACAAACTTGCCCGCTGTCTCCATAGCGCGCAGTAGAGTTCCCTCGGTATAATATTTAGGGGGCTGAGTAGTCTTCTTCAAGAGTGATGGCTTATGAGGACCACTCTCTCCCTCAACAAAGGTAGGCATGATGCCGTTGTCGTCTTCATCTTTATCTTTGGTATCAGAATCAACGACTTGCGCTTTGTCCTTATTATAAATCACTCGCCAACCATCTTTGAGAATTTCCTTTCCAGTGGCTTTGAAGTCATATTCGTTGACCCTTGCCATAACAGTTGTTGTAGAAAACTCGCAGTCAGGATAAAAGGCTGCTATAAAACGCTTGGCAACGAGGTCATAGACGAATTTCTCCTCGCGAGTAAGGAACACACTGGATGGGTCAACATTGGTTGGAATTATAGCATGGTGGTCGGTTACCTTGCTGTTGTCAAACACCTTTTTGCTCTTGGGGAGTTTGCCAGCCAGAACTGGCTGGGTTAGAGTAGCATAAGGCTTCATGGCTTGCATGATTCCTGAAATCTTAGGATAGATATCGTCGCTCAAATAGGTGGTATCAACACGAGGATAAGTGGTAACCTTTTTCTCATAAAGCGATTGAATGAGTCGCAACGTCTCGTCGGCGCTGTAAGAGAATTTCTTATTACACTCTACCTGTAAGCTCGTCAAGTCAAATAGGCGCGGTGGCGCCTCTTTGCCTTTCTTCTTTGCCACAGAAGTCACTGTGAGCGGAAAATCCTTGATGCTCTCAACTATTTCGCTTGCAGCGCCTTCAGTCTTGAACTTGCCCTTAGTAGAATTAAAGATAGTGTCACGATATTTAGTCTTGATTTCCCAATAGTCCTCAGGCACAAAATTCTCAATCTCGCGTTGGCGTGCCACAATGAGAGCAAGGGTTGGAGTCTGAACCCTACCTATCGACAGCACATTGCGAGAATTGGAATTACGATATTTGAGGGTGTAGAGCCTTGTGGCGTTCATGCCCAAAATCCAGTCTCCGATGGCACGTGAAAGACCTGCAAAATAGAGGTTATCGAAATTTGAAGCATCTTGCAGTTGTTGAAACCCCTCGCGGATACTCTCGTCAGTAA
The DNA here is from genome assembly GCA_902777835.1 of uncultured Bacteroidales bacterium. Taxonomy (GTDB): domain Bacteria; phylum Bacteroidota; class Bacteroidia; order Bacteroidales; family Muribaculaceae; genus Sodaliphilus. Next base: position 30,564 of record CACYVC010000008.1, on the reverse strand, counting down.
GCGACGAAATCCAAAGTCGCTTCACTGGTATATTGCAGCGTGCTTTCTGATACACCCATCGCTGAATGAGCTCACCTTCTTGACCAGCATCACCGCAATTAATCACTTCGTCGGCATTAGCGATAAGTGTTTCGATGACCTTAAACTGTTTCTTTATGCTATCGTCTTCAATGAGCTTTATACCAAAGCGTTGCGGAATCATAGGCAACGAAGCTAAGCTCCACCGTTTCCACAAGTCTGTATAGTCGTTAGGCTCTTTCAGGGTGCACAGGTGGCCAAAGGTCCATGTCACTTGGTAGCCATTTCCCTCGAAGTAGCCTTCATGTCGGTCGTTAGCTCCAAGCAGCCGCGCTATGTCTCTTGCAACACTGGGTTTCTCGGTAACACAGACTTTCATTCTCCTAACTTTAAGTGTTTTGCCTCATCCCACAGTTCGTCCATCTCTGCAAGGGTCATTTCATTGAGGCGCTTGCCTTGTTCCTTTGCTCGTTTCTCCACATGATTGAAACGAGCGATAAACTTGAGATTAGTCTTCTCAAGGGCATTGTCGGGACGTACGCCATAGAGTCTTGCAGCATTTACCATAGCAAAGAAAAGGTCGCCAAATTCCTTCTCGGTATTCACCTCATTGCCAGCTTTTAGCTCGGCCTCCACTTCGGCAAGCTCTTCCTTTACTTTATCCCACACATCCTCTTTCTTTTCCCAGTCAAAGCCTACGTTTGCAGCTTTCTCCTGTACCCTTTCGGCTTTGATGAGCGACGGCAGAGTAGAAGGCACACCACCAAGTACGGTCTTGTTGCCTCCTTTCTCCTTCATTTTGATGACCTCCCAGTGTTCGAGCAACTCTTTCACTCCACTCACTTTGTCACTGCCATAAATATGAGGATGGCGATATATAAGTTTCTGGCGGAGGGCATCACACACTTCGGCGATGTCGTAGGCCCCTTTTTCCTCTCCTATGCGCGCATAGAGTAGCACATGCAGCAGCACATCGCCAAGTTCCTTTTTAATCGTGTTATTGTCATCACCGAGCAAGGCCTCGGCGAGTTCCATTGCCTCCTCTATGGTGTTGGGACGCATGCTTTCGTTGGTCTGCACCGAGTCCCACGGGCACTTCTCACGCAAGTTGTCGATCACGTCAAGAAGTTTACCAAAAGCTTCTAATTTCTGCTCACGGTTATTTTTCCTTGTCATATTTATCTTTTCCACGTTTCAAGAAGTCGAGGAACCCTTGAATGTCTTCTTTATAGACAAATGGTCCTGACATGAGTTCGCCCTTAGAGTTAAGCACAACATAATAAGGCTGGGAATTTGCGTTGAATTTCACTTCTTGCAGATAGCTCCATTTGTCGCCAACGGTTCTAATCTTCTTTACAACCTTTCCATCCTTCTCTATTGTTATTGGTTTGTCAAGCTCGGTCTTATCGTCAACCATGAGGCGAATATGAGTGAAGTTCTCGCTCAGCTCATTCTTCACGTTATCAACACCCATAACAGCGCTCTCCATCTTTCTGCAGTTCACACAGCCATACCCTGAGAACTCCAGGAATATGGGTTTACCATTCTTCTCTGCTGCAGCAATGCCAGCCTCAAAGTCTTCCCACTCTTTCACGGTCTCCGGGTTGGTATTATAGTCCTGAGTGTACATTGGAGGCACAAAGGCACTTGTTGTGCGTAATGGAGCACCCCAAAGACCAGGAATCAAATAAGCAGTGAAAGCCAAAGTTATAATACCTAACATAAGCCTTACTACGCCTATAGGCTTCCTCTTTTCACCATCGCTCTTGAGATGAAGCATACCAAGCAGGTATAGTCCCAAAAGACCGAATATCGCTATCCACAACGCAAGGAATGTCTCACGGTCGAGGATGTGCCAGCCATAAGCAAGGTCAGCAACCGAGAGGAACTTGAGCGACAGCGCCAACTCCAGGAAACCTAGCACCACCTTAACAGTGTTGAGCCAGCTGCCTGATTTGGGAAGCTTCTTAAGAACTGATGGGAACAGCGCAAATAAAGTGAATGGTATTGCTAGTGCCAAAGCAAAACCAAACATGCCCACGATTGGACCTATTTTACTTCCGCTGGTGGCAGTCTGAACAAGCAGAGTGCCAATAATAGGTCCTGTACATGAGAACGACACAATCACCAGTGTGAACGCCATGAAGAAGATACTCAACAAACCAGTTGTCTTCTCAGCGCGGCTATCCATTTTGCTCGACCACGAGTCGGGAAGCTTTATCTCAAATGCTCCAAGGAACGAGATGGCAAAGAGCACCAGCAGCAAGAAGAAAATGATGTTGCACACTGCATTGGTGGCTAAGGCATTTAGGCCATTTGCGCCAAATATGGCAGTGACAAGCAGACCAAGCAGCACATAAATAACGATTATCGACAGACCATAGGTCACAGCGCTACTTATAGATTTACTCTTGCTATTACCTTTCTTTAGGAAAAAGCTCACAGTGAGCGGAATAATGGGCCAAACACATGGTGTGAGCAGAGCGATGAAACCACCTAAGAAACATGTCCAGAACAGGAACCACAAGGAGTTGCTGTTGCCCTCTGTGCCTTCGGCTTCTTTATCGTTGAACTTCACTGGTGCCCAAAGGTCGTTCTTGGCATCAATTGATGAAGATGCTGTGACTGTTGACAACGAATCAATAACAGCTTCATCCTCGGCAGTCTCCTCTATGGTTTCTTCTTCAACTGCGGCTTCATCGTTTTTTTCATCCTTAGCGTCCTCTTTGGCTTCTTCTTTGCCTTTTACAGTGCCGCTGAAGTCAAACAACTCACTGCCAGGCAAGCAACCTTGATCGCTACAGGCTTGATAACTGACTTCTCCTTCTATCTTATATTTATCGGATGTAGTAGTGAATTTCTGCGATAGAGTGACCGTACCCTCCCATTGACGTACCTTCATTCCAAACATCTCGTCATCAATAGTGGCAGGGGCCTTACTGTGTTGGAGTCCTCCAACAAGCTTCACGCCCTCTTTTTTATCCCACTTAATGCTTAATGGTATAGGACCACCATCAGGGGTATCATTTGAATACATGTGCCACCCCTTATCGATATTGGCAGTGAAAGTTATAATACCATTCTTGTCATCGGTCATTTTCACGCTTTTGGTCCACTTCACCGGATTGAGCATTTGAGCTTGTACAGCAAAGGCGCATAGCGTAAGCACAATAAGAATACTGAGAAGTCTTTTAGTTTGCATTTCTGATATTGATTTTTGATTTCAAAGCGCAAAGTTAATCATTATTTTATTTAATGCAATCATATAACTCTAAAAAAAACCTAACATAATGCTATCTGTATGAAATTTATTCCTACCTTTGTGCCTTTGAAAGTCAAAAACGACAACAAGGCATGATAAATATTATTAACCCCGAAACTCTTGATGATTTCAAGAAACTACTGGAAGGCGTGACACGCATCGTCATCACCTGCCACAAGAAACCCGACGGCGATGCTATTGGGTCAAGTTTGGGGTTGTGCCTTGCTTTGGAAAAAATGGGAAAGAATGTCACTGTCATTATTCCCGACCAGTTACCACAGTCGTTGGAGTTCACAACCGAAGGAATTGATTATGTCACCTTCACATTCAACGAGAAGCGTGCTGGCAACATCATTAGGAACACGCAATTGATCTTGTGCCTTGATTACAATAACATCGACCGTGTTGACAAGATGTCGCCTCTTCTCAAAGAAAGCAAAGCGCCGAAAGTGCTTATCGACCATCACCTAAATCCTGCTCGAGACTTTGCATTGATGTTCTCCTTCCCAGAACTGTCATCAACTTGCGAAGTTGTATATCGCATCTTAAGCGAGGCTAGCTGGCTTCAGTATATTGACCGTCGAGTGGCATCACTGCTTTTTGTGGGAATAATGACCGACACAGGCAATCTCTCATGGAGTTCTTCTTATCCAGAGGTGTACGAGATTATGGCTCAACTCATGCGTTATGGCATCGATAAACCCAACCTCTACAAGCAGGCGATGGATACCGTGCCACTAAACAGTCTGAAGCTGCACAGCTATGCCTTGCTCAATAAGATGACCATCATTGATGACAGCATAGCACTGATTACCCTTGACCACAATGATCTTGAGACTTTCAGTTACAAGACAGGTGACACCGAGAGATTGGTGAATCGGCCACTTGCGGTGAAAGAAGTGTATTGGTCAACCTTCATGCGTGAGGACCCCGACTGCATCAAAGTATCAATGCGGAGCGAGGGTGATTTTGCTGTCGATACAATTTGCGCCACCTATTTTGGCGGAGGAGGTCACATGCACGCTGCCGCAGGAGAGTTCAAAGGCTCCCTAGACGAGGCCGTGGAGATATTTTATAAGATAGTTGAGAAAATAAAAACCGATAAATAATATAGAAAAATGAGAAATACTAAAAAGTTCTTCTTTCTTTTTGCATTGGCAGCTATTGTTTCAATGACTTCGTGTAGCGACAGTGAGAGTTACGCCCAGTTGCTCGAAAAAGAGCGCCATGCTACTAATGCTTACCTTGCCAACTGCAGGGTTGTGAATAATATACCAAGCGATACAGTATTTGAAGTAGGCGCTAATGCTCCTTATTATAGGATTGACCCTGAAGGAAATGTATATATGCAGGTGATTAAAGCAGGCGACCGAAAGACCGACAAGGTAAAGAACTCCGAAAGAATCTATTTCCGTTACATGCGCTACAACCTGTATTACTGGTACACCTACGGTGAGATGCTCGGTGAAGGAAATGAGAACGACATGAAAGCGGCACCCACATATTTCAACTATGGGAACTACACACTCACCACATCGGCACAGTGGGGATATGGTATCCAACTGCCTTTAAAATTCTTAGGAGTAGATAGCGAAGTAAACATCATCATCAAGTCGCAATTTGGATGGGCAAGCGAGATAAGCATGGTTCAACCCTATCTCTATCATGTACGCTATTTCCGAAATCAAATTTAAGAGCTAAAAGCTGAAAACTCAGAACTGAAAACTAAAAACAAATAAATATGTCACTAATAAAATCCATATCAGGCATCAGAGGCACAATTGGAGGTCCTGCTGGTGATGGTCTGTCTCCTCTCGACATCGTAAAGTTCACTACTGCCTACGCAACTTTTATTCGTCGCAACTCCACAAGCGAATCAAACGTCATCGTTGTGGGACGCGATGCGCGTCTCTCAGGTCGCATGGTGCTAAACATTGTGGTTGGCACTCTCACAGGCATGGGGTTTGACGTGGTGAACATTGGTCTTGCTACAACACCAACCACCGAACTTGCTGTAGTGTGGGAAAAGGCTTGTGGAGGAATCATCATCACCGCCTCGCATAATCCCAAGCAATGGAACGCACTGAAACTGCTCAACGAGCGTGGAGAGTTCCTTGACGATGCTCAAGGCAAAGAGGTGCTGCGCATTGCTGAGGCCGAAGAGTTTGACTACGCTCCAGTCGAGAAACTGGGTCGTGAGCAAAAGAACTACACTTATCTTCGTCGCCACATCGATGCCGTTAAGGCGTTGAAACTCGTTGACGTGGAAGCAGTGAAGAACGCCAACTTCAGAGTGGCTGTTGATGCAGTCAACTCTATAGGCGGAGTAGCGATTCCTAAATTACTAGAGTCAATGGGCGTGAAAAGCGAGAATATCATAAAGCTCTTCTGTGATCCAACAGGAAACTTCGGCCACACTCCAGAACCTATCCCAGAGAATTTGACAGCTATTCAAGACCTTATGAAACAAGGCAAAGCCGATGTAGGATTTGTAGTTGACCCCGATGTTGACCGACTTGCTATTGTGATGGAAAACGGCGAGTTCTTCGTTGAGGAATATACTCTCGTGGCTGTTGCCGACTATGTGCTGAGTAACACTCCTGGTTCTACTGTTTCAAACCTTTCGTCGTCACGTGCTTTGCGTGATGTCACTAATGCTCACGGCTGCACCTATACTGCAGCTGCCGTAGGCGAGGTTAACGTAACAACCGAGATGCGCCGCACAGGTGCCGTGATAGGCGGTGAAGGAAATGGTGGAGTAATCTATCCTGAACTTCATTATGGCCGCGACGCTCTTGTTGGTGTGGCGCTATTCCTCACATTGCTTGCCAATAGCGGCAAAAAGGTTAGCGAACTCAAGGCCACCTACCCACAATACAGCATCGCCAAGACCAAGCTTCAGCTTACTCCTGAAATGGATGTGGATAAGATTCTCAAAGCTGTAGAACAGCATTACAAAGACGAGAACTTAACCACCATCGACGGCGTGAAAATCGACTTTGAAGACGGATGGGCACACCTGCGCAAGAGCAATACAGAGCCTATCATTCGCATCTACAGTGAAGCTCACACGATGGAAAAAGCACAGCAACTAGGCGAAGACGTGAAAAAAATCGTCGAATCACTGATAGGTTAATGCCTAAGCCATAAAGAAACCCTGTTAACAACAAGTTATCAGGGGGCCTTTATATAACAAGAAGTCCAATGGGCATTTGCCTTGGACTTCTTCTGTTTAATGAACTATTGGTCAACTGAGAAAAAAGCATTATCTTTGGGGCATAAAACCATAAAAAACATGATAACCACTAATGAACTAATAAAGCATCTTCGCAATGCTTTTGGCGACGACATGGAATTGCCTATTGCTTTCTGGAGAAGTGATGAGCCCGTTAAAGTGAGTGAGAAAATTGGAGGTTGCTTTTTCAAAGGGCTACGTGCAGTACGAGGAGGTGACCCTTTGAGTCTATGCATAGAAAATACAGGATGCGGTGGAGGCAAATTCTACCTTGGCTTTACCGATATGCCTGAATATGTGCCAACTTTTGTCTCGCTAAAAGAGCGCTACAAACAATCTCCTGACGATGTGATGGCTTTTGTTGAGAGCGTTAATGTTGAACGCAACTGTTATCGTTACTTTAACTTTCAGCGCATTGACAAAATGGATAGCCTTGGCAGCATTGAGGGGCTACTTTTCTTTGCACGTCCTGATGTGCTTTCAGGACTTTGCGGATGGGCATTTTTTGACAACAATGAACATGATGCAGTCCTCACGCTCTTTGGCTCAGGATGCAGCGCTCTCATCTCAAGTGCTGTTGCTGAAAACATGCGTGGCGGGAACAGTTGTTTCCTTGGTCTGTTTGACCCATCAGTAAGACCATATGTCGGTGCCGACGAACTCGGCTTCAGCATTCCTGCGAGCCGCCTCGTTAAAATGACCGACACTCTCAACGAATGCTTCCTAGGCGGTTCACACGCTTGGAAAATAGTAAAAGAAAGAATAAATCAAGACAGCTGACGCAATGGCAAGTAATCCAGATTTTGTGCAATATGTTGCTGACCAGTGCGCTGGAGCGGGTGAAATAATCGCCAAGAAAATGTTTGGCGATTACGGCATTTATTGTGACGGAAAAATATTCGGGCTCATTTGTGATGACTGCTTTTATCTAAAACCCACTCAAGCAGTAAAACCAATGCTCCGCACAATAGACATGTGTCCACCCTACGAAGGCACAAAAGACTACTACCGCATAACCGACGTTGACGACCATGACTACCTCTCAATGCTTGTGCGCGAAACCTGCAAAGCCCTCCCCCAACCCAAACCCAAGAAACGAACAACTCGCAACCGCTGAATAGCAAAGGTATCTAAGCACAACTATTATCTCAAACTCGAAAGTAGCAAATACCTTTTAAAACAAAAAAGCCATAAATCTTCTGATATTATCAGTTGATTTACAGCATTTTAATTTGTCGGGGTACCAGGATTCGAACCTGGGACCTCCTGCTCCCAAAGCAGGCGCGCTAACCGGACTGCGCTACACCCCGAATGCTTATTTCTTCAAAAGCGATGCAAAGTTACTACTTTTTTTTGTATTGGCAAGGTTTTTTGCCGATTTTTTGCGAAAAAATGGCATTTTTTCTTGTTTGAGTCATTTTTTATGGTGAAAAGGATGAAAAAGCGAACAATAATTACTAATTTTGTCTGTTTGTTTCAACAAAAGTTGAGATTATCGAAAAGAAAAATATTTTTCAACAACACAATAGACACATTTATATTATGTACAGAAGTAAAACATGTGGAGAGTTGCGTCTTGCCAATGCTGGCGAGAATGTGACTTTGGCAGGATGGGTGCAGCGCACTCGCAAGATGGGTGGCATGACTTTTGTCGATCTTCGTGACCGATATGGCATCACTCAATTAGTGTTTAACGAGTCGGTTGATGCTGAGCTGTGTGCTCGCGCCAACAAGCTTGGCCGTGAGTTCTGCATTCAGGCCTCAGGTACAGTCAGTGAGCGCCAGAGCAAAAATCCAAACATGCCCACTGGCGACATCGAAATTATTGTTAATGAGCTGAATATACTCAGTCCAAGTGCCACTCCGCCGTTTACTATCGAAGATAACACCGATGGTGGCGATGACCTTCGCATGAAGTATCGTTATCTCGACCTGCGTCGTCCCAGCGTGCGTCAAAACCTTGAGCTTCGCCACCGCATGACAATCTTGATTCGCAACTTCCTCGACAGCCGCGACTTCATTGAGGTAGAGACCCCAATCTTGGTGGGCAGTACACCTGAGGGCGCACGCGACTTCGTGGTGCCAAGCCGTATGAATCCAGGCCAGTTCTATGCATTGCCTCAGAGCCCTCAAACCCTCAAGCAGTTGCTCATGGTTAGTGGTTTCGACCGCTATTTCCAGATTGCCAAGTGCTTCCGCGACGAGGACTTGCGTGCCGACCGTCAGCCCGAGTTCACCCAGATTGACTGCGAGATGAGCTTTGTCGATCAAGAGGACGTTATCGAAGTGTTTGAAGGCCTCGCTCGCCACTTATTTAAGGAAGTTCGCGGTGTTGACTTGCCAGAGAAATTGCAGCAGATGACCTGGCACGACGCTATGCGCCTATACGGTAGCGACAAGCCAGATCTACGTTTCGGCATGACCTTCGTGGAGCTGATGGATGAACTAAGGGGCACAAGCGACTTTGCTGTGTTTAACGATGCAGCTTACATTGGCGGCATCTGCGCTCCTGGCTGTGCAGACTACAGCCGCAAGCAACTCGACCAGCTCACCAACTTCGTGAAGAGCCAGCAGGTAGGTGCAAAAGGCCTTGTATATATTAAGGTGAACACCGACGGCACATTCAAGAGCAGCATCGACAAGTTCTTCAATGCCGAGCAGCTGAAGAAGGTTGCCGACAAGATGGAAGCCAAACCTGGCGACCTCATCCTCATCCTCAGCGGCGACAATGCCAATAAGACGCGCGTGCAACTTTGCTCTCTGCGTCTTGAGATGGGCGACCAGCTTGGTCTTCGTGACAAGAACAAGTTTGAATGTCTGTGGATTGTCGATTTCCCACTCTTTGAGTGGAGCGACGAGGAACAGCGTCTCATGGCAACTCACCACCCATTCACCATGCCAAACCCCGACGATATTCCACTGCTCGAGGAGCATCCCGAGCGTGTGCGTGCTAAGGCCTACGACTTCGTGTGCAACGGCATCGAGGTGGGCGGTGGCAGCCTTCGTATCCACGACAGCGAACTGCAAGAAAAGATGTTCCGCATCCTTGGTTTCACCCAAGAGCGTGCCGAGGCACAGTTTGGCTTCTTGATGAATGCCTTTAAGTATGGTGCACCACCTCATGGTGGCCTTGCATTCGGTCTCGACCGCTTTGTGTCAATCATGGCCGGTCTCGACAGCATCCGCGACTGCATTGCCTTCCCCAAGAACAACAGTGGTCGCGACGTAATGCTCGACGCTCCCAGTTCGCTTGAGCCAGGTCAGCTCGAAGAGTTGTTCCTTAAGATTGACGAAGAGCGAGTTAACGCAACAAAATAACGACATGCTGATTGCTGGACATCAAGTTGATGACGCGATGTTCTTCTACATCGCCAGCAATCGTGATGCCGACACATATAAACTCTTGTTGAAAGATGAGTCTGATCTCTCTTTCGACAAGAGTTTTGCCATTTTGCAAATCGAATGCCGCCACAAAACCAGAAGCAAAATCCCCTCTCTACTACAACATGAGAAATTCCTGTTTCCCAAGGCAATAAGTGCCGAGCAGTGCACCCATGAGACGGTAGCTCATTTTCATTCGTCACTCTTTGGATTCAATGACCATGTGCTTGACATGACAATGGGACTTGGTGTTGACGATTATTATATTTCGCAATGCGTTCAATCTATCACTGCCTTTGAACTTGACAAGGAAATAGCCGATGTTGGCGCTTACAATTTTGCCTTTCTCGCTCCCAATGTAAAGGTGGTGAATGATGACTCGGTACAATTTCTCAGACATCTTGGTGATGACAAGCATTTTGATGCCATCTTCATTGACCCCGCGCGACGTGGCAATGACGGCAAGCGAATGTTTGGCTTTGCCGACTGCCAGCCAAACGTATTAGAACTGCTGCCTCTCATTAGGCACCACACTTCACGGTTATATATCAAAGCCTCCCCAATGCTTGATGTCACACAATCAATGCGCGACTTGGGCGAGCATCTCACCGACGTGTTTGCTGTGAGCGTCAAGAACGAGTGTAAAGAACTGCTCTTCAAGCTCGATTTTCTAGCTTCAGCATCTGTCGTCACGCTAAATGCCCTTAACCACGACGGCAACGAATGGCAGAGATTTTCAACACATGTGAACGAAGTACCAACAAGAAGTCGCACTGCTGAACCAGAAGTTGGAGGGTATCTCTACGAGCCTAATGCCAGCATAATGAAACTTGGCTGCCACAGTGCTGTTGAACAAGCTTTTGGCACACCGATGATTGCCCTGAATTCTCACTTGATGGTCAGCGACACTCTCATCACTGATTTTCCCGGCAGGCAGTTTAGGATCGTTGAGATAATTCCATTTAAAGACAAAGAAATCAAATCATTGGCAAAGAGATATCAGCAACTCAATGTCGCAACACGCAATTTCCGCCTAAGCGCCGAGGCGCTAAAGCAGCGTCTTCGAGTGCAAGACGGCGGCAACATCTATCTTTTTGCCACAACACTTGCAGCCGGTGAGCAAGTCATAATAATTTGCGAAAAAATCGCTTAAAGTCTATCCAAAAACTTCTTGCGGTCAACAATAAAACGCAAGTGAGTACCTTCGCCAAGCAACATGTCTCCACAGTGAGCTTCAACCATAAATTCGATTTTCTTACCATCCACTTTTGTCACAGTAGCAGTCGCTACTACACGGTCGCCCACCTTACTAGGGCGCAGATGTGATGATGCTATGTGTCCTCCCACTGTAGTACATTCTTCAGGTATATGAGGCGCCACTGCAAGCATAGCAGCATTCTCCATAAGTGCCATCATCGCTGGCGTGGCAAGCACCTCCATATCGCCCGACCCCATGCTCCGAGCTGTCACTTCTTCGCTAACAACCATCTGGCTAATATGCCTCAATCCAATTTCAATCATAATCGCATCTTTTTTCTGCAAAGTTAAGGATTTTTGGCACATTATACTCTCATCTGCACACATTTCTAATTCAATTAGCACAAATTTTGGATAAATCAGCTAGAGGCTCGGAAATAAAAACGAAAAACTTCATTTTTCTTTTTGTATTTCTCATAACTTGCACTAATTTTGCAAGATAAAACAATAGGCGAGTTAAATGGTACCTTCAAAGATAAATAAACGTTATGATTTTGACCGGGTCACTCGACTCATTATTTCTGTAGTGTGCATAGCCTTGGCAATTTTCGTAATCAACTATTTGAGGAATGTGCTATTGCCTTTCTTGATAGGTGGACTGCTTGCCTATATGCTTAATCCACTCGTTGAGTTTATAAGAAAAACACTTCATCTGAAAGGCCGTGCCGTAGCTTCTGTTCTGGCTATCATCATTGCAGTAGGCGCAATAATTACTGCTTTATGGTTTCTTATACCATATTTGGTAAATGAGGTGAGCAACATGACCACGATGCTAACCCACTATGCCAAAACATCCTTCCAAGTTCCACACATACCAGCTGCAGTACACGACTTCATTAGAGAAAACATCGACTTGAGCCAGTGGCAGAAACTCCTTACCAAAGAGCAATGGGTTAACGTGATTAACAACCTGCTTAGTGGCACTTGGAGTGTGATAGGCGGCACATTCAGCATAATCTTGTCAATATTCACGATTTTGCTCGTGCTGCTCTACATGTTCTTTATTTTGCTTGACTACGATAAGATTACACACGGCTTCAAGGCTGCCATACCACCAAAATATCGCCGCATCGGATTCAAGATTATACGCGACGTTGAGCAGACTATGAGCCGCTACTTCCGTGGGCAAGCTCTAGTATCGCTCTTTGTAGGCATCATTTTTGCCATCGAGTTCTCAATCATTGGACTGCCTATGGCCGTCGCTTTTGGACTCTTCATTGGCCTGCTAAACATGGTCCCCTATCTGCAACTAGTGTCACTTCCCATTGCAGCTTTCCTATGCCTGGTACAATCGGTTGATACTGGACAACCATTCTGGCCACTTTTCGGGTGGACTTTTGCCGCCTACTGCATCTGCCAGCTTATACAAGACCTAGTACTCATACCTATGATAATGAAGCAGCAGATGGGACTAAAGCCTGCTATCGTCTTTCTGGCGCTATCGGTATGGGGATACCTCTTAGGGCTGGTGGGGCTCATTATTGCATTGCCTATGACAACTCTTATCATCAGTTATTACTGTGAATATGTGCTCCACACACCAAACCCACTATATAACAAGAAGAAAAAGAAGAGAAAGAAACGCAACAACTCTGTGATACGTCAACAGCTCACTACCAATAACGACGAGCAAGACACAGATAATAGTCTCTCCACCCAGATCTGAAAACAATCAAAAAACAGCTCTTCCTAGCTTATTATTTAAAAAAACTGCGTATATTTGTAGTGATTTTTATCTTCTCATACTAATCAAGAGGTCTTGTAAGCAAATTAATTATTCATAAGCACTATGATTAACAGAATTTTAATAAGAATAAAAGTAGTTCAGATGGTTTATAACTTCATGGTAACTCGAAGTATTAAATCTCCCGATATGGCAAAAAATGAGTTACAGAAAAGTTTTGACAAATCATATGAACTATATAACTATTTGCTCAAGTTGATTATTGACTTGACCGATTTGCAAGATAGATATCTCGACGAAGCAAAGCACAAATTCTTGCCTACTAGAGAGGACCTCTACCCTAACACAAAATTTGTAGATAATAAGCTTGTCGCACTCCTGAGAGATAACGAGCAATTTCAGCATTACATCCAAGAACACAAACTGTCATGGAAAGACAATGAAATCTTCTTGAAACTCATACTCAATAAGATACAAGACAGCGATATCTATAAAGAGTACATGGAGAATGACAACTGCGACCTTGATGGTGACTGCTATTTATGGAAACAGATTTTCAAGCGGTTGCTCATAGATGATGACGACTTGCTCGAGGAACTTGAGAACCAGTCGATGTACTGGAGCTGCGATGACCTCGACTTTATGGGGCAATTTGTTATTAAGACTATTAAGCGCTTTAACGATGGCGACCAGAATCCTATTATGCCACAATTCAAGGATCAAGAAGATGCCGATTATGGAGAAGAGCTTTTCACTGCCACACTCAGCCAAGAAGACCTGAACACAGCCACTATCGAGAAGTTTATTGACTCTCGACACTGGGACAGTGATCGCATAGCGCTTATCGACCGAGTGATACTTCTTGTTGCCCTTGCCGAGGTCAGGACATTTGAGAAGATTCCTACTACTGTAACCCTCAACGAATATATCGAGATTGCAAAATCGTTCAGTAGTCCTAGCAGTTCGGCATTTGTAAATGGTGTACTAAATGCCGCCATTCGCGAACTGAAAAACTCAGGTGCAATCTGGAAACCCTGATGTAACACAGACAAGACAAATCTTTTTTATAATTAATAAAATAAACTACTATGTTAAATTACATTTTATTATTCGCTCCACAAGGTGAGGGCGATGCAGCAGGTGGAGGATGGTCAGGCATCATTATGATTGTTGCTCTTATAGCCATTTTCTATTTCTTCATGATTCGTCCACAAAGCAAGAAGCAGAAAGAAATCAAAAAGTTCCGCGATGCCATGCAAAAGGGCGACAAAGTAATTACCGCTGGCGGCATTCACGGCAAGATTAAAGAAATCAAAGATAGTGTGATAGTTCTGCAAGTCGATGACAACGTGAAAATTACCATCGACAAAGCAATGGTATATCCCTCGGCCGGTGATGCTATTGAGTCGGGTGCCGACATCAAGAACGCAAACTAATTGACGTTCTAACAATTAGACACTTAGCACAATAGTATAGTAGTGACAACATGTGCACTACTCTACTATTGTTGCAATATTACCCCACTGAGTCATGAGTTGGTTAAAGCAGCATTTCAAATGGTTATCATCGCTATGCAAAAAATTGTCGAGCAAGGAAACGTTCTTGTTCCTATTTTTTGTAGTGATTGCAACGCTATTCTGGGTGCTCCTTTCGTTTAACAACAACATGACCCGAGACATCACTATCAATGTGGTGGTTAACAAGCCCAAGAATGTTACCCTCATTAATGATGTGCCTTCAACTGTCACAGTAACAGTTAAAGACCGAGGACTTTCGTTTCTGAAGTCATTCTTCCAGTCAGCACCAACCATAGAACTCGATTTGAGCAAATACATCAACGAGAGGAACAGCACTGTGGAAATCGCACCTAATCAACTGATTAATGAAGTGAGGAGGTCTATTAACAATGAAGCCACCATTATCAAAGTGATACCCGAGAGCATAGTATCAAAATACACAACACTACCAGGGAAAAAGGTGCCTGTAAATTGGGAAGACAACATTGAGAATATCATACCCGACAAGCAATTTGTCATTAACCCTGATTTGATAAAAACCGATCCCGATTCTGTAGTCGTCTATGCACTCGACCAAGCTACCCTCCTCAAGGTCAACGAGGTGGACATCTCGACAGTGGAAGTAGCAAATCTCACCTCCACATTCACCAAAGAAGTGACGATTAAGGGTATCAACAATGTAAAAATCGTGCCCGACAAAGTTAAGCTCACCGTGCCAGTTGAGCCATTAATTAGGAAAGACTATAATGCCTCCATCTCATTAAGAAACCAGCCTCACGGTGTAAAGGTGCTTGTATTTCCTCCTTCAGTCGATGTCACTTTTCTTGTGCCTCAGAGCCACTACCGTGACCCTGTGAACCTGACAGTCATAGTTGATTACAACGACATAGACCCCAAGAATAATAAGGTCAACATAAAACTAGGAGAAGTGTCAGGCAACTACACCAACGTAACACTGCCCATCGACAGTGTTACCTACTTGATTGAACGATACTAGAAGGTAATAATGACCGCAAGGCAATTGATAGCGATAACAGGTGGTATTGGCTCCGGCAAGAGTGTGGTTGCCAGAGTACTGAGCAATATGGGGCACCAAGTTTATGACTGCGACCTGCGTGCAAAAACACTGATGACAACTTCCCCTATCATCAGGCAGCAACTTACCGAGCGCTTTGGCAACAACATCTACAATCTCGATGGCAGCATTAACAAACCCCTACTGAGTTCAATTATCTTCAACGACCATGATGCTCTTGCTACCGTCAATGGCATTGTTCATCCAGTAGTAAAAGATGACCTCCTCAAATGGCATTATTCTAATCAAAAGTCACAAAGCTTTGTAGAGACTGCAATATTGGTTGAAGCAGGAATGCACACGATGGTTGATGAGGTGTGGAACGTGACTGCACCAACAGAAACCCGCATATTAAGGGTCATACGGCGCAACGCTACTACACGAGACAAGGTACTAGAAAGAATAAACTCTCAATCGGCTTCGATGAGCGAGGTGACGGTTCCCGTCAAGAACATAATCAATGACGGCAACACAGCCATTCTGCCACAATTAATTGCTCTGCTTAGCAATTAGTCAAACGACAAAAACGCTTAAGTGACAAAAAATTAGAGGAGCACCAGCACAACTGGTACTCCTCTAAAAAATATTGCTTAACCACAAAAATTAGTCAGCGTTAAGATTTACACGCTTCAGAGCGGTAGCAACGAGACCCTTTTGAGCCTTGTCGAGGAACATGGCGATAGTCATGCCCTTCTCCTCGCTAGCCTCATACTCCTGCTCCATAAGAATGTTCTCCTTGTAGAACTTCTCCATGCGGCCCTTCACGATGTTCTGGATCATCTGCTCAGGCATGCTCTTGAGCTTAGCATCGGCGGTATCGGCCATGAGCTTCTTAGCCTGCTCAACCTGCTCTGGAGTCATATAACCCTTGCGAACAGCCTCGTCCTGATGCTCCTCAGTAGCGCAGTAGTAGGGGTTGAAGCCAGCCTTCTTCAAGGCGTTCTCAACAGCCTTCTGCACTTGCTCGCTCTTGGTCTTCTCAATAGCGATGCTAGTCTCCTCGTCGATTACATTCTGAGGAATCTGCTCACGGCTAGCAGCAACAGGGCGCATAGCGGCAACCTGCATAGCAACAGCCTTACCAGTCTCCTCATCAACAGGAGCGCTGAAAGCAACGAGAGTAGAGAGCTTCTTGTTGAAGTGGTTGTAACCAGCGATGCCAGCAGCCTCAAGGCACTCATAAGCACCAAGCTCCATCTTCTCGCCAGTGATACCGCTCAGAGCAGTGATGTGCTCAGCAACGGTAGCGCCGTCGAATGTGAAGTTTTTGAGCTCGTCGATGTTCTGTACCTTAGCGGCAACAGCCTCGTCGAGAATGCGGTTGGCCAGAGTGACAAACTTCTCGGTACCAGCAACAGGCTCGGTCTCGCACTTCAGCGCTACGATAGCACCAAAGTTACCTACAACCTTGCACTTAGCAATACCTTCGGCAGCAGTGCGGTCGCCACGCTTAGCAGCGATAGCCTGACCACGCTTGCGGATAATCTCCACTGCCTTGTCCATATCGTTCTCGGCCTCAATGAGAGCCTTCTTGCAATCAACCATACCAGCATTGGTAATCTCACGCAACTTCTTTATGTCGTTAATTGAAACAGCCATAATTGTTTTTTAAAATTTAAAATTATTACCTATAATTAGTGAACTCTTGAGAATTACTCGGCCTTAGCTTCTTCCTCAGCTGCTGGCTCCTCAGCAGGAGCTTCATCTGCAGGCTCTTCTTTTACCTCAGCCTTAGGAGCAGCTTTGCGGCGTACTCTCTCGCGGCGGGGCTTTGCCTCGGCAGCACCTTCGTTCTCTTCCTCGGCAGCCTCGTCCTTGTTGTCGATCTTCTCAATCTTGCGCTCCTCTACGCCTTCGGTGATTGCCTCACACACGGTGTTAAGGATAATGTCGATTGATTTAGAAGCGTCGTCATTGGCGGGGATTACGAAATCCACGTTCTCTGGATTGCTGTTGGTATCAACGATGCCAAATACGGGGATTCCAAGACGGTTAGCCTCAGCAACAGCAATGTGCTCTTTCAGCACATCAACAACGAAGAGAGCAGATGGCAGAGCCTTCATCTCAGCGATAGAACCAAGGTTCTTCTCGAGTTTCGCACGCTGACGAGTGATTTGAAGGCGCTCGCGCTTCGACATGTTGTCGAATGTACCATCGGTAGTCATCTTGTCGATTGAAGCCATCTTCTTCACAGCCTTGCGGATGGTGGGGAAGTTGGTAAGCATACCGCCTGGCCAGCGCTCAACAACGTAAGGCATTCCAACCGAAGTAGCGCGGTCGGCAACGACTTGCTTAGCTTGCTTCTTAGTGGCAACGAACAAAACCTTGCGACCACTCTTAGCAATGTTCTTGAGGGCAACGGCAGCTTCTTCAAGCTTAGCCTGAGTCTTGTAGAGGTCAATAATGTGAATGCCATTACGCTCCATAAAGATATAGGGAGCCATGGCGGGGTTCCATTTACGTTTCAGGTGACCAAAGTGACAGGTAGCGTCAAGTAATTGGTCAAAATTTGGTGTTTGCATTGTTTAAAAAATTGTTTTGTTTACGTTCAACTTAATCAATCGCATAGTAGCCAACATGTGAGAGTCTATATTATATTAATGTGTTGCCACATGAAGAGTCTATGCAATTTGGATACTAAACTCTGTTTTGTTTCCAGAGCAAGGCGTTGAAATAAAATAATAATATTAACGCTTGCTGAATTGGAAACGCTTGCGGGCCTTGGGCTGTCCAGGTTTCTTGCGCTCTACGGCACGTGGGTCGCGAGTCATGAAGCCTTCCTTGCGAAGCGCGCTCTTATCCTCGGCGTTGATCTTCACCAGAGCACGAGCGATAGCCAAACGCAGAGCCTCGGCTTGTCCCTTGTAACCACCACCAATGAGGTTCACCTTGATGTTATACTTCTCGGTTGCCTCGATGGTGTTCAATGGCTGTTTAACGATGAATTGAAGAATTGGAGATGGGAAGTATTCTTCAAGTGTACGCTTGTTGATTGTGATCTCGCCATTACCTTCGCTAACATACACGCGTGCGATAGCTGCTTTACGACGACCTACTGCATTAATCTGTTCCATACTTCCAATTATTTAAGTTTGTTGATATCAATTACTTTAGGTTGCTGAGCCTCATGGGGATGATCTGGACCATTGTAGATATATACATTGTTCAGAATCTGAGCGCCAAGTTTGTTCTTGGGGAGCATGCCCTTAATCACGTGCATGAACAAGGGGTGTTTGCCGCGCTGATTGCCACGAGCCCTTGATTGATGAATCTCCGACTTCTTTTGGAGGATGGCAGGGGTTGCATAACGCTGACCACCGGGATAGCCTGTGTAGCTAACATAGGTGCGGTCTTCCCACTTTTTACCAGTGAGTTGAACCTTATCGGCATTGATGATTATAACATTGTCACCACAATCCACATGTACTACTACCCATTCTTTCTGTACGTCTTCCTTGCGGATAGACACGGTCTTGTAACTTAAAGTGTTCACTTTTAAAATCCTGATTAAAAATTAATTAAATCTTCAACAGAGCGCACAATGACACGGCCAAATGTCACTCTCTGGCACGCTGCTGAAATTATCTTGGATATAATCGGCGTGCAAAGGTACAACATTATTTATTAATAGCAACTATACCACCATGCCAAAACGCCCTTAGAAGCATTAAAATTAAGGAAGATTAACATAATTAGCAAATATTAATCACAACATAATTCTTCAAGAAGTAGGAAGGAATCTTCTATTGTGTAAAAAAAGAAAGCAAAATTCTGTAATATTCTACACACTCACCGAACCAAATCATAGTCACAAACCATTTAAAATCTTGAAAAAGAGCCTTCAGATTGGTAAAAAACCTCAATAAACGAGGTTTTTAGGAGGAAAGGCACATCTATTTGAAATATTTTGTGTTACTTTGCACGCTTTTTTAAAAATATAATATTAATAATTTCAGATAAGAAGAGTAATGAAAGCTAGAAAAATTGTAATCTTCATCTTTGGCGTGCTGGCGGCACTTGCCGTGCTGTGTGCCATTTTTCCAGAAGATGGGATTACAATTGGAAATATACACTATGAGTTCCCTACTCTTGACGAAATCCTGACTGTGGCCAACGAGCCAAGCACACAGAATCCAGAAGACTTCTTAGCGCAGCAACTTAAAGCCACAAGCACTAGCGACGACAAGGAGTTCAAGAAATTTACTGAATCAAATCCTGCTCGCTTTCACGTGCCAGGCAACGACATCACCTATTTTGATGATCTTTTCGACGCAATGGAGAATGCCAAAAGCGAGCCTATGCGCGTGCTACACTATGGCGACTCGCAACTCGAGGGAGACCGAATCTCTGCTGAACTGAGAGAGAAATTCCAAACCGCTTTTGGTGGCAGTGGCGTGGGGATGGTGCCCGCTATTCAACATGTTGGTGCTATGACTGTTGTGCAGTCGGCAAGCCGCAAGCTGCCAACCTACTTCTCCTACCCAATGGGCGAGCATCTGCGCAATGGCCGCTATGGCATTATGTCGCAGGTGGCGCACCTTAACGGTTCGGTACAACTCACCTATAGAGCCTCTAATCTAGAGGATGTGCCCCACTCTAAAACCTACTCAAAGGTAACAATGGTGTGCTGCGGAAAAGGCAATGCCACGTTGACAGCCAACGGAACCACACTTCCAATGACCGATGCTGCCGGCACCACCGAAGGCGTTAAATTCCTCACCGCCACCCTACATTCACCAGCAAGAAAGGTGTCGATTAACGCCAATGGCAATATGGAGATATTTGCCGTGCTGCTCGACGACACAAACGGTATCTCGGTTGATAACGTGCCCATGCGAGGCTGTTCGGGTACAGTGTTTGCCCACGTTACCGACCGCAAGACCTTAGAACCATTCTTCAAGCGCAACAAAGTGAGTCTGCTCATCTTACAATATGGTGGAAACTCTGTGCCTTATCTTAAGTCGGAAAAACGAATGAGAAAATACAAGGAAAGCCTTCTAGCCCAGATTATACTGTTTAAGGCCATGTCACCCGAGACAAAGATTCTGTTCATCGGTCCAGCCGACATGTCAACCAACGTAAAAGGCAAAAAAGAGACATATCCGCAACTTGAGCCAACTATCAATATGCTTCAAGAGGTGTGCAACGAAACAGGCATCGCGTTCTGGAACCTATACGATGCGATGGGTGGTCACAATTCCATGATTCAATGGGTAAAAGCTGGTTTGGCAGGAAAAGACTACGTGCATTTCACACGTGACGGCGCAAGCGAAGTTGCTGATATGCTTTTCAATACATTTTTGATGTACTACCACTTCTATTGCAAGCGAGAGGGAAAAACGCCCAAAGACTTTCATTGATTTTAATGATTAAAACGAAATACATATTAATACTCATCATAGCACTTTGTGGCTTTGTCAACTCTGTTGCACAAGACAATGGTCTTTTTGCACGCGCCGACTCAAGCTACTCTTGTGTCAATATGAAAGAAGCTGGACTGCGCACCTTCAAGGAAGGACGAGCAGCGTTGGTGCCTTTCTTCCGCAAGCTCGACAATATCATCAACAGGCATCGCGGCACTATCAACATTTGGCACGTAGGAGGCAGTCATGTCCAGGCTGGCACTTTCAGTCACCGCGTTCGCCGCAATTTTGCCATGCACGTAAATGGTAATAAAGGCAGCAGAACCATCATGTTTCCCTACAAACTGGTAAATACCAACGGTCCTCATGACTACTCGGTAAGCGGCACGGGCTCGTGGTCGAGGACTCGAAACATTGAGCAAAGTCCTGACCGAGAGATGGGGCTGAGCGGCATCACTGCCACCACATCGAGCCCAAATGCCAGCGTAACATTTTCTCTCTCGTCAAGCGACGGTATTGACTGGACAACACGCTACATAAGGGTAATTGGCAAAGCGTCATCAAGCAGCGTAAGGCCCTACATCATGATTGACAGCACAGCTGTCGAAGACCCCGAAGGCAACAACGACACAGGTTATTTCTTTGAACTACCACGTGGATGCACTTCATTTACCGTGAAATTCCATGGTTTGGGCAGCGGCAACCGATTTGAACTTAGAGGAGTTATTGCACTCAACGACGAGCCCGGTGTAGCCTACTGGGAATCGGGCGTGAATGGAGCTGCCACCACGTCGTGGCTCAGATGCAGCCTGCTAGAGAAAGACCTGCACGTGGCTAAACCCGACATGGTGATCTTTGGCATAGGCATCAACGACGCCCACACCAAAAGCTTCAACCGCGACCGCTTCAAGAACAACTATCAGCAGCTGATTGACCGCATCAAGCGCGTGAATCCCGACTGCCAGTTCATTTTCATCACCAACAACGACAACCACTTGAACCGCTCAGCAAACCCCAACACCCGCTCTGCCGAGAAAGTGTTCATAGAGCTGGCACTTGACAACAACGGCTCGGTGTGGGACCTTTATAAAGTGATGGGAGGACTGGGTAGCTCTACTCGATGGGTAAGGAACGGACTGATGCAAAGCGATCATGTACATTTCACCAGCACAGGCTATAAATTAATAGGAGATTTACTATATAATGCTATTATTGGAGAATACCTAAAATGGCGTGAACGAAACCTCAATGCAGAAACTTATTGATTACATATTATCGGTCTTCTCGTTTAACCCCGACAGTCCACTGCTATTCACGCAGTTCCACTTTTGGGCGTTCTTCGCTATAGTATTTGCAGGTTTCGCATTGGCTAAAAAGAGAAGGCTGCTGCGCAACTCCTATCTATTCTTTGTGAGCCTTTTGTTCTACTATAAGACAAGCGGACTCTTTGTGGGGCTGCTAATCCTTGTGACGTGCACCGACTTCTTCATAGCCCAGGCCATTCACAACAACAAGGTGCAATGGAAGCGACGAGCATTACTGGCTCTGAGCGTAACCATCGACCTCGGCATTCTGTGCTACTTTAAGTATGCCTACTTCTTTGCCGATATGGTACACTCCATCTTCGGTTTTCAAATGACAGTGACCAATGTCGCTGCCAGTGCAGGAAACTCGATACTCGGCACCAATTTCTTCAATGTTGACCGAATTATCCTGCCCGTGGGAATTTCGTTCTACACATTCCAGGTAATCAGTTATACTGCCGATGTCTATAAAGGCCTAGTCAAACCTGTGCGCAACATTCTTGACTTTGGTTTTTACGTGACATTCTTCCCGCAACTCGTGGCAGGACCTATTGTCAAGGCTAGCGACTTCATTCCTCAGCTCTACAAGAAGTACAACATCAGCCACCGCATGTTTGGTCTTGCCGTATTCTGGATTCTTAATGGATTGGTAAAGAAGATCGTCCTTAGCGACTACCTTGCCATGAACTTTATCGACCGAGTGTTTGAGAACCCACACCTTTTCTCGGGATTTGAGAATCTCATGTCGCTATTTGTGTATTCGTTGCAAGTCTATGCCGACTTCTCAGGATATACCGACATCGCTATAGGACTGTCGCTACTCATGGGATTCCACCTGCCCAAGAACTTTAACTCTCCTTACAAAGCCCTTAACTGTAGCAACTTCTGGAAGCGGTGGCACATCTCGCTGTCGCGTTGGTTGCAAACCTATCTATATATACCCCTTGGTGGCAACCGCAACATTACCTTCGGCACTTATTTCTGGATATCGGTCATCACTCTTGCCGCTCTAGTGCTTAGTGGCAGTTGGTGGGTAGCATTGGGAGTATTAGTTTTGGCTGCAATGGTGATTTTCACCGCCTACAAACACCCCGAGCGTCGCAAGAAAATCTATGCCAACCTCAATGCGATGATTACTATGCTACTCGGCGGTCTATGGCACGGAGCAAGTATGAATTTCGTGATTTGGGGCGGACTCAACGGCGTGGGAATGATTGTCTATAAGTTCTGGCGCGATAACTCGGCTATGTGGCGAGTAGCGGTATCGCTCATAGTTGTGGCGGTTCTTTTAATACTCATGTGGCTCACACCCACTGCATTGTGGAATGTGCTACTGGTGTGCGCCATCTTCATCGCCGTGAGCGCAATAATACGCTGGCTCTACAACAAGTACAATACCCGCGAGCGCAACCTTAAGTGGCTTGCCAACTCTTGGGCAATATTCGTGACTTTCGTGTTCATATCCTTCACCCGACTCTTCTTCCGCTCGGGTTCTAATCTCGATCCTGCCACTGCCAACGAGGTGGCATGGAACACCGCCAAATCGATGGTACAGCAGATGGGAACCTCATGGAACGTCAACATCTTTGATGTGATTGGAGCTTACCACAATGTGTTCCTGCTCTTTGTCCTAGGAATGATTATCCACTGGATTCCTGAAAAGATGAAACGCAAATATCGCTACACATTTGCAAGCCTACCACTACCCGCGATTGCTGCAATAGTCGTAGTGGTTGTGTTCTTCGTGTTCCAGTTTGTCTCAGCCGAGATGCAGCCATTCATCTACTTCCAGTTCTAAAACAATATTCTTAGTCAAAAATCGTTTTAAATGTATGACTAAGAATTTTCATTTTTTACTGGCAATAATTGGAATACTGGTCGTGTTGTCGTTCAGCAGTTGCATCGACGATGAGTTCAGCACAAGTTCCAACGATATTCTCATCTTCTCGACCGACACGGTTGCGTTCGACACCGTGATAACTGGTCAAGGCACACCAACCAAGCAGTTTCTCATCTACAACAAGAGCAAGAAAAGGCTCAACATCTCCTCTATTAAAGTGGCAGGAGAGAGCAAAGGACACTTCTTCCTTAATGTGGATGGAATGAAGGGCAATGAGTTTCACGACGTTGAGATTAGGGGGGAGGACAGCATTTTTGTATTCGTTGAGAGCCGTCTTGACCCAACTAATCAGGACGAACCAGAGTTCCTTGAGGACCACATCGAGTTTGTCACCAATGGCGTCACCCAAAAGGTCACAGTCAACGCATGGGGGCAGGATGTGATAATCCTTAACGATACCACGCTGAGTAAACCCACTCACCTCACTGCCAATAAGCCATACCTTGTTTATGGCACTCTCACTATCGACACACTGAACCACGTCACTTTCGACCCAGGAACCACCCTACTCTTCCACAACAAAGCTTCATTGCTCGTGAAAGGCACACTCACTGCACTGGGTACTCAAGAGGAGCCCATCACTTTGCGTGGCGACCGTCTCGACCATGTGGTGGGCGAGATAAATTTCGACATCATGAGCGGACAATGGGAGGGAGTATATTTCAACTATGGTAGCTATAATAATGAATTGGCATTTGTCAACATGCGAGGCAGCAACAGCGGCATGCAGGTCTATTCTGAGGACATGAGCAAGCGCTCGCTGCATCTCTTCAACTGCGTGCTGCATAATGCCACCTTCCTCACTTTGCTGGGCGTGAATTCGTGGATCGATGCTGAGGGATGCGAGTTCAGCGATGCCGGTATTTTTGTTGCCGACTTCATAGGAGGAGATCTCAATTTCGTCAACTGCACCTTTGCCAATTACTACCTCTTCTCGGCAATCGAGGGACCTATCCTCAACCTTGTAACAAAATTTGATGATGGCACAACAGCTCATTTCATGGGCAGCTTTGACAACTGCATCTTCTATGGAAACACTGGTGATCTTAATGTAAATGAACTCAACGACATAGGAATCTACCTGCGCAACTGCCTGCTACAGAGCAACGGCGAGGACGATGAATTCTTCATCAACTGTGTGTGGGCAGGCGATCCTAAGTTCTACACCGAGCGAGAAGAATACATCTTCGACTATCGTCTCCACAACGGCAGCGACGCCATAGCGAGAGGAAACCGATCCTATTGCCCCGACGCAGCACGCTACGACATCTATGGAGTAGATCGCTTCGCCCGCGATGGCATCGACATTGGAGCCTACGCCTGGGTGCCAGAACCCGAGGAAGAATCCAATTAACGCTAACGCTTGACCAGAAAAGGAAGACAAGAAGACAAGAACACAAAAACAGTGCGTGCTTCGTGGTTCTGTGGCGCAAATGCCTTTTTGCGAGATTAAGCAGTGGCTGTGTCAAAAATAAAAAACAACTGATTTTTAAATAAAAGGCTGCCAGTCAATTTGTAATCACCACACTACTCCTCCACCCTACGGGCAGAGGGTGTGTCAAAATAGAGAAGTCACGCTACGCGTGAGAAATCATTCATATTTTTTCAAAGCTAACAAATAATTAATTTGCTTTAAACCATAAATTAAATAATGTTTGATTTGTGATGATTTGTTAGATTTCTGCGCGAAGCGCACTAAATCACATTTTTGACACACCTTCAGTTTTCATTAGATTCTGCATTTTGACACAACCTACTTCATTGACCAGCAGAAAAAACTGCTGGCATGGGCTCGCACTTGCTCGGATTGGGGGCGGCGGCCACAAGCCGCCTGTTCTTACCCCCCAACCCGCTCTGCGCGCATCTCACCACAACTAGCGTGTTTTTGGGGAGAAGGGTGCTAATTCTGCACAACTCGGACAGCCCGAACGCTTTGACCGCCGTTCCGGTAGTAGCTGTACCAGTCCACGTAGCCCGACCCGAAGCTCAGGTAGTAGGCGTAGTCCGGGTAGCCGCTATCGAGCGCACGCGACCAATAGTAGCCGTACGCTCCAGCGTAGTAGAGATCACTGTCCCACCGGTTACCAGCGGCAGGCAAGAACAACGACGCGCCGTTGATGTTGCTCGTGAACAAGTGACCTTTCACACCGTTTCTTGTGGTCCACTCTGTGGTGCAGTTATCCATCAACTCTTGAATCTGCTCAAGCGACGGCATGCGCCACTCCGGTCCCCAGTTGGCAGTGGCGGCATCATCCTCGGGGGCAAGCTCGGTCTTGTTATCGACAAAGCCGTTGTAGCCATAACTGCTCTTTGTGCAGTACTTGGTCAGCATGTTATAGCCGCCCATGCACCACTTGTAGGTGCTCCAGTTATAGACATCCTTGGGAGTAGTCTCGCCCCAGGCGAAGTAGTCGCCATACTCCTCGGGGCTGTTAGCCCCAACGTTCATCGTCGCCCACAGCGTGCCGCTGGGCAGACCCAGGTCAACATACTCGTGATAGCTTGACGGAGGGTTGCCAATCAGGATGTTGTAAATCATTGTGATGTCGGCAGCAGTGATAGCTCCATCGCCGTTAATGTCGCTGGTGGAGGCGAAGGTCTCATCGCCATTGAGCAGGTAGTTGTAGAGGCAGGTGACATCGACCGAGGTAACGCGGCCATCACCATTCACGTCGCCAAAAGGCCGCTTCACGGTCACCTCACAGGTGGCGGGCACAGCATTACCATCGCTCGAGCCCACTGTGATTACCGCCGTGCCAGGCTTGGTGGCAAGCAGCCTAATCACGCCATTATTCCATTGCGTCATGACCACTTCGTTGTCGCTGCAAGTGAAGGTGTATTCAACTGGGACAATCGCTGGGGTGTGAGATGGAGTGATTGTCGCTATATCATCCATATAGAGAGTGAGCGAAGTGTGGTCAAGCGCTATAACCACTGTCTCATCCTCAACCGTGACATGGCAAGTGGCGAAATTAGCTCCGCATATCACTACAATATCGGCATCGCCAACAGCCTTGGCTGTCAGCATGCCATTGCTGCTGACCTCAACCACAGTAGAGTTGGTGGTAAACCACTGTGCTGTCATTCCTGTGGGAATTTGACCAAACGATGCAGTCAGTTGGCCTGTCTCGCCAATTTTCATGGTGACAGACTCTTCACTTAACGCAATGTCCACATCATCAACCCACACGGCATCGCCATTGAAGGAGTTGAAATTGCCCCAGTACTCGGCGGCAAAATAGGGCGCGAGGGTTTGGGGCGGCACATGCAGTGCGCCTGAGTAGCTGTTGAAGGTGCTGGCATCGCCTTGATGCTGGTCACGCTCGGAGCGAGGTAGAGGTTGCGCACGCTCGATGCTCCCGAGGTGAAATAGTCGCACGCCGTGCCAAGCAGCAGCATCGACTGAAGGCGCGAGCAGCCCGAGAACACGCTGCTGCCCATTGAGGTCACTGAGGCAGGGAGTGTGACACAGGTCAAGTTGCTGCAATACCTGAAGGCCTGGCTGCCTATCGAGGTCACCGAGCCCGGGATAATCACAGCGCTCAAGCCAGAGCAATTATAAAAAGCCTGGTCGCCAATAGCGGTAACGGAGTAGGTAGTGCCGTTGTAAGTGACACTTTCAGGAATAATGACCGCGTCGGCATAACTGCCGCCGCTGGTAACATTATGTTAATATTTTCTTTTGCTCTGTAGGTTTAACTTGCAAATTTACAAATAATATGTGAATTTTTGATTATTTTTTTTAAGACAAAAAATGAGCAATAGCAATTTTAATTTGATTTAAGGCATAAACGTTGCTATTCTATTAAGTTTCTAAAGTAGGTAATTGCCTTAGTTGCAGTTATATAAAACAATCATTCACAACAAAACACAACCAAAACAACATAAATTTATCCTCTCAAAAAGCCACATCTGCTCAAAATAAATTCTGTTCTCACATAGATCCTAATGACCGATTCGGGTTTAATTCTGCCAACGGATAGTGAAAATCCTGCTTCGCATGAAATATTTATGCCTAAATGAAAAAAACTGGTCGCTGATAACTGATAACTGAAAACATTTTACTACCTTTGCACGAAAATTAGCGTACAAGGAACAAGCTGACAAGAAACAAGCTGACAAGGCAGTAGTAATTGTACGCTCGAACACTCGAAATACTCTATTGCCTCATTTGTTGGTTTGCTGATTTGCTTGTTAGCTCGTCTGCTTGTTAGCAAAATAACAGATAACATAAACAGTAAAAAACAACATGCCAAGTATCAAGAATTTTGATGAGCTTACCGCTCATCTTGCTAGTAAGGGAACAAAAAGCCGCGTGGCTGTAGTATGGGCTGAGGACGATGTTACCCGCAGTGCCGTGTTAAAAGCTCTCGAGGCTGGTATTATCACTGTAACTTTCGTAGGCTGCCGCGCCGAGATTGAGGCCGATGAGCGTCTCGCTAAATTTAAGAGCGAGTTTTCTATCATCGACGCAACCGACCGTGACGACGCTGCCGCTAAGGCCGTTACCGAGGTGCGCGAAGATCGCGCCAACGTGCTCATGAAAGGTCTGTTGAATACCGACAACTTGCTTCGCGCAGTGCTCAACAAGGAGACCGGCATCCTGCCCAAGGGCAACGTGCTCACTCACGTTACTGTTGCCGACATTCCAGAGCTGAAGCGCCTGCTGCTCTTCACCGACGCCGCTGTAATTCCATGCCCAACGGTTGACCAGCGCATCGAGCAAGTGAAATATGTAGCCAAGATCGCTCACGCCCTCCATATCGAGGAGCCAAAAATCTCTCTCATCCACTGCTCTGAGAAGGTTGATGAGCGTCACTTCCCATGCACTGCCGACTATGTGATAATCAAAGAGAAAGCCGCTAATGGCGAGTTTGGCAACTGCATTGTTGACGGTCCTCTTGACCTGAAATGCTCACTGTGCTACGAGAGCATGCACCACAAAGGCATTGAATCGCCCATCAACGGCGAGGCCGACGCAGTGCTCTTCCCCGAAATTGAGAGCGGCAACGTGTTCTACAAGACCATTACCCTACTCTGCCACGCACAGACCGCTGGCCTGCTCCAAGGCGCAAAGGTGCCCGTAGTACTCCCCTCTCGCGGCGACAGCATCGAGTCGAAGTTCTACAGCCTTGCTGTGGCATCGGCAATCTAAAATAAGAAACAAACTGACAAGGAACAAGCTGACAAGGCAGTAGATAAAGACACTGATTGTAAGCAACGTTCACACAATTACCATTGCATTGTTTGCTTGTCAGCTCGTCAGCTAAATGCTTAACACTTAAAACTTAACACTTAACACTTAAAACTTAACACTTAACACTTAAAATTGCACTTATAAATTATGCGTATATTAGTTATCAACCCAGGTTCTACTTCTACTAAGTTTGCCGTCTATGAAGGCGAAACTCCACTGTTGCTTCGTTCTATTCGTCACAAACCCGAAGAACTGGCACCATACAAAAGTGTATTAGACCAGTTTGAATTCCGCTACAACCTCGTGATGAACGAGATTAAGGTTACAAACGTAGATTTCAACTTCAAGGCAGTCATTGGCCGTGGTGGACTTGGCAAGGCCGTTCCTGGTGGTGTGTATGAAATCAACGAGAAGATGCTCGAGGACACACGCAACGCTACACGCGAGCACGCCTGCAACCTCGGTTGCCTTATCGCCCACAAGATTGCTCAGCAAATTCCTGGCTGCCGTTGCTTCATCGCCGACCCTGTTGTGGTTGACGAACTTAACGACTATGCCCGCATTAGTGGTATTCCCGAGATTGAGCGCGTAAGCATCTGGCATCCACTCAACCAGCGCGCCATAGCACGCCGTTTCGCACGCGAGATTGGCAAGAAATATGAGGAGATGAACCTTATCATCTGCCACCTGGGCGGAGGTATCTCTGTTGCTGCCCATGAGAAGGGTGTGGCAGTAGATGCTCCTAACGCCCTCGACGGTGAAGGTCCATTCTCTCCCGAACGCGCAGGAACAGTTCCTGCTGCCGATCTGGTAAGACTCTGCTTCAGCGGCAAATACACTAAGGAAGAAATTCTTAAAATGATTACCGGCAAGGGTGGTCTGAATGCTCATCTTGGCACTACCGACCTCATGGAAATTGAGGAACGCATCAACAATGGTGACAAGAAGGCAAAATTGGTTCTCGACGCCATGATTTATCACGTAGCTAAGGCTATCGCTGCACAGAGCGCTGTGCTCTGCGGAAAAATCGACGCCATCCTGCTCACAGGTGGTATGGCTCACTCCGACTATCTCACCAGCGAGCTTCGCAAACGCATCGACTTCCTAGCACCAACCTACTGCTTCCCAGGTGAAGACGAGATGGGAGCCCTCGCAGGCAACGCCGCCGCAGTCCTCAAAGGCAAGCGCGAAGCCAAAGAGTACAAGTAAAAATCAAAACATTCCATAACAAAAAAAGCGTCCTGGGACGCTTTTTTTGTTATATAGAAAATCGGCTTATTGGTCATTTTGCGTGTTGAAATCTCTGAGAAAGCCGATCAATCCTTATCTTTGCAGCATTTATTATCAATATGATGCAAAAAATGCTTTTAT
>CACYVC010000007.1 GCA_902777835.1 uncultured Bacteroidales bacterium | reverse complement strand
GATGGGCAACCCCAACTATCAAAGTTCTGATAACACTTCTAACGAGGGACCAGTACATCAAGTCACTTTAAGCTCTTACAGCATCGGCCAGACCGAGGTCACTCAAGAGCTGTGGCAGGCTGTTATGGGCAGCAATCCAAGCTACTACAGCGGCACTAATCTGCCTGTTGAGCAAGTGAGCTGGAACCAGTGTCAAGCATTTGTAGCCAAGCTCAACGAGATGCTGCCAATAGATGGCTATGAGTGGCGCTTGCCCACCGAGGCGCAGTGGGAGTATGCTGCACGTGGAGGCTCCAAAAGTCAAGGTTATCAATATTCTGGCAGCAACACCATCGGTGATGTGGCGTGGTACCAGAACAACAGTAGCTCCAAGACTCATCAGGTGGCGACTAAAGCACCCAACGAACTAGACATCTATGACATGAGCGGTAATGTGGAGGAATGGTGCCAAGACCATTACGCCAATTATTCATCTTCGCCACAAATAGATCCTTGTGTTTCTACTGGCACTGCCAACTTCCTTGTCAACTTGCGTGGAGGATTCTATAGTGCCGCCGCCTCGCTGTGTCGAAATACACGACGCGACTGTTGGGACCCCGATCAAAGTTATATGGAAATTGGCCTGCGACTCGCCTTAGTGCCAAAGGATGAAATAGAATTTTATGTCAACGGCGTGAGCTTCAAAACAGTGATAGTGACAACGAGGCTTATAATAATGAACGGCCAGCACACCAAGTGACGCTGAGCAGTTACTACATTGGCCAGACCGAGGTGACTCAGGAACTTTGGCAGGCATTGATGGGCGAGAATCCCAGTTACTTTGTTGACCAACAAATTTTTGTTGACTGGGGCATGTATATCACATATACAGAGAACTTTCAGCGCCCAGTGGAACAGGTCACATGGGACGATTGCCAGGAGTTTGTCGATGTGCTCAGCCTAATGACTGATAAGCATTTCCGTCTTCCTACCGAGGCTGAATGGGAGTTTGCCGCACGTGGTGGCAACAAAAGCAAAGGTTATAAATATGCTGGAAGTAACAACATTGATGCCGTAGCTAGGTACGGAGGAAGAGAAGAAGACTGGAGCCATGCTGTATCGGCATGAGTGGCAACGTTGAAGAGTGGTGCCAAGATTGGTCCGGAGATTATAGCGCAGAAGCACAAATCAATCCTCTTGGACCATCTTCAGGCCTTAGCCGCGTGTGCCGTGGAGGTTCGATTCGTGACGATGCCAGACGCTGTCGTACGTCAGCACGTTCAGTGTGGTATAGTAACTACTCCCGATATATAGGCTTGCGCCTCGTCATGTCGGCTGAATAAACCCGAATCGGTCATTAGGCGACGAAAGGTTGTTTTTTTAGGTCTAATGACCGATTTGGGATAAAATATGTAATAGACCGCTTAAAGGGCCAACAACAAAATAGGAAACTGGTCGCAGCTGCGCATGAAATAATGCTCCTGCGGCCAGTTTTTGGTTCTAGAGAAATGAGGTTTGCGATTTATGGCCGTTTGTTTTGGCATTTTGAGTAATAATTTGTAACTTTGCACGCACAACCATTACAGGAACTTATCTATCTATAAAATAATAACAAAACTAATCATGAACAATTCAATTATCAATTTTCCTCTTCCAGCAAATGAGCCAGTGAAGGCTTATATGCCTGGATCTCCCGAGCGTGTAGCACTTGAAAAAGAACTTGAGCGTCAGAGCAAGTTGGTTGTAGAAATTCCTATTATCATCGGTGGCAAAGAGATTCGCACCGGCGACATGGGCGAGGTGACTTGTCCACACGACCACAAGCACGTGATTGCCCGCTACCACAAGGTAGGCAAAAAAGAGGTGGAGATGGCTATTGAGGCAGCTATGAAGGCTTGGCAAGAGTGGAGCCAGACCCCTTGGACCACCCGCGCCGCTATCGTAATGAAGATGGCCGAGCTGCTTGCCACCAAGTATCGCCCCATCATGAATGCTGCCACCATGCTTGGCCAAAGCAAGAACTTCTTCCAGGCTGAGATTGACTCGGCTTGCGAGACCATTGACTTCTTCCGTTACAATGTGCACTATGCATCTAAGATATATGCCATGCAGCCAAAGGACGGCGTGGCACAACTCAACCACACCGAGTATCGTCCTCTCGAGGGCTTCATCCTCGCTGTGACTCCATTCAACTTCACCTCTATTGCCAGCAACCTGTGTATGACTCCCGTGCTCATGGGTAACGTGGCACTGTGGAAGCCATCGACCACCGCATTGCTGAGCAACTACTACCTGATGCAGCTCTACAAAGAGGCAGGCCTTCCTGACGGCGTAGTGAACTTCCTGCCAGGCAGCGGCGCATTGATTGGCGAGGTTGCTACCGAGTCGAAGTACTTCTCTGGAATCCACTTCACTGGCAGCACCGCTACCTTCAAGTCGCTGTGGAAACAGGCCAGCATGAACGTGGACAAGTACATCTCTTATCCACGCCTCGTGGGCGAGACTGGCGGTAAGGACTTTATCTTCGTTCACCCCAGTGCCGATCCTAAGGCTGTTGCTACTGCTGCCTTCTGCGGAGCCTATGAGTTCCAGGGGCAGAAGTGCTCGGCAGCATCGCGCATGTACATTCCCAAGAGCCTGTGGGGTGGCGTGCTCGAGGACATGAAGGCTATGGCCGCTGAGGTTAAAATGGGTGATGTGATGGATCCAAGCAATTTCATCAATGCCGTTATCGACAAGGCTTCGTTTGACAAGGCTAAATCTTACATCGACTTCGCTAAGGAAGCTAAGGACGCCAAGATTGTGATGGGTGGCAACTGCGACTGCAGCAAGGGCTGGTTTGTAGAGCCAACAATCATCGAGACCAGCAATCCTCACTTCAAGTCGATGGAAGAGGAAATCTTCGCTCCAGTGCTCACCGTTTACCCCTACGACGATGAGAAGTGGGAAGAGGTAGTGAAAGAGTGTGACCAAACTTCACCTTACGGCTTGACTGGTGCCGTATTTGGACGTTGCCGCATGGCAGTAGAGAAGATTACCGACGCTCTGCGTTACACAGCCGGTAACTTCTACATCAACGACAAGCCAACAGGCGCTGTAGTTGGTATGCAGCCCTTCGGTGGCGCACGTGCTAGCGGTACCAACGACAAGGCAGGTGGCGAGTTCAACCTCATCCGCTGGATCATCCCACGCGTGATTAAGGAGACTCTGGTATCGCCAACTGACTACCGTTATACCTATATGAAATAATGATTAATGATTAGCGATTAGTGATTAACGAAAGTTGTGCTTGAGTTAATGTTCTAATCGATAATAACAATTTCTATAAAACAACTTATTTCAATCTCATGTTCCGCAACTGCTCAAATTTTGTGAGTAGTTGCGGATGTGGGAGAGAGAAACAATTTATGGACAAGAAACAATTAAAGCCTTGTGAAGTAAACGTAAGTTCCGAGACTGGTAGGCTCAGGGCTGTGCTGCTGCATCGTCCCGGCGTGGAGATTGAGCGCATGACACCACTCAACGCCAATGCTGCTCTCTATAGCGATATTCTCAATAAGCCTATCGTTGACGAGGAGTACAGCAACTTCTGCGGAGTGCTTGAGCGCTGGACACAAGTCTATTACGTGCAAGATATCCTTGAGGAGCTGCTTAAGAACGAGGCGGTGAAGGAAAAATTACTGTTCGACAGTCTGAGAGGCTGCAATCAGAAGACGGCAAGGGTAATCGCCGAAATTGCTGGCGACGACCCCAAGAAACTCGCTCAGGTTCTCATTGAGGGGTGTGAAGACCCTAAGTGGGACGGTGTGAGCGAGCATCGCTATCTCCTGAAGCCACTCTATAACCTTTTCTTCACACGCGATGCCTCATCAACGGTATATAACCGCGTGCTCATCAATTCTATGAGCTTTGAGGTGCGTGAGCGTGAGTCGCTGATTTATGAGGCGATTTTCAAGCACTTCTTTGGTGTTGACACTCTCAACGCTATGGCGTGGAACCCTTACGCTCGCACTGAGGGTGGCGACGTGCAGATTGCCAGTGCCGACACGCTGTGCATAGGTCAGGGCATACGCACCAATCGCAAGGGTATCGAATACCTGGCGCAGACCTTCGCTCGTGAGCGCGACCACTTCAACATCGTGGTCCAGGAGTTGCCCATGGAGCCAGAGTCATTCATCCACCTCGATATGGTGTTCACCTTCCTGGGCAAGCACCAGTGCATGGCGTTTGAGCCTATGCTCAAGAAGCAGGGACTCTTTGCTGGCAAGGATACCACACTCATCACTATCGACCACGGCGACATTAGTTATAAGCGCGTTGGTAACATAGTGGAAGGCCTTACACAGCTGGGATGGGACATCGAGCCAGTGATCGGCGGTGGTAGCGACCCTTGGACACAGTTGCGTGAGCAGTGGCACAGTGGTGCCAACTTCTT
This sequence comes from uncultured Bacteroidales bacterium, assembly GCA_902777835.1. GTDB lineage: Bacteria > Bacteroidota > Bacteroidia > Bacteroidales > Muribaculaceae > Sodaliphilus. The sequence continues at coordinate 104,663 of CACYVC010000007.1, read as the reverse complement.
CTCAATGGGTGATGGCAAGATCTTAGGTTATCGCCGCAACACTCACACTATTGAGGCTCTCGACAAGGCAGGCTTTGCTGTGCTTAACGCCGAGGACATCGTTAGCGGCAAGGTCAACATGAATGACTATGAGAAGTTTGTAGCTGCCTTCCCAGGCAGCGAACTTCCCCGTGCTGGCGGTGGCGCCCGCTGCATGACAATGCCAATCCTGCGCGACCTATAGAAGACAATTAAGGACAAAAAACACACCCGAGCCGCAATGAAAAACGGATCGGGTGTGTTTTTTTAGTTCAGTAGAGTCTATAAAACTCTGAACTAAACTCTTATCTCTTCCTTGTTTGGATTTGGAATGAGCTCACGGTGTAGAGCTGGTCGCCGTTAGAGAAGCTGATATTGAAGTCGGCAACGCCATTTTTGAGTTTGTCGGTAGCCACTACTTCGGCTTGGTAGCGTACCGCTCTGCCTGGACCAAGTTCGCTGATGATGGCAGTAGGGGAGAGGTAGATTTGCTTAGTTCCCGACACTGTAATCACTGGTGCAATATCATACGCATAGTCGTTGCCAGCGTTGCGAATCTCGAAGATGAGTTTGGCATGCTCTCCGGCGTCGATGCAGTTGTTGCTTATGGTCTCGGCAAGGCGAATGTTCTCAACGTAGATGTTAGAGTATGGACTGTAGGAGTTGTTCTGGTGGTAGTCATTGTAGTCATACCCATTGTAGTAATCGCTGGTGCGGTTCTCTTGTTGCACTTTGGGGGCTGTGGCAGCAGCACCAATCACACCACCAATCGCCATGCCGGCTATGGTGCCAACATTGCTGCCTCGCCAACCGCCAGTGATACTGCCAATTGCAGAGCCAAACATGCCACCTAACGAAGCGCCTGTTGCTACTCCATAAAACTGGTTTGCCGAGCTGCAGCTGCTCATCACTATCAAAACAGCACTCAATACTGAAATTAAAGTCTTTTTCATAATAGCTATTATTTTCTGTTATTTTTCGGTTTTATTTCACGATGCTAAAGTAGTAATAATCAAAAACTATGCCAAATTAATTAGACAAACAGGCATAAAAAATCGCCAAATCTAACATTTTTTAGACATTTTTATTCGTGTTTGGTTTAACTGACAATGAGATAATTGCCCGTTGAAGTGTGCCAATTATAGAAAAATATTACTATTTTTGCACGTAATTTTATGAGAATGGAGATATTAAAAGGCGATAAATTGCTTAGCTCGGCTCAATGCCAGGTGTTGCGTGGGATAGCCATTATGGGCATTTTCCTGCACAACTTCTGCCACTTGCTGCATGGCAGCAACGAGGAGAATGAGTTTGAGTTCATTGCCGAGCGAGCCAGTAATATGTGGCGTTACTGGGCTGGGGGCAACATTGATGTGTTTGCGCCAATGCAGTTATTCGCGTTTTTCGGGCATTATGGCGTTCCCATTTTTTTGTTTCTCAGCGGTTTTGGTCTAGTGATGAAATATGAGCGTGGTGGTGCTCCGTCACGAGTCGGGGTGTGCCATTTCCTTGGTTCACATTGGCTTAAACTTTTCAAGCTGATGATTTTGGGCTTTGTGCTCACAGTAATCACATATCTTGCCTGTGGCTTGTCGTGGCACGGATGGCTAGAATATCTTGCTCAAGCCACGATGTTGTCAAACATCATTCCATCCCTTTGTGATTCACAAACCCCTTCGCCTTATTGGTTCTTTGGGGTGATGGTGGAGGTGTATGTCGTTTACCGCTTGTTGATTTATCCCTTCCATAACAAGCGGCAATCGGTGTGGCGATGGCTGATGCCATTACTGCTTGTGGCGCTTGTGTGGTTGCCGCAGGTCTTTATGGAGCATCACCACAAAATGCTCGTCTATATGCGGCACAATGCGGCGATAGCGATGCTGCCGTTTGCCTTGGGTGTGCTTGCCGCGCGTTATGGTTTTCCGCGGCTGTCGCGTTGGGTGCTTGCCGTTGTTTCGGTGGTTTCGTTGCTGTTGTTGGCGCTATTCAGCCTAGACTATCAACTATGGTTATGGATTCCCGTGCTGGTGATTGCTGGAAGCATCGCATTTGTTAAGTTTCTTGAACCCTATAAAGGACTATGCCATACTTTTTTAATCTCTCCTCTTCGTTATTTGGGTGTTCTGTCATCAATGATTTTCGTTGTCCATTCCATTCCGAGGATGCCCATCTATGTGCTCGTCCTCAAAACACATAGTGGGCTGATGCTTGTCGACTACGCCTGGTTGGCACTTTACGTGGTGCTAACTCTTGCTCTGGCATGGCTCTACAAATGGATAATGGGCATCTCGACGATGGCAAAGCCATCGTATAGAAAACGATAATCTAAAAAAACAGGCGGCTCGTAATTTAACGAGTCGCCTGGGTTTTAGTTGTATTGATAATCGGTATTATTCCGACATTTCTTCGAAGGTCTTTTTGATGATGGCCACAGCTTTGAGAATTTCTTCCTTATTGATGCACAAGGGAGGAGCGAAGCGGATAATGTGGTCGTGGGTGGGTTTAGCCAACAGGCCGTTGTCACGCAGCTTGAGGCAGATGTCCCAAGCGGTCTTGCCCTTGATAGGAGTGGTGACGATGGCGTTGAGCAAGCCGCGTCCGCGTACCTGAACGATAAATGGCGAGTTGATTTTCTTAATTTCCTCGCGGAAGATCTTACCCATCTTCTCTGCATTCTGAGTGAGTTTCTCCTCTTTCACAACCTTGAGAGCCTCAATTGCTACGCGTGCAGCGAGTGGGAATCCACCGAATGTAGATCCGTGCTCGCCAGGTTTCACGTTAAGCATGATGTTATCGTCGGCCAAGCAAGCCGAAACGGGAAGAACACCACCACCGAGGGCCTTACCCAAGATTACGATGTCGGGACGGATGCCGTCGTGCATAGAGCAGAGCATCTTGCCAGTGCGGGCGATACCTGTCTGAACCTCATCGGCAATGAAAAGCACATTGTGCTCGTGGCACAGGTCGAAGCATTTCTTTAGGTAGCCATCATCGGGCACGAAAACGCCAGCCTCGCCCTGGATAGGCTCAGCGATGAATGCGCACACCTCGTCGCCATATTTCTTGAGAGCTTTCTCAAGAGCCTTGGGATCGTTGTAAGGAATGCGGATGAAACCTGGAGTCAATGGACCATACTCAGCATAAGAGCTTGGATCGTCGCTCATGGTGATGATGGTCACGGTGCGTCCGTGGAAGTTGCCCTCGCAGCAGATTATCTTAACTTTGTCGTTGGGAATACCTTTTTTCACTACACCCCAGCGGCGAGCGAGCTTCAGAGCGGTCTCTACGCCCTCGGCACCAGTGTTCATTGGGAGCACCTTGTCATAGCCGAAGTACTGATGCATAAACTTCTCATACTCGCAGAGCACATCGTTGTAGAAGGCACGTGAAGTGAGGCACAGAGTGTCGGCCTGCTCCTTGAGTGCCTTCACGATGCGTGGATGGCAGTGACCTTGGTTTACAGCACTGTAAGACGAGAGGAAGTCGAAGTACTTCTTGCCCTCAACATCCCACACGTAGATGCCTTTACCCTTGTGCAGCACAACAGGTAGTGGATGATAGTTGTGTGCGCCATAGCGGTCTTCCATTGCCATGCAACGCTTGCTGGCGGTGTTGTCAGTTTTTTTAGTAGTAGCTTTCTTAGCTGTTGGTTTAGTTTTCTTGCAAGTTGCCATAATTAGTTAATTTTATAAATAATTGTTCTGATTGTGCAAAATTAATTCTTTTTTGCCGAAAAAATCAAGAAACACATATAAAATAATGTGCAATTTTTGTTAACACAATTTTTTTTGACTATTTTTGTGACCTACAAAACACTTATGATATTATGAAAAAGATATTATTAATGCTTTTAACTGCTCTGTCGCTGACTGCCAGTGCGCAGTACATGATAACCGACAAAGGCTATTTCTATAGCCCCGATGGTTTCAAGTGCAAGCATGGCCACATCTACACCAAGGATATGAAAACTTTGGTGCGCACTGGTTGGTATGGGCGTGATGACTGGGATCAGCATTTTCTTGTCGAGAAACTTATAGAGGTTCCGTCGGGTGCTGAGGTCATCCCTAGCAATTTCCTCTACAACCCTGTTGGTGAGGCTGCAACGGGCTATAACTGGCTATATGCCGTTGTGATTCCTAGTTCGGTGCAGTGGATAGCGACCGATGCTTTCATGATGTCGCGCGTGGTGTTCTTCAACGGCGAGACACCTGTGGAGTCTGCACCAGGAATCACTGCCGACCCTAACGCCACCGAGTTGGCGCGCTTCAATGTGGAAGGGCAGCGCATCGACTCGCCGCAGCCAGGTGTGAATATCGTGCTCATGAGCGATGGCACAGCGCATAAAGTGCTGGTTAAATAGTTCATAGTTCAAAGTTCATAGTTCAAAGTTCACAGTTCATAGTTCATAGTATTTCTTAATTTCTAACTCTTAACTCTTTCCTCTCCCTCCCCCCTCTTAACTACTCTATTTATTAACAATATATGATAGAACGACACATTATTATTGACAACGTTGACCCTGTAGTATTTTATGGGGTGAACAACAGTAATATACAACTTATTCGCAACCTGTTCCCTAAACTTAGGATGGCGGCTCGAGGCTCGGTGATTACTGTCATTGGCGATGAAGCCGAAACCGAGAAGTTTGAGCACGACGTCAAGCAGCTTGAAGACTATTGTGCTACTTATAACATCCTTCCCGAGGATGTGATACTCGACACTATCAAGGGAGTGCCGCCGAAGGAACTCAAGATGGACGACGTGATAATATATGGCGTGAATGGTAAACCCATAAAGGGCCGCACTCCTAATCAGCAGCTAATGGTCAAGACCTTTAATGAGAACGATTTGACCTTTGCTTTGGGTCCTGCTGGAACTGGAAAGACCTATCTCGCCGTTGCGCTTGCGGTGCGTGCGCTAAAAAACCGCGAGGCGCGCAAGATAATCTTGTCGCGCCCCGCAGTAGAGGCTGGCGAGAAGCTCGGTTTCCTTCCAGGTGATATGCGCGACAAGATCGACCCCTATCTGCAACCGCTCTATGATGCTCTTGAGGACATGATCCCCGGTGCAAAGCTTAAGGAATATATGGACACTAACGTCATTCAGATTGCTCCGCTTGCCTTTATGCGAGGCCGCACGCTTAATGATGCCATTATTGTGCTCGACGAGGCGCAGAATACTACCACTCACCAGATTAAGATGTTCCTCACCCGCTTGGGTATGGGGTCGAAAATGGTAGTCACTGGCGATATCACACAGATAGACTTGCCACGCAGTGTGACCTCAGGACTTATCCAAGCCCTGAAGGTGCTCGATGGCGTGAAAGGCATAGGCAAGATTGAATTTGGCAAGAAAGATATCGTGCGCCACCAACTTGTGCAACGCATAGTAGAAGCCTATGAGAAGCACGATGCACTTCTCAAAGCAGGGCTTGAAGATGATTTTGATAATACTAGAGCATCTAGATAATCAAGAAATTCTAGAACTACTAGACTTATGTATGTAGAGAAAATAACGCCATATAATAATGAGGAGCGCAAGGCTCGGCAGGTGGAGGAGATGTTTGACAGCATTGCGCCTGCCTACGACTTCATGAACCGTGCAATGACACTGGGCATTGACCGGTGGTGGCGGCGTGTGGCGGTGAAGATGGTGAAGCGTAGCAATCCTCGCCGTATTCTTGATGTGGCTACTGGCACAGGCGACTTTGCTATAGGGCTTTATGACAAGATACATCCAAAGCAGGTAGTGGGCATTGACCTATCGCAAGGGATGCTCGACGTGGCGCGCCGCAAGGTGGAGAAGCGCGGTCTGCAAGATGCCATCACCTTGCAGCAAGGCGACTGCCTGGCGATGCCGTTTAAGGATGGCGAGTTTGATGCGGTGACTGTGGCTTTTGGCGTTCGTAATTTTGAGCATCTTCTGCAAGGCTACCAACAAATGCACAGAGTACTTGCACCTGGCGGAATGTTGTGCGTGGTGGAACTATCCACTCCTCGTAACCGTGTGACGCGTTGGTTCTATGACCTATACACGCTTCATATTATTCCGTGGTTTGGTGCCCTTAAGTCGCATGATAAGAGTGCCTACCGTTATTTGCCCCAAAGCATTGCTGCAGTGCCACAGGGCGAGGACATGCTCGCTATTATGCGCGAAGCAGGGTTCAATGAGTGCAAAGTGAAACGCATGACCTTCGGCACCTGCTCAATTTATACTGGCAAGAGGTGAGAATAGCAGTGTTCCGTCTGTTGCGATGCCATCGTAACAAACTTAAGAACTAAAAAGTAAAAAATAAATATTATGGCAAAGATTAAGACAATTGGCGTGTTGACGTCTGGTGGTGATGCTCCAGGCATGAATGCCGCTATTAGAGCGGTGACACGCGCCGCAATTTCCCATGAATTTAACGTGAAAGGCATTTATCGCGGATTCCGCGGTTTAGTTGAGGAGGATATCGCTGATTTCCACGCTGAAGATGTGTCGAATATCATCCATCGTGGCGGCACCATTTTGCGGACAGCACGCTGCAAAGAATTTATGACTCCAGAAGGTCGCCAAAAGGCCTATGACAACATGTGCAAGCATGGTATTGATGCGCTGGTGGTAATAGGTGGCGACGGCACTCTCACAGGTGCTAAGGTGTTTGCGAGTGAATTTGATGTGCCCATTGTGGGAATCCCTGGCACTATCGATAACGACCTCTATGGTACTGATCACACCATTGGCTATGACACAGCACTTAACACTATCATGTGGTGCATAGACCGCATCCGTGACACCGCCAACAGTCACGAGCGCCTATTCTTCATCGAGGTGATGGGTCGCGAAGCCAGCTTCCTCGCACTTTTCGGCGCCATTGCCGGCGGTGCCGAGGCGGTGATCATTCCCGAACTTGCCATAGAGGGTGATCAGCTTGCAAGGCTCATAGAGCACGGATTCCGCACTACAAAGAAGTCGTCGATTGTGCTTGTTGCCGAGAATCCTGTTACTGGGGGAGCTATGCAACTTGCCGAGCGAGTACGCAAAGAATATCCTCAGTATGATGTGCGTGTCACTATTCTCGGTCATTTGCAACGCGGTGGCTCACCCACAGCGCAAGACCGCATCCTAGCCTCTCGCATGGGTGCTACCGCCATTGAAGCACTTGTTGAAGGTCAACGTAATGTTATGATAGGTGACGATGACGAACAGATGGTGTATGTGCCTTTCAACAAGGCAATCAAGTATGAAAAGACCATCGACCGCCACCTGCTCGAGACGATATCTCGTCTCTCGAAATAAGTTTTAGTTGGGAGGGTACATTTAGTATATTTACAAGCGACATTCTTAATTAATTGAGAAAATATGCAAGAAAAGAAAGGCTTTTGGGTACGGACGCTTGACCTTTATGTTGATGGTTTTCGCTCAATGACTTTGGGCAAGACCTTGTGGCTCATCATCGGCATTAAGCTTTTTATTTTCTTTGTTATTATTAAAATACTGTTCTTCCCCAATTTCCTCTCCTCAAAGAGCGACACCGACGAGGGTAAAGCGCAATATGTGCGCGAGCAACTAGTGAATCGGGGATCGTGAATCGTAGATTGGAGGAGACCGTCTTTACAAAAAACTGACAACTGATAACTATAAAGCTATGGGTGATTTATTAATGACAGTAGTCGATTGGTCGAGGGCGCAATTTGCGTTGACAGCCTGTTATCACTGGCTGTTTGTGCCATTGACCTTGGGACTGGGAGTAATAATCGGTGTGATGGAAACCATCTATTATCGCACTCGCGACGAGAAATGGCTCGCCACCACCAAGTTTTGGATGACGATCTTTGGTGTGAACTTCGCCATTGGCGTGGCAACGGGCATCATTCTCGAGTTTGAGTTTGGCACCAACTGGTCGAATTACAGCTGGTTTGTTGGCGACATCTTTGGCGCTCCGCTTGCCATTGAGGGCATTCTCGCTTTCTTCATGGAATCAACATTCATCGCTGTGATGTTCTTTGGATGGAAGAAAGTATCGCCTAAGTTCCACCTCGCAGCAACTTGGCTTACAGCGCTAGGTGCCAGCATCTCGGCGTTGTGGATTCTAGTCGCAAACTCGTGGATGCAATATCCCGCTGGCTGCACTTTCAATCCTGAGACGATGCGCAACGAGATGACCAATTTCTGGGAGGTTGCTTTCTCTCCCATGGCAATGGCAAAGGTGTTTCACACCGTGACTAGTGCTTGGGCATTGGGTGGAGCATTTGTGGTTGGAGTGTGTGGATGGCTGCTGCTGAAAAAACGCAACCGCGACCATGTCATGCGTAGCCTCAAGGTAGGGGGCTGGGTAGGACTTGTTGGTATTGTCCTTACAAGCATCAGTGGCGACACCTCTGCAGTTCAGGTTGCAAAGCACCAGCCCATGAAACTTGCTGCGATGGAGGGTCTATATAAGGGCGAGCAAGGTCAGGCGATAGTTGCGTTTGGCATTCTCAATCCGTCGAAGGAGGTTGGTGACAGCATAGACCCATATCTCTTCGACATATCAATTCCTCATGGTCTTGCTTTCCTCGCCACACACGATTTTAATGCATTTGTTCCTGGCATAGAGGATATTATTGACGGCAAGTCGATGGATGCTGATGGAAAGCTCATCAACACCGTTTCTTATGCCGACCGCATTGAGCAAGGTAAGAAGGCAAAAGAAGCGCTTGCGGTTTATCAGGGAGCACACAAACTAGGTGATAGTATCACCATGCAGGAGCAGAGCAAGGTTATAGAGGAGAATTTCAAGTATCTGGGTTATGCCTACCTCGACAAACCCGAGGAGGCTGTGCCCAATGTGCCATTGACTTTCTACACCTTCCACTTGATGGTGACTATTGGTGGATATCTTATGTTGTTCTTCATTGTGGTACTTTTGCTTCTCTACAAGCCCAAATGGATTCCCTGGAAGGAGAAACTGGCAAAACCTGCTTACTGGCTCGCTATCCTCACCATTCCACTCACTTACTTGTGCTCGATGTGTGGATGGATAGTCGCCGAAGTGGGCCGCCAGCCATGGACAATTCAAGACTTGATGCCTAACAAGGTTGCTATCAGCGACCTTTCGGCAGGGTATGTGCAGACCACATTCTGGATTTTTGCTGTGGTGTTTACGGCACTGCTCATTGCCGATATAAGCATAATTTGCAAACAGATTTCGAAGAAATCGAAGACTGATCTCAATGTAGTAGAAACTAAATAAAAAGAGGAGGACACAACTATGACACATGAAATGTTACAGAACTACTGGTGGCTGATAATGTCGGTGCTTGGCGCACTGCTGGTGTTCCTGCTCTTTGTGCAGGGCGGGCAATCGATGCTAATCACTACCAAGAAAGAGAAACGACCACTGCTAATCAATTCGCTGGGTCGCAAATGGGAACTGACTTTCACTACTCTGGTGACGTTTGGCGGTGCATTCTTCGCCTCGTTTCCTCTATTCTACAGCACTAGCTTTGGCGGTGCTTACTGGTTGTGGATTCTCATACTTTTTAGCTTTGTGGTTCAGGCTGTTGCCTATGAGTACCGCACCAAGCACGGTAATGTGTATGGCACTCGATTCTACGACACCTTATTATTAATAAATGGTTTTGCTGGCCCTGTGCTGCTTGGAGTGGCGGTGGCAGGCATGTTCTTTGGTGCTGATTTCACAGTTGAGAAAACTAATATCCTTGACGTTCAAGCAGCCACCATATCTAAGTGGGGACCACATCATGGCCTTGAGGCTATTGCTTGCTGGAAAAACCTGCTCTTTGGATTTATGGTATTCTATTTGGCCCGTACACTAGCGTCGCTCTATTTCATCAACAATATAAATGACGATGATGTGCAGCGTGGTCAGCATAAACAATTACTTGTCAATGCCACAATATTTGTGGTGCTCTTCCTTGCTGTAGTGGCAGTGATTCTTACCTCACGTGGCATGGAGGTTGACGGGGCTGGTAATGCCATCTGGATGCCCAACAAATACCTCAACAACTATCTGCAGATGTGGTGGGCGCTTGGAGCGTTGCTCTTTGGTGTAGCGATGGTTCTCAATGGCATTATCAAGTCATTGCTTAAGAAAACCTATAAGAAAGGCATTTGGTGGGCTGGAATTGGTGTGGTTCTGGTAGTTATGAGCCTGTTTTGGGTTGTGGGGTACAACCACACAGCATATTATCCCTCTTTGATTGATGAGAAGAGTTCACTCACGCTTGCCAACAGTTCATCTTCGGAGTTCACACTTCGTACAATGAGTTATGTGTCGCTGCTAGTGCCATTTGTGCTTGCTTATATCGTGTGGGTTTGGCGCAAGATGGATCACACCAAGCTCACCGATGAGGAAATCAAGCATGCAGGTGATGATGAAATCTATTAAAATGAAACTTTACTTCCTGTTTTTTTATTAACAAATAAAGAACTAAAAATATGCATAGATTTATAGTGATAATGCTTGCCATTGCAGTGTGCGTGGCGGGATTTAATGTTGATGCCAAGAAGAAACGTAGGGGGCATCGCCGCACAGCTAAGAGAACCATTGTGCAGCCTGAACCTAAAGGTTATGAGGCGCTCGAAGGCGATTATGAGGGTGTTATTGAATTTGAGAAGGCGAAATATTCTCCAGAGTACCCTGGTGGTATGGAGGGATTGATGAAGTTCCTCTCAGAAAACATTAAGTATCCTAAAAGTGCCGAGAGAAATGGCGTTCAGGGCATTGTGGTAGTACAGTTCATCGTGGAGAAAACGGGCGCTATAAGCAACGTAAAAGTCCTCAAGAGCGTCGAAAAGTCCCTTGATAAAGAGGCTGTGAGAGTAGTGAAATCTATGAAGCACTTCATACCAGGCTACAACGAAGATCATGCCCCAGTGCGCGTGCTCTACACCTTGCCAGTGAATTTCAAACTGGAATAACAGGGGTAGGAGTTGCTATGATTTGATAGGAATTTTAAAATGGCGCTGATGGATGAGACAAGCGTCAATCATAAATTTGGACAAGGTGCAAAGCACCTTGTCCTTACTTAATACTTGATAATTTGCTTACCTCATCAGCTCTCCTATAGAGGTGGTGAGGTTTACCATAAATGTTGTGGCTCCGGTGTGAGGTTGTGCGAAAGCAACTCCAAAACCAAATGCCTTGACTTTCATGCCGCCGCCGATAGAGAACCCCGAGAGGAAATTACGCTTGTAGGTGCTCATATCAGTGCGTGTCTTGTAGTTGTAGCCAGCGGCAATATATATGTTGCTTGAAGGCTGATACTCAATTCCGAAAACTAAATGGCGGAAGAGATTGCTGGCAAACTTGTCCTTTTTAATCAAGTCACTTGATGTGTTGTTTTTGTCGGATGGCTCATAATAAGGCAGTTTCCATTTTGTTAAGTTATATGCGGTCACTGACAGCCTGAATGGTGTAGAACCAAGTCCTTTAGTAATACCTATCTGTAAGTCCCATGGCAGTTTGTCGCGTTTGTCGTTGAATTTCTTAACTTGACCTCCAAGGTTCTTTGCAACTACCGAAAGAGAGAGGTCTTTCTCGGGGTTATAGTAGTTGATGCCCAAATCTACTGCGATGGCACCTGCCGAGTAGGTCTCATAGCTGGAGTGGACATATTTAAGGTTAATACCACCTCTAAGGCGGTCGTTGATGTCGTGAGAGTAGGTGAGGGTAAAGGCTATGTCGCTGGCGCTAAATTCGCCTGTGATTGCTCCACTTGGATCGGTAGCATTCATCTTTCCGTAACCAAAATATTGAATTGCAGCGCCTGCAGCGCCATGCTCTCCAACGCCTTGGCCGTAGCGTGCTCCCATGAAGTTGGTTCCACCAATGTAGCGCATGTAGTTCAGTCCCACCTGATGGTCAAATTCCTTGCCCAACAGTGCTGGGTTCTGCTCTACGAGGTTGATGTCGTCGTCGATAATCGAAATGTTGTGCCCGCCTAGGGCATAAACATGTGATGACACAGGCACATTAAGGAACTGATAGGCCGTGGTGCCGTCTTGGGCAGAAGCCACAACAGCGCATCCAACTAGTGCCAAGATAAGTAATATATGTCGAAAAATGCTATGCATTGTTATGTTCAAATAAACTATATTATTTATTATAACGATAAAAAAGCAATTATAGTATTAAAGGTATTCCTATAAATATATATTTGATGCTGTAGTAGTGCCTGTTAATAACTTAATTTTTCTTACATCAATACTGAAAAGAGCATCTTTTTGTAAAAAAAGTAAAAACCTTATTAATCATTACCAAAATGAAGTGGCGTAGTTATTGTTTTTTATGAAATCACCATTATATTTGCAACGAAAATGTAACAAATCGTCCGAAAAAGGTGTTGCTACACACTAATTGCCACCTTCTTAAATTAACTGAAAATGCTGTTATGAAGATATCACGTTTGTCATTGTCATTGCTGTTTGTTGGGTTGAGTGCATTGTTGATTGATGCCTCAGCGCAGCACATGCGTAATGTCACCACTTGTAACCCCTTGTCCCCAAACAAGAGTGGTTATAACATGTTGGTATATGACTACGAGAGCGTTGACGTGCGTCCACAATTTCCCGGTGGAGAGCGCAGCATGATAAACTTCATCAATGAAACTCGCGAATATCCCTACGATGCTTATCACAATCGCATTCAGGGACGAGTACTTTGCAGTTTTGTGGTAGGCACCGATGGCAAGTTGTTTGATATTCAGGTGATACAGGGTTCAGGCGACGACAGCCTTGATCGTGAGGCAATGCGTGTGATTAGCAAGATGCCACCATGGACAGTGGGCATGGTGAGAAACTCTAAGGTGAATGTGCAATGTGTTATTCCAATAGCGTTCAGGCTATGAAATCACTTAGCAATTATCCCATAACGGCAGCACTCATGTAGATGCTGCTGTTTTTTTGTCCTTTGGGTTAATTGCTCTTTGCCTTTAGTTTTGGAGCAGGATAAAGTGCCAGATAATACTTGTAGCCCATAGCAAGCAGTAGTGTGAGGACTATATAAATCAGCAACCATAGGTAAAACTGTGGCGTCAGCCCTATTTTATGTTTCCAAATTACTTCCATGAAAATAGGTAGCCTGACGAGGGGGTGTGTTACGAAGATGCATGAAGACAAGGCACCTGTCCAAACTAGAGGCTTAAGCGTGAGGTTTAGGTGCTTCTGAATAGTTGAACTTTTAGCCTCAAAGAGCTTGACGAAACTCACGCTGCCAGCAATTACAATGAGTTGTCCCCATAACCAGGCGTAGAAGTTGAGGTTAACGAGCGTAAGAACCACAAGCGCAGTGATGGCTATTGTGACAAGCAACCATTTCGGGAGACGTGGAAATCCATATCTTGCCATCAGCACTCCTATGGCAAAAGGTAGCATTGCGACAACAGCATTGTAGCGCCAGAATCGAAGTTGCTCGGGTTGGTTTATCAGAGGCAACTGCATAAGCCATGACACAAGCACAAGCGCTATAGGTATAAACCATCCTAGCCATTTCCAGCCTTTTTTCTTTATATTGTAGGTGGGATATATAATGAGCCGGTAAATCACATATACTTCCAGCATTAGCCCAAAGAACCAATAGGGTCCCGGCATGATGTTAAGTTCTGGCTTCCTCAGCATGTTAATCACCAACAACAGTTGGGAAATCAAGTATTTTAACCAGTCTTCCTTATAGAAAGCATTATATACTGCATGAGCAAATAGTCCCACTATCAATCCTAGCAGCATTAGTCTGAAGAGCTTTTTCCACTGATATACTATGAATTGAGTTGCAGAACTTTTGTTGCTGTTTGCTCCCTCATATTTCAATGCTAAACCAAAGCCACTGAGGAATAAGAAGATTGGGACACCATAATGCCCAAAAAAAGAAAAGAACTGAACGGGAAAATACATATCGATATTTCCTTCAGTAAGTTGGTTCCACATTCGTTGACTGAAGGAGAGATTGAAATTATACTCATTCTCAAGAATGACGACTTTAGGGTTCAACCAGTGGCAGAAATTATGGAGGAATATGCCAATAATGGCAATTCCTCGCAAGGCATTACATTGGTTTTTGCTTAATAGGTCATTTCCTTTCAGAATAGTCATATCAGGATGTTTTTTTGCGCTAAACAACCGTCGCGCATGAGCCGTTATGTTGCTTAATGCGCGACGGTTGTAGAGAATATTTTCAACAATTTGTCAAGATTCTTTCTTTTTCTTCAAGTTTATATTCTTGAAACTGATTTTCTTTTTCTTCTTGGTATCGCCATAGCCATATCCGTAGCCATATCCTCCATAACCATAGTCGCCATATCCATATCCGTATCCGTAGCTATAGCCTCCGTAACCATAATTCTTCTTGCCAATCTTGATGTCGTTAATGAGGATTGAGAGGTTTTTGAGTTTCTTTTCATCGCTGGCCCTCTCAAGATCAAGCAGGAACTTCTTGTCGATAAATCCGTCGCGAATCACGTAAACGGTGAAATCTACATAACGGTTGATGAGTGTGGCATCGGCAATCAGTCCAAATGGCACGGTGTCGAGGATGATGTAGTCATATTTCGAGCGCAGGGATTCGATGAGTTCCTCAAGATGCTTGTTCATTAGCAGACCAGTGGGGTTGGGAGGAATCGCTCCTAGAGGCACGATGTCGAGGTTCTCATGAATGTTACCTTTGACGATGATGTCATCGAGGTTGGATGTCTTGCCCGAAAGGTAGGAGCTGACGCCAAAGTTGGTTTCGGCATTAGCATATTCAGAGAATCGTCCCTTGCGCAAGTCAAGATCGACCACGATAACCTTTTTGTTGACATAGGCGTAGGTTAATGCAAGGTTGAGTGCGATAAAGCTCTTTCCTTCTCCAGGACGCGTCGATGTGAACTGCATCACGGTGCCGATGCCTTCTTTTGCTTCGGCGATAAAGTCAAGGTTTGCTCTTACAATTCGTAATGCCTCCGAGACTCTATCTATCGAATTTTCTGTAATGATAATCTCTTCGTTCTTCTGGTTAGTATGCTTGCTAGGAATCTCGCCCACAATCGGTATCTTACAATTTTCCTCTACATCGTGACGCGAGTGTATCTTGGTGTCTAGAGATAGGATCCAGTAAATTAGGTATAGTATAGCTGCAGGAATAAGCAGACCAATAAGCAGACCAATGGCAAGGAAGCGTGATGTGTTTGGCGAGATGGGTGAGCCACTACCTGTCGCGCTCTCAATGACTTTAGCGCTGGGCTCGGTGATTGCGATTTGCAAAGCGTTCTCTTCGCGCTTGTTAAGCAGATAGAGGAAGAGTTGCTCTTTCACGTTCTGTTGACGGGTAACTTCAATGATTGATCTCTCATGTTCGGGTAACACTTGTCGTCCTGCCTGAGCAGTAGCGGCTTGCGATTGTGCTTGAGAAGCCTTGGCACTGAGTTGTCCTATATAGTTGTTGATAGCTTTCTGAATGCCTGCTTTTTGAGTGCTGAGCTCATTTTTTAGCTGAGCAATTACTGGGTTCTCTCCTGTAGCAGTAGAGGCTATTTTTTGGTATTTTAGCATATTATCGTTATACGCTTTGATTTGCCCCTCTATACCAGCATCAGCAATGCCAGAGTTGCTAGGAATAAGTGCGTCATCTCCGATACCGTTCACATAGTCGCGCATACTTGCTGCTAAGTTTAGTTGTAGGTTGGCATCGGAGGCATTTTCTTGGAATCTGATACCCGAAGAAGCGTCAGCATACATTGCTGAATTGGCGCTTGCCGACTTGAGTTGTGCGATGCGACTGTCCACACCACTAAGGTCTTGAGATATGGCGTTGATGCGTTCGGCGATGAAGTCCTCTGTATTCCGTGCTACGCGGTTTTTATCCTCAATGCCGTCTTGGTTATAAGCGACAATCAGAGCGTTTAGAATGTCGATGCCAAGTTCGTTGTTGTCGGTAGTCAGCGAGAGTTTGAGTACGTCGCTCATCTTGTCAGCCATTTCCACCTTCAAGGAGCCTATATATTTCTTTGCTGCACTGTTGATGGTGTAAACCTTGGCAATCACCGTGTAACCTACATATTGATTATTGAAAATTTTGGTTTTAGTGACAGCAATGGGTCCGTAGGGTGTGGCTACTGTGTTGCCAAACTCGGCCTCTTTCCAGTCCTTGCCACCATTAATGGCAAATTCGAACTTCGTCTCGCTCTTGGGCGCAATAGAGATTGAATAGTTGGAGCTTGTTTCACGCATTGGCGTGATTTGAACAGGTGAGTGTTTGTAGGTGTTGATCTCACGCAGATACACTTTGCCATAATACTGAATGTTTAGGCCTAGATGCTCCACAACGCTTTCCATGAGTTTTGTGGATTTCAGTTTATGTGTCTCGTTAGCAAGGTCGTTTGTTCCCACCTTCATGCCTAAGTCACCAAACACCTGCGCTTGGCTGCCTGCCTGCTTGCTGGTCTCGGTGGTGAGCATGATAGTTGCCGATGAGCTATATAACTTTGGTTCTGACTTGCTCTTTAGCAAAGCCAAACAGGTGCATATTATCGCCGAAATGACGAACCAATACCAGTTGTGAAGGCAGGCGTTGAAGAACGCCTTGATGGGTATTGATGTGGAGAAGTTTTTTTTCTTCTTTTCGTTAGCGTTGGACTGTGATTCTTGAATAATCTCTTGCATATTCCAGAAATATTGTTTTGTTTGTGATTTTATGTTTCATTAAAACGTGCAAAGTTAAGTATATTTTTCATATTAACTACAATAATAAGGTGGAAATTTGTGGATTTTGGTGAAAAGTGACCTCTCATGTTGCTACTTTAAAAAAAAATCACGATATTTGCACTTTACTTTAGGTTTTGAAAAAAGTTAAACATAAAAATACCATTACAATGAAGAAATTATTTTTTACAATTTTCTGTGCGCTCACATGCTTGGTAGCGAGTGCAGTGCCTGCAATCCCCTCTCCACAAAAGGTGACTCAGCCTAATGGCGAAGAACTCACAGTGAGAATAAAGGGTGATGAGTTTTTTCACTACATGACAACCGCCGATGGCTACACAATCGTCAAGAACGACCAAGGTTATTATGCCTATGGCACACTCATTAATGATGAGGTGGTTGCCAGCAAGATCATTGCCCGTGACGCCGAGAAACGTTCGGCAAGCGATATTGCATGGCTCCAAGCTACAGGCAAGAACGTGCGATCGGTAAGCAAGATCGCAGCTGGCATCAAAGCTCGTGCCCAACGTGATGCGCTGCCACATCTCAACACAATCAACTACAACAATTTCCACGGCATTGTTATTCTTGTTGAGTTCAACGACTCGCATTTCACTCGCAGCGATGTCCAGACATTCTATAACAACATGATAAACCAGGAGAATTACAGTGGCTATACCAACGAGGATGGTTCTCCAAATCCCTACGGCAATTGCACTGGTAGTGTGCGTGACTATTTTAACGACAATAGTAACGGCATTTTCGTTCCTCAGTTTGATATTGCTGGTCCTTTCGAAGTCCCTTATTCTGTTAATCAGGGAGATCAATATGCTTACAACATTTTCCTGAACGCATTGCAAAAAGCCAATCCTACTGTAGATTTCAGTCAGTATGACCTTGACAACAACGGTGTGGTTGACCTCGTTTACTTCATCTATGCCGATACACCATCAAGTAGTGACCCAAGCAGTCCTAATCACATTTGGCCGCATCGCTCAAGTATGTATTCATATGTGAAATATGATGGCAAGTATGTGCGCGACTATGCCTGCTCTGCTGAATACATTTACGGTAAGAGCAGCGGCATCTTTGACGGTATCGGCACTATCTGCCACGAGTTCAGCCATGTGCTGGGCTTGCCCGATCTCTACGATACCAACGAGGACGATGATGCTACCAACGGCGAAGCTCAACACCCTGGCGAGTGGGACCTTATGGCAGGAGGCAACTATCAGAACAATGCTCGCACCCCAGTGGCCTACAGCCTCTATGACCGCTACGCTACTGGTTTTGCCAACTTTCAAATCATAAAAGCTGAGGGCGAATATACACTCAATCCAACAAGTACAACTGGTGAGGGTTACATTCTCAAAACACCAACCAACAAGGAAATCTTCCTTATTGACAATCGACAGAACTCTACCAAGTGGGATGCTTATGCTCCTGGTCACGGCATGACCATCGCCCGCATGGACTCAACCAGTAGCAGCGTGTGGAACAACAATGCTCCTAACGGCAATGCCAACCGTCTCTATTACGAACTGCTTCGTGCAGGTGGATCTACTTCCTTTCAATCTCCCACCGACCCATTCCCTGGCACACGTGGCGTGACAATGATAACCAACGAGACTCAACCCAACTTAATGGCATGGGGCAATAAGCCCAACCAATACATCCTTTATAACATACATGAGGAAGGCGATGTGGTTAAATTCACTGTAAAATTAGATGGAACATTTGTCATAGCAGTTGAGGATTTCGAGCCTATGACTCCAAAAACTTCAAATAACGGTTCAATCAGCGATGAGGGAACATTATCCACTTGGACTCTCGCAAAAGCTTGGCCAGTTACTCCTGCCGACGCATCTTCTGGCAACGGCAACATTGCTGTGGCAATGAAAAAGCCAAGCACTATAACAATGACTAATGACGTGGCCTATGACACCTATATGATTTCGTTTGATTTCTATAACACTACCAATATTAACACCAACTTGCAACTCATGATGTCGACCGACCAGGGCCAGACATGGACTGCTCAACCCAACGCAACTGGTAACACAACTGTAGTTGCTGGTCCAAAGATGAAAAGCAGGCTTTGCTTCCCCATAACCGTTCAAGTTCCAGCGCGTTACCGTGTGGCATGTACCTCGGGTTCTACAAGCATGACTGGCTATCTTGACGACTTCACTATCTATCACAATGGCGAGCTTAGCCCAGTCGTGGTAGTTCCTGGTGATGTTAACGGCGATGGAGAAGTGACAGCTGCCGACGTTACTATGCTCTACAACATCCTTCTCAACGATGATTGGACAAATGCAGTAAATGCTGACCAGAATGGAGATGGTGAGATTACTAGTGCGGATGTGACATTTGTTTACAACATTTTGTTGGGTAGCTAATCCTTAATGTGCTTCATGACAGCACATAGGCAACCCATGATTGAGGTAGCTTTATATTTGATACCTGTCGGGCTCAGCGATGCTGAGCTTGACATGGTGTTGCCGCAGCACAACATTCATATTGTTAGAGAAATCAAGCATTTTATTGTTGAGAATGTGCGCACAGCACGGCGTTTCCTCAAGAAGTGCGACCGCAATATAGACATCGACTTGCTCACCTTCTATGAACTTAACCGCCACACCAAACCCGAAGACATCCCAGCTATGCTCAAACCGCTCACTGGTGGTGAGCCAATGGGTGTTATAAGTGAGGCGGGATGCCCTGCCATTGCCGACCCAGGTGCCGACGTGGTGGCGATAGCGCAGTCACGGGGACTGAAAGTGATACCTCTGGTGGGACCGTCAAGCATCCTCATGGGACTCATGGGTTCAGGCTTCAACGGTCAGAGCTTTGCCTTTCTGGGCTACCTGCCCATTGACACTTCGCAGCGCAACCGCAAGTTCAAGGAAATGGAGCAGCGCATCATGCGAGAGAATCAGACGCAGATTTTCATCGAGACGCCCTATCGCAATAATGCCCTTGTTGTAGAGTTGTGCAAAGCGATGCCCCCCCACATAAAGTTGTGCATTGCCACCGATATTACTGGGGCGGGCGAGCGTATCATTACACGAGGGGTTAAGCAATGGCTCAATCAATTGCCTGACCTAAACAAGGTGCCAACTATCTTTTTACTTTATAAGTAAGAGTGCTGAGTGCCAATTAGAGATTATGGGCTAGAGAATTGACTCTGCTTCTTTATCTCTGTTTATTTGAAAATGAGTAAAAATAATGATAAGTATCGCCAGCGGAGGCTTGGCGATAGTCGGTGGATTGATAAGTTTGCCATCGACAACAACGATTTTGACAATGATGACTCACAAACCGACCAACAGACTTTGCCACTAGATGAAGGGGATCACTGGAGCGGGTTGCAGTTTGTGAGTTTTGGAAGCGGAAGCAGTGGAAACTGCTCGTTTCTGGGAACTGAGAACGGAGGAGTGCTGATTGACGCGGGCATTGATCCACAGCATGTGTATAGCGATCTTGCAGCCAATGGAATCAACATCAAGAATGTGAAAGGCATATTGCTCACCCATGACCATGCCGACCACATTCGCTATGCCTACAAACTGGTGAGGGAGAATAAGCACCTGCGCATCTATTGCACTCCACGCCTTATGGGAGGCCTGTTGCGACATCATAACATATCTAACCGCATCAAGGACTACCAGGTGAGTATTTTCAAGGAGATTCCGTTCTTTCTTGCGGGCATGAAGTTCACTGCCTTTGAGACGTCGCACGACGCCATCGACAACATGGGATTCAGCATTGAAGTGGACAGTAACACGTTTGTCGTTGCTACCGATATGGGCATCATCACCGAGCGTGCTGCACACTACATGAGCAAAGCCAACTTTCTGATGATTGAGAGCAACTACGACCGACAGATGCTTGACACAGGACGATACCCTGAGTATTTAAAGGCTCGCGTGCGAGGTAATTTGGGACATTTGGACAACACAGTGGCAGCACAATATGTTGCCAGCAATTACCATAAAGGTCTCAAATGGGTGTTTCTATGTCACTTGAGCAACGACAACAACAGTCCCGACAAGGCGCTGAGCACGATGACAGCAGCCCTTGAGGCGAGGGGTGTGAGCGTGGGCGACGGTAGCAACTCAGCCGATTCACGTTGCAAGGATGTTCAAGTTTATGCTTTGCCACGTTATGAAACCAGTCTGTGGTTTGTGTTGTGAGTCGTAAATGTAATAGTAAAATAGTGGATTAAACTTTGCAATATTTTATCAGTCAAACTGCTATATAACTATAAATTTCATTTAAAAAACGTTTTTTACTATGAAGAAGTTTTTATTTATTGCTGCAATCGTAGCATTATTAATGGGCACAGCTGTTGATGCTAGTGCCAAGGTGAAGAAAGGTAAAGTCAAAAAACAAAAGGCTCAGACCACAAAGACTGTCACCAGCAACAATCAGAAAATGAAGGTTGATCAAGGCATGTACACCGCCGAAGAAGCTAGCCGCTTAGAAAACGGCGATGTGGCCGACCTAGAGAAAGCTTTTATTGCTGACTTCTATGGCCAGTATGTATTTAATGGAAATATCTACAACGAGGCATATTTCCCTTATGTGAAAACCAAATTCACCTCTGCAGCGCTTAGTCAAATCACTGATGCTGAAGGCTATGATTGGTCGATTATCACCGGCCGTAATGAAAACTCTATGGGCATCACTCCCGACTATTTCATTATCAATCGTTTGGAAGGGAATTGGTTTGAAGTATGTGGTGCCGACGGCTTCAAATGCTACCTAAAGGTGGAAGGCAGCGACGGTGCCTACAAAATCACCCAAGTGAGCAAAACACACTAAGGTTTACATTAACTTTTACTGTCATGAAAAAACAGGGGCAACGTCAGTTGGCGTTGTCCCTGAGTTTTTTAATGTGGGAATAGGAGCCTTATAGTCTAAATCCTTTGATCATAATTTTCATGAAAACAAGGAACCCTATCATTAGCACTGCATAGACTCCTAGCAAGATGTAGTCCATCTGTGTGGCCTCGGCCATGAGTTGTTTGTAGCTGTTAGGGTCGCTAATTTTCTCAATTGGCATGATGGTAAGCAATGTGAAAACTGCTCCAATGATTCCTCCAATAAATGGCATGATGAAAGTGGATCCTGAACCTATTAGTATCATGTCGAGTAATCCAAATAGGAAAGAAAGAGCGAAGAATCCCAAAGCCAGGAATCCATATTTCTCGTTCTTGGATATGCGCAAAATGATTATTACTGATATACCAATAACAGCTAATGAACTAAACAGCATGAAAAGTCCGGGCGCTGTGCCTTTGGGGAAATCAAGGAGGTTGAATGAATCGATGAAGTTAATCAAACCGACAATTGCCATATATCCCAAAACAAGGAATAAAACCAATTTGAATATGCCCTGTGTGTCCATAGCAACAGGATTCTGAGCAGGTTGACCAGGAGTTTGGTAGGGTTGTTGCTGGTAGGGCTGCTGTTGGTAAGGTTGCTGAGCTGGTTGGTAGGGTTGTGCTGGGGCAGCTGGAGGTGCAGGAGCAGCAGGTTGTGCTGGAGGTACAGGGGCAGCTGGAGATGCAGGAGTGAGAAATTGCGCTAGTTCAGGCACTTGGTTTGCCGGAGTCCAATTTGCCATGCCTTCAGCCCACACTAGTGAATTTGGTCCTAATCCATACTGAACCAACTGGTTGGCAGGCATAGGACCGAAATTCTGATTGTTCTGGATAATAAAAAACTGTTTCATAGTAGAGAATATTAGTGGATTAATTAAAGTTTTTTCTTTTTCATCTTACAAAACTATATATTATTATCCAAACGGCAAAATTTTCTATGATTTTTTTGGAAAATGGCCGATGATTATTCAGAAAATGAGGTGAAGTTGAATATGGCATGCCAATGAGAAACGCATAATTGAACTACATCTGACTACATCTAGAGTAGTGTCTAGTCAATGAGATGCCTCTAGCCTCTATAACCTCACTAATTATTCATTGAATACCCAAAGAGGGCAAAGTCATAGATGATGGGGTCGCTTGGTCGCAACTGCCGCAGTAGGTTAGTGATTTCTAACACAGTCTTTTTGTCGTTGGCGTGGCGGATGGTCATGCCTAGTTGACGAGCTGTGTCGCCCACGTGCACATCGAGGGGGATAAAGAGTTGCGATGGTTTGATGGCAGTCCACACTCCCATATCTACTATTCCATCGTCGCGCACGAACCATCGCAGTGCCATGTTGATGCGCTTCAATGCAGTGTTTTTTAGATTGGTAGGTAGGCAACGTGAGTCGTAGGTGTTACCATTGGCGGCTGCCAGTTCTTGTTGCATCAGTTCCACAAGACGCCAAGCTGGTTCCTCGCTGTCGCCCACATGATTGGCTGTAGCAAATTCGTTGAGCGAGCCGTGGCTCTTATAGATGCGCCGCAGTCCCCTAAGCAGGTACTTGAAGTTTCGTACGAAAAATGTGCGGTGTATATTCTGCTCATCTGGCAGTAGCTCATATTCCTGATTCAGAACAAAATGCGCTGGTTCGTTGCCCATGATTGTAAGCATTTTCTCGCAGTTGTTACAAATCATCTTGCGGTTGCCCCATGCAATAGTTGCCGAGAGCAACGCGGCGATTTCGATGTCAGGTAATGCTGAGAAACGACGCGGAAACTGCACAGGATCATTAACGATAAACTCTGGTGTGTTGATTCTAGCAGCCTCACGGTCGAGCAGTTCCTTTAATTGATTAATCTCCATTACGTTTTTTTTTGATCGTGCCCTGATTCTGGAATCTAGTAAGTCCTCAATTTTGTATCGTTGATTATCAGGTCGTTATAGTAGCTGGTAAAATAGGGGCTTAGGTCTTCATTCTTTACTTTCACCTCATAGCGCTTGGAGTTTTGTTCCACATAGAAAATCACGTACTTCTCGCCAAGTACAAAATTGTGTGGTATGTTCTCAATTTCATGGAGATTTAAAGATTCCTTTATCTTTCTGCCCTCGATGCTTTGGTTGACAAGAGCTACTACATCGCTTGTGGAGGCTTTATCAAAAATTTGGTCGTTAGTGATGACTTTGCCGTGGGATCGGTCATAGTGTACAATGCTAAGAGTGCGAGAACTCTTGCCGCCGATTAGTGACTCAGTCACTACCATCATCTCAAGGCGGTAGTGAGTTCCAAAATGTGGCAGTACTATATATCGCCGTGTCGTGTGGCTGGCACCGTGACTCGAGCTGAAGTCTTTTTTAATACGACTGCTATGTGTTGTGTATTTGACATATTTCGGGTGGCTGGTAAGGTCGGTTACCATCTGCTTTACGTTAGGATAGGTCTTGCCCGTGAGTCTTGTCATTAGGGCATTTTGCAGTTCCATGAACTGTTTACTGCCGTTGATTTTTTTAGGCCATTGGAGTTTGACGATTATTGTTGCCGACATTCGTTTCTTCTCGCCACGGTCCATTACCTTGTCGGTAGAGATGTAGTTGACAGTGTCTTCTATGGTCTCAAAGTCGTCGAGTGTGGCCTTATTGGGTAATACATCGGCCTGTGAGTGAGTGCCCTGATTGATGTTGTCGTAGGTGTTGTCAAGAGGACTTTTCCCTTCACGCGTAGGTGCCGAGAGATAGATTATAATCGCTGCCACATCAAGTAGCGTCAATAGTCCTATAAAAATAAAAAGTGTGCGTTTTGTCATTAATTTATATTTTAGAGGAAGGTGAAACGTGAAAATTGAAACGGAAATTAGGAATATAAAATAGTGTTCTTAATTATCAACTATGAACTCAATAAACTCTTTGACTTGTGTCATGAGCCAGCGTGGGGTAGAGGTTGCACCGCAGATGCCTACGCTTGTGATGCCATCGAGCCAATGCGGGTCTATATCGTTTTCGTTACTAATTAGGTGAGAGTTTGGGTTTGCATCAACGCACTCGTTGAAAAGGTTGCGGCCGTTGCTTGACTTCTTTCCGCACACAAAGAGCACCAGCTCATGGCGGGAGGCGAAGGCACGGATTTGCGGGATGCGGTTTGCCACCGAGCGGCAGATTGTATCAAAACTGAAAAACTCCACATCAGGACCAATGCGATGCTTGATTTCCTCGACAATAGTTTTGAAGCCCTGCAGCGATTTGGTGGTCTGCGAATAGAGATAGATGTCGCGATTAAAATCTATTTTGTCGATTTCGGCGAGACTCTCAATGACGATTGCTGAGCCCTCGGTTTGGCCCACAAGGCCGTTGACTTCGGCATGTCCGCGCTTGCCGTAGATGACGATTTGTGGTAGTGTCTCATCGCGGTGCTCGCTGTAGCTCTTGCGAATGCGGCGTTGCAATTGCAGCACCACGGGGCAGGTGGCGTCAATAATCTCAATGTTGTTGCGTCGTGCAATCTCGTAGGTCTCAGGTGGCTCGCCGTGAGCGCGCAGCAACACCTTCACGTCGTGCAACTGCTGCATCTGCTCGTGGGTTATTGTTACAAGGCCTTTTTGCTTGAGTCGTTCCACTTCGTTGCTGTTGTGCACGATATCGCCAAGGCAGAACAGATGTCCTGTCTTATCAAGTTCTTCCTCAGCTTTGTGGATGGCAGTAGTTACCCCAAAGCAGAATCCCGAACCGTTGTCAATTTCGATTACCACATTTATAAGTGTAAAGTGTTAAGTCTTAAGTGTTAAGTAGGGGGCTCGTTCATGTTATATAATTTAGAATATCTAGAAAAACTAGATGTGTCGCCCCTAATCGTTAATCAGCGAGTAGCTTCAACGAAGCGCTCATACAACCACTTGTCTTGCTCTTCGAGGGTAAGGTTTGAGTTGTCGAGCAGCAGAGCGTCATCGGCTTGGCGCAACGGGCTCTCCTTGCGTGTAGAGTCGATGCGGTCGCGCTCTACAACGTTGTCAAGCACCTCGTCAAAGGTTGTGGTGGTATCGCCCTTGCTCTGCAACTCCTTAAAGCGGCGCTCGGCGCGCACCTGAGCGCTTGCGGTGATAAACACTTTAAGCTCAGCGTCGGGGAACACCACAGTACCAATGTCACGACCGTCCATCACTATGCCTTTGTTCTTGCCCATTGCTTGCTGTTGGGCCACCATGGCTCGGCGCACAAAGCCTATTGCTGACACAAGGCTCACCTTGTTGCTTACCTCCATGCCACGAATCTCTTGCTCCACGTTTTTACCGTTAAGATAGGTCTCGCTCTTGCCTTCCTCATTGACCTGGAAGGTGATTTCAATCTTGGGGATGTGACGGCGCAGACGGGGCTTGTTCACCTCCTCGCCCTTAATCATGTCATGCTCAAGGCAGTAGAGCGTCACAGCGCGATACATGGCGCCAGTGTCGATGTAGGCATACCCAATGCGCTTGGCAAGAGCCTTTGCCATAGTGCTTTTGCCACACGAAGAATGGCCGTCGATGGCTATAGTAATACGTTTCGCTTTCATTATATAATCATTTAAAGAGTTGAGTAGTCTAGCAATAGAGTATAGAGTAATGAGATAGATGTACAGAGTTTAACTAATCAGTAATCTTTAACCCTAATCTATTATCAAAACGCAAAGATAAGAAATTTTTTTCATTCTCACACAAATTCCAATGATTTGCCCTCAAATTTTCATATTATGTCATACAAGCTTCAAAGTACGTTCTGTTATTTAATGGCCAATTAGGGTTGAATAAATATTTTGACTAAGAAACAACGAATAGCCTTTTTAATCCTTTGTTTTTGCCCATTCGTTTAATTCTTTTTTATAAAATGTGCAAATTTTTTGTTTAAACAAATCTTTCTACATAACTTTGCTGGCTAAAATCAAGCCAATGGCCTTTTAGTTCAATAACACTTTAACATAAAATACTAAACATCAATATTTTAAGCTAAGAATGAAAAAGTTAGTTATCTTTTTTATTGCTGTAATCTCAACCACATCATTAGTGATTGCTGACAATATTGATAAACTGTCGGCTGGAACACAGATGTTCTTGAGTGAGCGCAAAGGTGAAGTGAGACTTCCCAAATTAAATCAGAAGCTGCCGGCAATGGAAAATGCCGATGATCTCCTTTTTTTTGATGAGGAGTTAAAGACAAAAGTCAGGACACGTGAAATTGCCGAAACCGAAATGGTTAGAGGTGTTGAGATGATTTCTGCTTTTGTGAGAGTGAACAGTGGCGGTTTCAGCGCAGTTGAAGGACTTGGAGCAGTGATGCAAACCAAGTTTAACGACAACCTTGCAGCAATGTTATTGCCAGTTGACAAAATTGAGGCAATAGCTGACTTAAGTAATGTGACTGGTATTGAGGTCGCCGAGATACTTCAACCATTCAACGATAAACAGAGAGAGGTTACACAAGATGGTGATGCTATCTCTAATAGTGCTGCGGCACAAGCTCTGGGTCTTACCAAGCAATATACAGGTAAAAATGTGATTCTTGGTATTATTGATACTGGTATAGACTTTCAACATATAGCCTTTAAAGATAAGAATGGAAATAGCCGTATAGTAAGGGCTTATAAGCTTAGTGGTAGCAACAGCACTAGCTTGACCACCTATTCCAGTGCTACACAAATTTCATCTCTTACCTATGACACTAATACCGAGGATCATGGCACCCATACCAGCTCTACTGCTGGCGGTTCGAGCGTTATTGTAAATGGTTCGACAGTTACTGTTACTGATGACCATGCCAACGCTACATATGGCGGAATGGCTCCTGAGGCCGACCTTGTAATTGCTGGTTTGAGCAGTCTTTATACCACTTCGATTGGTTCAGCAATTCAGAATATTTGCAACTATGCTGATCAAGTGGGTAAACCATGCGTGATTAGTCTTAGCCTTGGTTCGCAAGCTGGTCCACATGATGGGACAGGATCAATCGCAAGTATCGTTAATCAATATGCCGGAAATAACCACATTATAGTTTATGCCGCCAGCAATGATGGTATGCGAGCCGATTATTTTGTTAACATTGGCACATCAAATGGTGGTGGTATGTATGCAAGTGGAACTTCTACTAAATCAAAACCCATGATGGTCAATCTGCAGAAGTCATGGAGTAACGCTACTGGCAATGTGCAGCTTTATTCTGCTTCAGTCTATGCTTACGCTCGTACTTCTAATGTGCCAACAGCATTAAAGTTGCACGTGGTTGATACTAGCACAGGAAATATTGTATATTCAACAAGTGAATATACGTCCAGTAATACCATCAGTGTTAGTTCAAATTCAGGTTTAGCTCAATATTTTTCTGGTAGTGGTTCTATCTCAGTTTCACGTTCCACAACAAATAACAAATATTACTGGACAATATCGTCTCCATCGTTGAAATCTACAAGTTACTCACAGAATTCATCAGGAGTATATGAAAGTAAATATGCTCTTTGTATATCAGTTTATCCTACTGGTTCCAATTCCTCTACAATAATTGATATGTGGGAAGGTAGTCGAGTTAACTGGTTTGGAAATGATTTAACATTGAGCAGTACCTATAGTAATAATTATAATGTTGTGGATGGCAATGACGAATGTTCGGTGAGCGATAATGCTTGCTATAGCAAGGTTATTTCAGTGGGTGCTTATGTCACAAGAAATTCTGTTACCAATTATGAGGGAACGGTAACCGATGCAAGCGATGATTATCCAAACATAGGAGACCATGCTTATTTTTCGAGTTGGCAATCCTTAGGTTATGGTCCTCTTGGTACTGCACTGCCACACATCAACGCGCCTGGAGCACGTATTATTGCTGGTGTGAACCACTATCATACGGCTACGGTTGATGATTATAGTTATTATAGTGATAACTATAAAACTGACCTTGTTGTAAATAGTACAAGTTATCCATACGGAGCTATGGAGGGAACATCAATGGCTACCCCATGCGTGTCGGGCATTATTGCATTATGGCTACAAGCCTGTGTTGAGGCAGGAAAGACTCCTTCTCCCGATTATATTAAGGAAGTAATGCAAAACACATGGGACACCGACCAATGGACTAATGGCGCTGGACATGGTGCTAAAACTTTTGGTACTCATGGTAAAATCAATGCTATAAAGGGTATTCAATACATTCTAGGCACCTCGGCAGGTCCTTTGCTTACAGTCTCTCCCACAACATTAAACTTTGGTGAGGCTTATGTGGGTGATGCATCACCAACGAAGGCATTTAATGTGAAAGGTGTTAATCTTACCGGAAATGTTACCCTTTCTCTTAACGATCCAAACGGTGTGTTCTCTCTAAGCGAGACAAGCATAACTAAAGCTAATGCCACAAGTGGACGTGATATTATAGTGACATTCACTCCTAAGGGTAATGCCACTTACACTGGAACGGTGACAATTTCAAGCTCAGGTGCCGACCCAGTCATTGTTACGTTGAACGCAACTGGCAAGGTTTACACTCCCACTATTGCCGCTTCACCTACTAGCTTGAGTTTCAATGGTAACAGCGGTAATACTTACTCGAAAACTGTTTCTGTAACTAGTTCGCATTTGCAAGACAACGTGACAGCCACAATCCAGAATGACGCCAACGGATTCTACAGCGTGTCGCCAACAAGCTTCAACGCTGCTTCGCAAACCGTGACCGTGACATGGGCACCAACTGCTGGCGGCACTTCTACTGCCAACTTGGTACTCACCACTACTGGCACTGGTGCCAACACAGTTACGATACCCATCACTGGCACTGCCCAAGGACCAACGATCGCCGCTAATCCCTCAAGCATAACATTCAATGGCTATGTTACTCAAACCTATACACAGGCCGTGACCGTGACGGGCACTAACTTGAGTCAGAACATTAGTGCGTCGATCACAGGTGCTAATGTTTATAGTATAGACAAGACTTCTCTCACCAAGACTGGTGGCACAATTACCGTTACCTACGCTCCCACTACCGCAGGCACCACAAATGCAGCGCTCACCCTTAGCAGCACTGGCGCTTCAATAGTAACAGTGCCTATCACCGGTACCGCCCAAGCAGCTACACCAACGCTGATGGTAACTCCAACTTCGCTGACATTCTCTCCTGACGTTAATATTCCCGAGAGCAAGACATTTGCAGTGTCAGGTCGCTTTATTAACGAGGATGTGACCATCACACTCAATGACCCAAGTGGCGTGTTTGCTCTTGAGCAGGCTACTATTCCTGCCGTAAGTATTAGTGAGACAAATGCAGTGAACGTGACTGTGACATTCCAGAGCGCCGACGAAGGCGACTTCACTGGTTTAGTGACTGTGGCAAGCGCAGGAGCCGCAAGCCAAACCGTTAACCTAAGTGCTACTGTCAGCACTGGCGGCACAGCCAGCGACGCTTACCTCAATATTGCTAAATATGCCACCATCGATGAAGCAGGTGCGACAGTGAGTGGCATGAGCTCAATCTACAAATACACTGAGTATGAAGACAACGGCTACGCATGGCTCACATTGTCTAATTATGGGGCTATGCAAGCCGATGCCAACCAGAATTGGTACACAACTGGTTCGCTCACTAGTTATCGTAATACATGGGATGCGAGTGACATATTTTTAGGCGATGACACTTATTTTGGCAGCAATCAAAGTTATTCAATTTATGGTTCTGCAAATCAAATATTCTTTGTCACTAATTGTACTCAAGTAAAAGCCTTAGTCAAGGGTGGTGGTAGCAGCAGTTCTAAAGCAACATTGTCAATATATGAGTGTACTAAGAATGCAGATGGCTCAGTTTCTGCAAGCAATACAGCATTTGACATCCAGCAAAGTACAGCTGCATCAAGCACTGAAGTAGTAACTTCTGCAGTTCTTGATGCTTCTCAAGTTTATAAGGTTCAATTGACAGGTGGAGGTAACTATCCCGACCTTTTAGAAATAGGTTTCCAAACAGAGTTAAATAATCCTGCTATTAAGGTGGATCCTATTGAAATTAATTATATAACTTTGCCTGGAGTTTCTATCATTAAGTCGTTCACTGTTACAGGTAAAAAGCTTACTCAAGATGTCACTTTGACTTTGACCGATCCAGATAATCACTACGTAATAAGCACAACCACTATTAATCTTGCCGAGGCGTTGGCAGGTGCAACTGTAAGTGTGACTTTTAATGCTCCTAAACGCACTGGTTCTTACCGTGCGGTGGTAAATCTCAGCAGTGGTGACCTGACTAACCATGTTAATCTTTATGGTTCAGTTGGTGCCGAGGGAACAGCATTCAGCGAATATCTTGACATCACCAAGCACTCAACTATTGGTTTGAACAACTGGTATGAAGGATATATCGACAATCCTTACAAGTACACTGAGAATGAGACCGACAATAACGTATGGCTCACTCTGCCAGTGATTATGGCTCGCTATGCATGGTTTTATGATGATCAAAACTGGTTATTTGCTACTTCTGGCAACTACATGATCCACTCGTCAGAGACCGAAGGTCTCGATTGGTCTGCAAGAGATGTGTTCCCAGGTGACGATTACTACTTCACTAGCACTAAGAGCTATGGTTTGGGTGGTACGGATCAGAGTAACACAGAAATGTATTATACCGTTTATAATATTACTAACTGCTCGCAAGTGAAGGCCTATGGATATAATGGAAGCAGTGTAAAACCTTATAGCTGGTCAAGCACTTCTTATCCCGCAATGCTTCAAATCTATGAGCTCACTGAGAATGCCGATGGCACGCTCACTGTAGCTGATGATTATGTTGATAACAAGACATCAACCACCAACAGTTCGGATATAGTACTGACTTCAATCGAGCTTGACCCAAGCAAGATTTACAGGGTATATGTTGCTGGCTATCGCAGCTACTTCTATGAGGTGGCATTCCGCGCTCCACTTATTACAACCGAGGCTACTCTTGCCGATATAGAGCGTGATGGCTACCCGGGCAACCGCTTCAAGATTAGCAATGAGTTGGTAGCAATATATGCCGATGCAGCTCATGGCTTGCTGTGGTGTAAAGATCAAGATGCTTCGATTGACGCCACCGAGAAAAAGGATGGGCAGATAGACTATATGCGTGAGGTTACTAAAGAGCAGGTTGAGGATTGGGATCAGAGTAACTGGGTTGCTCTCAAGTTCCCAACTGATAACACCACATCACTGTCCAAAGAGATCGAAGGTAAGAAGATTGCAGCTGGATCAGTTACAGGTCGCTATATCGATGATTTGAACTATACTTTTGAGGTGTTCCCTGTTGACAATAACTACACTCTAAGCACTGGCGAAAAAATCAATTATATTAAGAATTTGTACTGCCCAGCCAACTTCTTGGATGAGAACCTCAATCTCACCGAAGAGAGCACAGGCGCTGTAGGACATCTTAATGGCAAAGATTACTATTATTTCTTCATGAATCCTAAGATTCATGAGGTTTGTGAAATCACCTATGCTGTTTGGGACGGCGAGAAGTTTGTGGTTCCCACTCCTAACGGCATCATAAACAATACTGGCATTCCAGGTGCATTTACCGTTGATTGGACCTACAATGAGTTCAAATATGACCAGGTTATTAATCAGCTTAGCGACCAGCAGGCTTACCGATTCATGGCAGTTGTGCATCGCACGGACAACAGTGATTATGGCTATGTTAAATCGGTTGGTCCAATGGAAGGTGTGGATGCCAGCAGAAACTTGGTAGTAATGCCCCTCAACTTAAGTGGCGGCGATGACAATATCGTGACTGCTATCAACAACATCTACACCGATGGTTGTCGTGAGGTGGTTGGGGTTGACTATGTGAACGTTGCTGGTATGATCAGCGATAAGCCATTCCAGGGCGTGAACATCGTTGTTACTCGCTATAGCGATGGCAGCAAGACAACATCGAAGAAAGTGTTCAAGTAGTTCATAGTTTATAGTTCACAGTTCATAGTTTTGTGGACGGTGGACGATAGACGCTACAATCTATAAAAAGGGTCGCTCCCAATTGAGGGGCGGCCCTTTTTTGTCCTTAATATAGAGTGGAATGGTAGTAATATATATTATTGTCTTTAATTGTCTTTCACCTCGAAGAACGAGAAGTGGACTTTGCCATACACCCGTTGCTGGGTGAACTGGGGTAGGTGGCTGAAGTCGTTGGCTTTGGGATGCTCCACGATTACTAGGGTGCCTGGTCGCACCATCTGGCTGGAGAGGATGAGTTCTGGAAGCTGGGGCAGCTGTGGTTGGTCGTAGGGAGGGTCGGCGAAGATGAGGTCGAATTTGCGCGAGCATGAGGCTATAAATTTGAACACGTCGCCTTTCACCTGAATCAAGTTCTCCTCTTTAAGCAAAGTCTTTACCTTGCGGATGAAGTTATACTGTGTAGAGGCCTTCTCCACGCTGGTGACACTGGCGCATCCTCGCGAGAGGAGTTCGAAGCTGATGGCTCCTGTTCCAGAGAAAAGGTCTAAAGCCGTCATGTCCTCAAAATCTACCAGGTTGTTGAGCACGTTAAAGAGGTTCTCGCGCGCCATGTCGGTAGTGGGTCGCGCTGTGATATTGGTGGGCACGTCAAAACGCCGCCGTCCATATTTTCCGCTGATTATTCGCATTGTTCGTTTATCGTTTATCGTTGGAAAGTGGAAGGTAGAAGGTGGAACGAAGAACCGTGAACTATGAACTGTGAACTATGAACTATGAACTTGTCTCCTCTCCACTCTCCACTTAATATAGTGTTGTCGCTATTAAGTTGAAGGGTATATTGATCGCGTCTTTGCCTAGAGCTAGCGCCTGGGCGGGGAATACTTCGGGCATAACATGTGCTATGCGCTGACGTAGCTTTTCGGCAAGCGTTGCGCGCAGTTCGTTTTCGCCTGAGAGCAAAATTTTGTCGGCACGGCTGTCGAAGTGACACTCTTTGAACGCTGCAAGGGCAAAATAGATTATGTCTTCTGCCGAGCGATAATGATAGGTGTTGGCGAGTTTCAATTTGCCGTTGTTGGTAGCCACGATGTGAGCCACTTCTTTATTAATATTAATGTGCATACACCCATTGTCGTCGGTGTAGGCTGCGGCGCAGTAAGCAATGAGTGGCGCTAGATGGTGCAGCAGTATGGGATTTCCGAAAGTGCGGTTCAATAATGCCAGTACGTCCTGTGGCACGTCGCAAGAGATAGCCACATCGGTGTTTTTCACCTGGCATGTCATCAACTCGCCCTCAAGACTTGAAAATGATGCTTGAAAAACTTGGCTCGCCAATGGCATGAGCTCGGCTGGCATCACCACAAAATGCTGTGAATGCAAGACGATTGTGGTGTGGCTGTATTCCTCAAGCAGTAGGGGAGTGTCATAGACAGCGTTTTCCAATGCTTGCTTCAAATCGTCGCCATTGTCAAAGATTATCGTGGCCATCTCTGGTTTTATGTCATGACCATAGATGAGATAAGAAAGCTTGTCCCTCTCGATGTCAATAGCCAACGATGGCTGTGTGATGTTTTGTGTAGAGTCCATATATCGACTGCAAAAGTAACAAATTCCCTCCAATCTCGCAAATTGAAGGGAATAGTGGACTATATTTTTGGGAATGAGCGATTATTCACGTCGGAACATTGCTACGATGGGCGATAGGATGAGCATGATGGTGACTGTGATGGCGATGGCGAAGTAGATGATGTCGCGCACCGTGATGACAGTGGAATCTTTGAATGCCAAAGTCCATACCCAATAACCTACGCACACTAGCGCCGCAACTATGTAGCACAACCATCCAAAATGCAGTGCCGAGTTGTTCTTTTTGGCAGGCAGTTTGTGCATCACGCGGTGGGTGAACCACTGGTTGGGCTCGGCGTCCCAGCCTTCATTCTTGAGTAACTTGCCCAGCTCATTATCTATATTGTCTCGATTATCCATGATTATTTAGTTTTACTAGAAGTTCTAGAATTTCTAGATTTGCTATATATTCTAGCACTTATACTTACTGCTTAAAACTTAATACTTATCACTTATTTAGCGTTTTTGCCATTTTTTCTTTTGCTCGGTGGAGGTGCGACCTCACTGTGCTCTGGTTCAGTGTCGTGATTGTCGCTATCTGCTTTACAGGCAGGTCGTCGATGTAGAAAAGAGTAACTACCGTGCGCTCTATCTCGCTGAGTTGCGCCATTGCCGTCTTCACGTCCATCGATATTTCACTTGAGTCGATAGGGGTTGAAGATTGTTCGGGCGCACTCTCAAGGTCGCTGGTGGGGTGCTGGCTGCGCTTGTAACTATAAAACTCGTTGTATCCAATGCGAAACAGCCATGTGCTAAACCGTGCCATCCCTCTGAAGTTGCGAAGCTCGATGTAGGCTTTTACAAATGTCTCCTGTGCTAAGTCATCAGTCAAGTATTCATCGCCCAATGTGAGGTTCATGAAGAACCGCCTCAGTCGGGGCTGATAGGCCTCGACGAGGGTTCCAAAGGCGCGCCTGTCATCGGCAAGCACGCATCGAGAAATGAGTTTCAGTTCTTCAACTTTAGATAACACGAGATTAAAAGTTTAGAGTTCAGAGTTCACAGTTCAGAGTTTATATTTCACAGTTCAGTGCAATATCTGACATCTGACATCTGGCATCTACTTGTTTAGGTCAAACTCGGGTGGTGTCTCGGGCATGGGAGGCACGTTGTTGGACTGTTGCTGTGGGTTCCACTGCTGCCATTGTTGCTGCGAGTTTTGTTGTGGTTGCTGTGTCCATTGCTGTTGCTGCCATTGGTTTTTGAGGTTCTGTTGCTCTTGGTAAGCAACGAAGAGTTTACCCAACCCAATGAAGACTACTATTATCATAAGTGCCGCTACTGGCGTTGCGCCCACGATCCAGAAGAAGAGCAGCAGTCCGAGTCCCCATGCGGTAATCCTGAAGCCTTTCTTGAACGGAGCCCAGTCGGTGATATTGTTAAGGGGATTGTTGCTCTGGCCGTAGGCTGGAGGAACCGCACCAGGGGCAGTCTGAGCATCGTAGGGCGCGTTAGGATTAGGTTCTGGTGGTGTCACCTGG
Source organism: uncultured Bacteroidales bacterium (assembly GCA_902777835.1). Classification (GTDB taxonomy): domain Bacteria; phylum Bacteroidota; class Bacteroidia; order Bacteroidales; family Muribaculaceae; genus Sodaliphilus. The sequence goes on along the minus strand of CACYVC010000007.1, from coordinate 69,073 downwards.
GTGACATAGACAGTGGTGGGCTGCTGGGGAACATGCTGCGAGCGCTTCCCGAAAAACTCGTCGGGCAAGGGATAGCCCGCCTGGATAGCGCGGTCAACGGTCTTGTACTTGCGACGGCGATGCAGATAATAGAACAGTAGCGAGAAGAACACTATACACACTATCGCGGTAAAGAAGGCTCGCGAGATGTCTTCAGCAAGGTCCATGCCTCGTCTTGCCACCTCATTCACATTCTCTGAACCAATTTCTATTGGACCATGTACATCGCTGAGCACAGTGTCGTCGAGATGCTCATTGATGATGCGGTTAAGGTCGTTGATATTCACCTTCACGTCGTTGCCTTCATTATCCTTCACCACTATGCCGTCGCTAGTGATTTTCACTTTGTCGGTGACGTAGGTTTCTTCTCCGTTGATCGAAGGTTCGTTGGCCTCTTTTTGCTCAGATGTTTCCACCTTCTGCTCGGTGGCTACATCTTTGTGGTTGCCTTTTTTCTCAGGCCCAGCCTGGGCAGCGGTGAGCGTCATTACTGCCACTAAAATTGTAAAGAAAATCTTTTTCATATTCTTGAGTTTTTTATTCTTATGGATGTGGGTTTTGTCAAATCCATGTCAAAATTAATTGTTTTCATGCATTAGACGCAATAACCTAGACAAAATGTTGCAACCGAAATGAATTTTTTTTGAAAATACACAAAATAGAGACAATAGAGTTAATCTCCACTGTCTTGTTTTTTTAGTCATTTAGTTGATAATTAATCTTCTAGGTCGCATGTGGCGAATCCCATTTCTTGCGCTTTTTCAGGGGTGACGAGAAAATAGGTGACTTCGCCTTCGGTGCAGAGTTCGCCGTCGCTGTTGGTAACCTGTGCGTGCATGGTGAGGATGTTACGTACTTGTTTGACAATGTGTGCACGGATGGTTAGCTGTGTGTCGTTGCTGGAGATGGGGCGTCGAAAGCGCACGTTAAGATTGGCGGTAAAACCGCACGTCTGCATTTTGCGTGTAACCACCCATCCGCAAGTCTCATCAATGAGAGTGCTCAAGATGCCCCCGTGCATGGTATCTACCCATCCCTGATAGTGCTTTGACGGATTCCAGAAACTAACAATGTCGTCGCCGTCCTCCCAAAACTCCATGTGCAATCCTATAGGATTACTGGGTGAGCATCCAAAGCAATTATACTCTGGCCTGCCCACCCATGGACTTTTGATTTTTCTCATCGCTTACTGTAAATTAGGTGTAGAAACTACTACCAAAGCAGCGGCGTTGTTGTAGAATGTTGGAATCTCAAACTCGATTCCTTCACAGGTGTAGGTTGAACCGCCGGTGATAACTTGGTTGCGCAAGTATTTATACTTCTGGGTATAGCCTTGAGAAACAGTAGAGGACTTGCCTCCAATGCCAAGAATGTAGCCGCCATTGGTGAAGAATCCACATTCGCCATTGAATGCTCTTGCATCATATTTGCTGGCAGCCACCTTGACAGTTCCGCCACTGATAGTAATGGCTCCGTCGGCCTTAACGCCACCAGCTTTGGTGTCGTGCGTGGAGGAGTACTCATACACGTCGCCTGTGGTGATAGCGGTGAATGTGCCTCCGCTGATGTTTACGCTGCCGTCGGTGTTTAGACCCTTGCCTCCGTCTCCCGTACTAACAAGGTAAACTGTTCCGGCTGTCATGTTGAAAGTGCTGTCGCACTTGATTGCCGCGCAGCTGCTCACATCGTCCTCGGTGGCATCATATATTGCGTTGCCGCTTGTGCTTGCATTGATTGATCCTCCTGCAATGGTCATTATCGATTCGCTCTTGATTGCCTTCACTGTATTGGCAGTAGTGGTGACGTTGAGCGTGCCGTCGTTCATTATGAACTCGCCATTGTTGGTGTCGGTTGCGTCTTTTGTGCATCCCACATCAACGCCATCTCCACCAGTGGTGTTGATTGTAACGTTGCCGCCATCCATCTTGAAGTACTGATTGATATGGAAACCGTCGCTTACCGAGTTTGTCACGTTGATGGTGCCACTAGTGATGCGTGTGTATTCATCGCTGAAATAGGCGTGCTTGCTATTTCCTGTAAGGGTTAGGGCTCCCGAGCCTGCAATCACTGCATGACCGTTGATGAAGAGACAAGCTTTCTGCGGTCCGCCTGTGGCATCAGTGAGGGTGTTGGTGCCGTTGAGAGTGAGGTCGATGCGCTTGCCGTTGTCGATGTTGATGGCAGCGCTGTCGGGGTTGTTGATAGTAAGATTGGTGAGGTTAACGTAGCACTTGTAGTCACCGTCCATATAGAACGAACCGTTGCTGGTAGATCCACTCAGATTGTAGATTATCGAGTCTTGCAGCTCAGGATCGGCGACGATGTTGACGTGAGCGCCGTTAACCGCTACTGTCATCTGGTTCTCTATGTTCTTGGCTACAGTGACTGTAGCTTCATTGCCATTATACACGACGTTAACTGTGAAATCAGGTAGTTCTGGGCTGAGAGGCTCTGAGTCGAGAAGGACATTATACACTGCTGTCACATCGGCGGCGGTGATCTCTCCGTCACCGTTTTGGTCACCATTAACAATGTTTGAGTTGTCGTTATTGAGTAACCAGTTATAAAGCGCAGTAATATCGGCTGCCGTCACTTCTCCGTCTCCATTCACATCGCCATTGATTGCATTGGCGTTATAACCAACGGCTGCTGCTATCACGAGCAGAGCCACAAAAAAAGTCTTTTTCATATCAAGTGTTTTTTTATTAATTTGCAAAAATATAAATTTGAGGTGAAATTGGCAAATTTTACATCAAAATAGCGTTTATTTTTTATGTAAACGCGTCAAAAAAATAAATAAAGACATTAATTATTGTCCTTTATCTACCATATATTACACTAGTTCTTTTTTGACAATTTATCCATTTTTGTGATATTAGCTATACGTAATGGTTGATTTTGTTGAAATTAATTTTTTTTAATGATTAGGGACATAATTTATGGAATTAATGTTTTATCTTTGTCGGTTGAATAAGAATATTAATTAAAAAGTACTATAAAAGATGGCAAAAAAACTAACAATTCTCATTATGTTGATTGCGCTTATGTTTCCTGCCTTGAAGGCCGAGGAACAGAAGCGTGAGATGCGTGCTGCGTGGCTTGCCACAGTTTCAAATATTGACTGGCCCAGCGAGCGAGGCACTGGCGCAGCGGTTATAGCACGCCAGAAACAGAGCTTGATAGACTACCTTGATGGCTTTGCCAGCACCAATATGAATGCGGTGTGCATCCAGGTGCGCTCAATGTGCGATGCCATGTACCAGTCTAGTTATGAGCCCTGGTCGAGCTATCTTACTGGAACTCGTGGCACAAATCCTGGTTGGGATCCATTGGCGTTTGCCGTAGAAGAGTGCCACAAGCGCGGCATTGAGTGCCATGCTTGGGTTAACCCCTATCGTTTTGCCAATGGCGGTCCTAATACTTGGAATACCGCGCAGGACCAGGCTCTTCGCGACTCTGGAATCCTGCTCACCTACACTAATAGCAGTGGCACTACAACCACGGTGCTTAACCCCGGACTGCCTGAATCGCGCGAGCGCATCGTGAATGTGTGTCGCGAAATGATTGAGAACTACGATATCGACGGAATCATCTTTGATGACTACTTCTATCCAAGTGGCATTCCCACTAACAGTAGCGCTGCCGACTACCAGCTGTGGCTCAATAGCGGCACCACTATGACATTTGCCAACTGGCGCCGCGCACAGGTAAACCAGATGGTTGCCGACGTGTATAACATGGTTCAGTTGGTGAAGCCGCAGGTGCGCTTTGCAATTGGTCCCGCTGGTGTGGCAGGAACTGCCTCAACCAGCGCTTCGCAACATGGTGTGAACCCTTGCCCCACAGGCAGCGACTGGCAGTACTCGTCGCTTTTTAGCGATCCGCTGGCATGGCTCGAGGAAGGCACTATCGACTACATCTCTCCTCAGCTCTACTGGAAGCGTAACCACTCGACTAACCCCTTCGGTCCGTTGACCCAGTGGTGGAGTTATATTGCCAAGCATTTCAATCGTCACCACTATGCCAGCCAGAACATCTACTTTATGGACAACGATGGCAACACCACCGCCAGCTGGCAAGAAATAGTGGCACAGGTGCAGCTTAGCCGCCAATACACCGAGAATAATGCTCCTGGCGTGAACTTCTATTCCTCGCGTTACATCAACGGTCCGCGAATGACCGGGCTTGGAAACTACTTAGTTCAAACCATCTTCCCCAAGAAGGCTCTGCCTCCTGCGCTTGAGTGGAAACCCAAAGACAATCTCGATACCCCTGAGAATCTTACTCTGAACGGCAACATTCTGTCGTGGAATTTCGTAGATGGCGACCTCGTGAAATATGCAGTATATGCTATTCCTACCAGTGTAGATGTGAGCACCATCACCAGTGAGCAATTTGAGGGTATCAAGAGTGACTATCTCGTGGCGGTGACCTACAACACCAGTGTGACTCTCGCCAGTGAGTACTTGACTGGCTACTGGTATGCCGTTTCGAGCGTCGATGGCTATAATTTCGAATACACTCCCGCCTACCTCAATGCTCCTGCTGGTGAAGCTCAGCAAGTGACACTGCTGTCGCCCATTGACGACGCGGTGGCGCAATGGTCGCAGGAGTTCAGCTGGAGTGCCGTGCCTGGAGCCACTTTCAAGATTGAAGTTGCCAGCGACAATAATTTCAATAATGTGCTTATTAGTCAAAAAAACATTTCTGAAAATCATGTCATTCTTGACCTAAGCAGTTTTGCTTCTGCAACTCGCTACTATTGGCGTGTGACAACAATTGAGACTGGCAAGTTTGATAAACTCAGCGATGCAGCATCGTTTATAACCCAGCAGCGCGACCTTGCTCCTCAGGCCACACTCCTCTATCCTGATAATGGTGCTGAAATCGACGACAATTTCAAGTTTGTCGTTGCCGATGTGGGTGCCGACACCTACAAGCTTGAGGTAGCACGCGATGAGGCGTTCACCGATATTGTGCAAACTGGCAACTATCTCCAGAGCGAGAACGGAAATCTCACACTGCAATGCGTGATTGCTCTGCTGGGTGAGGGCACCTATTACTGGCGTGTGAGCACTACTGCCGCTGGCTGTGACCCAAATGTGAGCGAGACTCGCTCATTCACCATCACTGAAATAACCACCGGCGCTACCGAGCCAGGATATATCCGCAAGATAGATGTTGACAACGATACCTACGCTCCCATCAATGGCGTGTCAATCACCAACAACTGGCTGCGCTCAGTTAAGAGCAACTACAATAACTTTGAGCAAGAAAACTACGGCACATTCAACCGCTCGTTTGCGGTGCTTGGCGACAATGTATATCTCACAGGCCGTAGCAAGAACGCTTCAAATGCCGACTGCTATCTGCGCGTGTATAACGCAAAGACGGGCGAGTGGCTGCGCGACCTTGAACTGCCTGCCGAGGTGCAAGGCGATTACTTTCCTTGCAACAATGTGCTAGTTGATGATGCTGGCAACTTGCTCATCAGCAACATGTTGCTCAAGATCAACAATACCCCGCTCGTGATATATAGCGTGAATCCAACAAACGGCGCTGTGACACTTCGTGCTACACTCTCTACCAGCGAGTCGTCGGGACGCATCGACCATATCGACGTGCTCGGCGACGTCACTTCGGGCGACTTCGAGGTGTTTGCTGCGCTATCACGAAGCAATGAGATTATTCGTTGGACGATAACCAATGGCTCTCTATCGGACACTAAGGTAGTACTTGTCAATGAAATGTATCCTTCCAATGCTGCAAACTTCGGAACCTCACCACGCATTAAGGCTCTCAGCAGCGACCGTGTGCTCGTGCATGGCTCAGGAATTGAGCCCACTGTCTATAGTCTTGCCAATGGTGCGATTCTCGACAGCTTTGCCAGCAACGGGGCGCTTATGAGCGAGAGCGCTGCCAACGACGGCATCGAGACCTTTGAGCTAGGTGGAAAGCACTTCCTGTTCTACTCCAATAACGACTATCAGACATCTGTTGGTTACAATTTCAAACTTGCGGTGAATGCCGATGGCGATGACTTTGAGGGCTTCTCTCCACTGTGGACTTTGCCCAAGAATGGAATGGGCTTGGTTAACAGCACCACAATGAGCACACCATGTCTTGCTGCGCCTGGTGATAAGAGCAATGAGATGTTTATCTACATGTACGTTCCTGGCAACGGTCTTGCAAAATATACTGTGACAGTCGCTGTAGCTATGCCTGGTGATGTAAACGGCGACGGCGAAGTGACGGCAGCCGATGTTACCGCGCTTTATAACTGGTTGCTTAACAACGACGACTCCAATCTTGTTAATGGAGACCAAAACAATGACGGCGACATCACTGCCGCCGACATAACGACTGTATATAATATCCTTCTGGGAAGCTAAATTAATGCAACGCATAATGCACAATTGATTAGTGGTCAATGCAAAAAATATAATCAATTTTCCATGAATCACACCAAGGCGCCCCAATTCGGGCGCTTTTTTTATTTCTTCACTTCTGTAATTGCTTTCATTTAACTCTTTCTTTTCTTAACTTAAAACTGTTAATTTTTTATCGGAAAATGATGTGTTAGTTGTTAAGTTGTTAAATATGGTAAAAAATAGTAGTTAATGCTAAAAAATCAAAAAAATGTGAATTTTCTTGTTTTTTATTAATGTGTATTCAAAATAAATGATTAAGTTTGTAAATTGAAATAATCTCGTGGCAAAAAGTGTGAAAGTGGCACAACACAGTCGCGCTGATTATCAACTAATATCATATTGAAAGATAAATACCAAAGAATAAAATATAAACAAACATTAAGTAATTATGAGAAAACAGCTACTCCTACTGTTATTTTCGGTCATTGCGATGACGGGCTATGCCCGCATTGTGACGGGAGTTGTTACCCAGAAGAGCGACGGCGAGACCATTATAGGCGCCTCGGTTCAGGTGAAGGGTACATCTCGTGGCACAGCCACCGACATTGACGGAAAATACACTATTGAGGTCAACGACGGCGAAGTCCTCGAGATCTCTTATGTGGGAATGAACCCTGTTAGCATCAAGGTTAATGGCCAAAAAGTCATCAACGTTGAGCTGGAGGATAATTCCCAAGTGCTACAAGAAGTTGTGGTGACAGCCTATGGTCAGACTCAGGAGAAGAAGAAACTGAACTTCGCAGTTCAGTCACTGAGCAGTGACCAAGTTACCGCTGGAGGCTCTGCCAACTTCGCCAACTCCCTTCAGGGAAAAGTTGCGGGTTTGCAGGTTGCTACCGGTGGTGGCTCTCCAAACTCATCAACCCAGCTCATCATTCGCGCCATCAGCTCGGTAAACAATTCTCAGAGCAACGAGCCACTGATGGTTGTTGATGGTGTGGCGATTCGTGGTAAAGGCTCGACGCTTGCCGACATCAACCCAGACGATATTGAGACTATGAGTGTCTTGAAGGGTGCTGCCGCTAGCGCGCTTTATGGTCAGGAGGGTGCCAACGGCGTTATCCTCATCACAACCAAGAGTGGTAGTAAAGACGGTACTATCAAGGTTAACGCCAGTGCTACTATAGAAATAAGCAACTGCATGCGCGTGCCAAAGCTCCAGAGTATGTTCACTCCTGGTTCCAAAGGCTTTTATAAGGAGAATAGCGGCGGCGGCGGTTGGGGACCATACATTCAGCCCGACCAGACGCTATACGACAACCTTGGTGGCTTCCTGGGTACTGGCCTGTTGCAGAAGTACAGCGTGAGTGTGAGTGGTGGCACCGAGAAATTTAACTCCTATGCCTCGGTTGCTTACACCCGCAACGAAGGTGTAGTTCCCAAAGATTACAAGAACCAGATTACCGCGTTCCTCAAAGGAATGTATAAACCATCGGATAAGGTGACCATCCAGATGTCGCTCAATTTCATAGACAACCACTCGCGAGGTTTCGGCAACTCGATGTCAACCATTTATAACTGGGGACGCAATTTCAATATGGCCGACTACGTGACTCCTGATGGCACAGTGAACTGGGCCAGTCGTTACGACCGTTGGGATCTGCTGCTCGACACAGAGCGCATTGGTGCAACTGTTTCTCCTTATTACGGACGCTATTTAGACAAGAGCCAGACCGAGAGCAACCGCATCATGCTCAACGGCCAAATCGCTTATGAGCCTATCAAGAACCTGGTGTTCACTGGCAAGATTGGCTTCGACAAGGGATACACGATTTATGATGCCTATACCGTGCCTCGCTTCTACGAGCAGGACTTCGTCGATATCAACAACGAGGAGGTACAGACCGCTCTCAACGAGAACAAGTCACGTTTTGGTGAGTATTCATTCCAGCCTTCACGTGGCCAGCAACTCACTGCTCAATTCTTCGCAAACTATACTCACACCTTTGCTGAGGATTTCAACTTCAATATTTTCTATGGAATGGAGTATCGCAAGTATAAAGGCGTTGAAGGCAGTTTCGGTGGATATGAGTTCCTTCTTACCGACTCACACGGCGACGGCTTCTTTAGCTGGCAGAACATCAATCCAGAGACATATATTGATCGCGGTTTGACTCTCTACCATTCCACCTACGACAAGTATGGTTACTTTGGTGAGGTGCGTTTTGACTATAAGGGCATTGCCCAAATATCTGGAACCTGGCGTCACGACGGCTCGTCGCGCTTCAAACAGAACAAGACCACAAGCTATTTCTATCCATCGGTAACTGCTGGTGTCATCTTCAGCGAGCTATTCCACATGACCAACAATTGGTTCTCCTATGGTAAGATTCGTGGCAACTGGGCAAAGGTTGGTAAAGACTGTCCTTCTTATCTGTTCACCAACACCTTCAAGCGTTGGACCACCTTCCCCGACCCAGGATATGGCATTGACCCCACCACATCACGCGCTATCGTGCTTGATCCCGAGATGACAAGCTCTTGGGAGATTGGTGCCGACCTGCGCTTCTTCAACAGCCGCACCCGACTTGATGTGGCTTACTACTCGACCACTGTTGATAACCAGATTGTGAGTGTGCGTGTGTCGCCAGCATCAGGAACAATCCTCCAGACCCGTAACGAGGGTACTATCGAGAACCATGGTGTGGAGCTGTCGCTTGCACAAGACCTCATCCGCACCCACGATATCGACTGGACAGCAACACTCAACTACTCGTTTAACCGCGGACGTGTGAAGAAACTCCCCGACGACGTGATTGAGATTCAGGGTACACAATATGGCGACATCTTCCCCGTGGCTCGCCTCAACGGTTCTTCTACCGGCCTCTCTGGAAAGGACTACATGCGTGACCCCGACGGAAACGTGATTTGCAACAGCGATGGTTATCCCATCATCGATGCTCAGAAAGGTATATACATTGGTAACCGTGAGCCCGACTTCCTGCTCGGTTTAGGTTCCAACTTCCGCTACAAGGGCTTATCGGCATCGTTCCTTCTCGACTGCCGCAAGGGTGGTGATGTCGCCAACGTGACAGGCCGCAGCCTTATCACTAATGGCATGAATCACCTCTACGACAAGTATCGTAACCGTGAAATAATCTTCAATGGTGTGGTTGACAATGGTGATGGTACCTATTCGCCCAACACCACTCCCATCATCCTTGACCAGAACTTCATTGCGACCTACTTCAGCACCGTTTCTTCTAATTTCATCGAAGATGGCTCTTACATCCGCTTGAGCTATGTGACTTTGGGCTATGACTTCACCAGTCTCCTCAAGAAGGGGTGCCCAATCAAGCACTTGAGCCTCAACTGCACCGGCCGCAACTTGTTCCTCTTGACCAAATACTCAGGCAATGATCCTGCAATCATGGCTGCAGTGAGTGGTGGTACCGGTGGCATGGGCATTGACAATTACAACGTGCCCTCAACCCGTAGCTTTAACTTCACTTTGAAGGCATCATTCTAATCACACTTGTAAAAAATGGAAATTATGAATAAACTTAAGATAACAGCTATATTGCTTCTCACCTGCTTGTTAAGCGTGAGTTGCGAAGATATGCTTGACAACAATGTCAATCCCGATAAGGCCCATTCCATCAATGTGCAAGTGGCAATGCCAGTAGTAGTGTTCTACGCTCAGCAAATCAATTATGACCATGCCGAGTACTATAACTACTTCTCGCAGTTCCTCACCACTGGCGGCAAAAGCTCGGTGGGAGCCTATTCCTACAAGTGCGAATGGGAGATGCTCACCATGAACCGCCATCCACAGTGGCGCCGCCACTTCTACGACATTGGCGTGAATGCCAAGAACTTGATTGAATACTCACAGGAAATCAACTCACCAAACTATGAGCTGATAGCCCGTACAATCAAGCTAATGTCAACACAGTTGACAACCGATGCCTTTGGCGATATGCCACGCTCTCAGGCCTACTTGACTAATGCTCCCACCTACGATACTCAGGCGAGCATCTATAAATGGATGTTTGAGGAGGCCGACGAGCTGATACGTCTCTATGAAGACCCTGCCTATGCTCAAAACGAGAACAACCTGGAGATTGATGCGTCACAAGACCGCGTCTATGCCGGTGACCTTGAGAAATGGAAAGGTCTAGTCTATGCTATCAAGGCACGCTTGCTGCTGCGCAACATTCCTAATGTGGACCGCAGCCCTGCCATGTGCCAGAAGATTATAGCTGCCGCCGACGCCGCCATCAACCAGTGGCGCAAGGGCGACCTCTTGTACGGAAGCTGGTTTGGCAACGAGCCACGTTACAACTTTGATGGTGGCACAGGTACTGAGAACTGCGTGTGGAGTCTCTCAAAGCCAGTGATCAACAGCTGGGAGTCGCGAGCCAACCTGCTCGACGGTGCAATACCAAGCAAATACTTCATGGTTGACGTGCTTGGCATCAGCGCACCCGACAACGAGCGCTTCTGCGGCACTTACAATGGTGGTACCGCATCAAGCTTCCAGGGTTATGCTAACGACCCACGCTGCGTGCTGCTCATGATACCTCGCACTGGTCCTCAGTCACCCAGCAACACCACAGCATCGGTCATCAAGATGCGCTATCTGGAGAATAACATTGGCATGAGTACCAGTTACAAGATTGCCAACTATCCCAACCTCTATATGGGCGCTTATTGCGGTGACCCCACAGGTTATAACCCCATCTTCACAATGGAGGAGCTGTACTTCATCAAAGCTGAGGCTTTGTACTGGTTGGGTGACAAAGCTGGCGCTTGTGCCCTTGCTAAAGAAGCTACCGAGCATAACATTGAGCGTCACCTTGAGTTCTTCTTGAAGAAGTATCCTAATCCCAACTACAACGAGAGCACCGACAATAAGTATCCTGGCCAGTGCACCGTGAGTGGCACTCCAGGCTTCACTCAGGCTCAGTATTGGGAAGGTCAAATTAACTCCTTCCTCAACAACGAGGAGTACTACACCTATACTTATAAGCCCGATGGCTCTATCAACAAGGCCACTCTGCGCGTGCCTAAGGTTACTGATCGTGGCAATAAGCACTGGTTCTTCAACCCTTCGGAATATACCCTCAGCGACTTGATGATTCAGAAATATGTCGCCATGGTTTATCAACCCGAGATGTGGACTGATATGCGCCGCTACCATTATAGCAACAAGCGCAACAACTACGGTATAGGTGATGCCAACGAGATTATCTATCCTAACCTGCGACGTCCATATAACTTGTATGCTCCCTACTGGGTTGACGGCTTGACCGAGGCACAGAAGGAGAACGCTTGGATTCAGCGCCTGAACTACGATCCCGAGACCGAGGAGAAATACAACCGCTCGGAATTGCAGCGTCTAGGTGCCTATAAGAACTACAAGTGGCTGCAAGAACCCATGATTTGGTCGCACGCCTATGGCGAGGTGACCTCGCTCACTGGCGAGTAATGAACACCAAGAAATGTAATGAATCAATTATAAATTCAAGAATTATGATGAAGATTTTTAATATATTAGGTTCTCTGGCGCTCTTGGTGGCACTGACTACTTCTTGTGCAGTGGATGACCCATTTGCCGATAATATGGAAATTGGTCAAGTGGTGCCAACGGTGTCGTGGGAACTTAGCGACGTGGCAAAGGCTGGAGGATATGTCAACTTCAAGGCAAAATACTATACCAGCAGCGACCACAAAATTGACCACTGCGAGGTGTGGGGACTGGTGACACGCACCACCTCGGCTGCCGCTACTTGCCGACTCACTACTTCGCTGTCCTATACTAAGACAGTAAACTCTACCGACACCGTGCGTAACAGTGTGCTCCTTGCCACCTTCTCGCATGACAAGGCAGAGTGGGACGGACACGAGTATGTGCTTGTCGATTCCTTCCAGGTGTCCTCAACGCTGGCTCCTGTCTCGTGGGTTGACCCCGAGCAGTTTGATGCTGAGCGATTCAACATGTACTACCCAGCAACCTTCCAGCAGGAATTTGTTGACCATGTGGTTGAGTATTTGACTCGCGATAGCGTTTATTACAACGACCTGCGCAACATCTATATCAACTACGATTTCACTGCCGAGCAGTTTGACGAACTCAACACTAAGTATGGCTTCTCAATTCCTTTCCACACCGAGTCGAGTGAAAAGAGCAATTTATGGTACGTGAACACCGAAGTTGTGGATCATTACTACTACATCACAGTTGATGATGCTGGCGTGAAGACCGAACATGAGGTTGCCACCCCCGACCAGGCGCCTGCTGGTGCCAACGTCTTTGAGGTGTATGAATCGAGCCCTTGGGTTTATTGTCGATACAGCGATGACACCGGTGGCCGCATCACCTCGGTGCGCAGCCAGTATATGCCATTTTGGAAAGACCTCATTAACGAGATTCCTTTCCAGGACTGGATATATAATAGCAGCGACAAGAACTATTCGGTGAACTTCACCCGTAACTACATCCTTTATCCCACCTTCCGCGTCTTTGATGAGTCAGGAAAGATGGGTAAAGATACCGAGACCAAGCAAATTTCTCTTAACTAAAACACCACTTTGAGTTATGAAGATCTTTAAGAATATAGCATTAATGACATTGGTGGTGCTGGCGTTGGCATCGTGCGTCGAGAAGGAACCCGTTTATGGCAACTTTGGCGGCAAGGATGTGGACTTCACCTACAATGTTGATGGAGATGAATATACTCTCGATTTCTATGTGGTATCGACTATCAAGTTTAATAACACCAGCGAGAAGAGCGGCAGTGTGACTTGGAACTTCGGTGACGGCTCTACATCGACCGACCAGAACCCAACCCACAAGTATTCTAAGGCGGGCCTCTATCAGGTGACCTTGACTGTTGATGGAGTGGGCAAGCGCACCTATCCGCTGCTCATCTATGATATCGCTCCCGTGCTCAGCGTGGTAGAGCAGAGCGCCGAGACTGTGGTCATCAACGACGTGACTGTGCTTCTCGACATAGCGCTGCCTAACCCTGAGGACCTCGAGTGCAAGTATGTGTGGAAGTTCCCAGAGGGCACTACGCTCGAGGACGGCACTGTTATCAATGAGTTCATAGGTTACAGCCACAGTGATGGCACTGTTGATAACCCTGGCAAGCTCAAATTCAAGAACATAGGTTCGCAGAAGATTGAGTTACAGACATGGTTTGACATCAACGGCGAGAATCGCCGCCTTGAGGACAGCTACGTTAACGTACAGGTGGGTTCGTCGATTCCTTGCCCAACATTGTATTATGCAGTGTTTGGCGGTAATATTAAGGCCTATAAGCTCGTGGATATGAGCCAGTTGCCTGCTGGCACCAAGAACATGCCGTTCGATATGGGTGTAAGCTCTGGCAATATGCCCACCACTCTAGTGTTCGCCAGCGTTGAGGACAAGGATTATGTCTATATCCTTGACTGCGGCAAGCAGTACTATTATGTCAACGACGAGAACGGTGTGTTGGGCGACGGTAAAATCAGTGTGATGACTGCCGACGGCACCGATGTGAGCACAATGGTCACCAACGTGGGTGGTCAGGCCTTCAACGACCCATTCCAGGGCTTTGCCGACCAAGTGGGAGGTTACCTATATTATACCGATCGTAATACTGGTATCCGCCGTTTGCCACTCACCACACGTGGCGAGCGTGAGCAGACGGTGTTCTCGAGCATCGCAGGCTACTTCTGCGTGAACAATATGCTCAACTATTATGGCAATGGTATTGCTTATGGTGCTATCCACACTGGTCTCTATCAGGACCGCACAGGCGTGTTCTGGTGGGGTAAGAACTACTCGGGCAATGGTATTTACCGCTTCCGCACCAGCGACATTGGTGAGGCCTCGGCAACCAAGACCGGTCCCATTCCATTCCCCATCGTCCTGCAGGCCACCCAGCCTCGCGCCTTCACGCTCGACGAGGATCTGGGCAACCTCTATGTGTGGATGTGCAAGGGTGGAACACCGGGTCCTGGTTTCACCTGCTACCCAATGCCAGGTCCTACTCAGGGCTTAGATTACGACCAGTACACTGCTTTCATCAACATGGAGGCTAATCCCGAGAATACCACTGCCGATGAGGGTGTATATACCACACAGTTTGCTGTTGATGCTCTCACTCACTTCGTCTATTTCGGTTTCCGCGCCGCATCCACCGAGAAGAATTACACCACTGGCTTGAAGTATTACGACCCAGTGCAGAAGAAGGTGATAGACTTCAACAACAACAAGGAGCGTATCCTTGGCCTTTGCATCAATCCCCGACTGACCAACTTGTTCTAAACAGGATTGCTCAAATACTGTCATATATTCGCCACCCCGACGCATCATGCCGCCGGGGTGGTGGCTTTTAGGGCGTTAGGCAGATAGAGTGGCGCAAAAGTCTTCAGCCAGTGGCTGCTCACGGGATAACCCCCAGTACCGATTGCCGAAGTGAGCTTCGCTTAAAATTGCTTTTTTTCTCTTTGAGGCTCAATGGGCGCTTCGCTTAAAATTATATTAAAATTTGATTTAAAATTTCATATTCGCTGGGAGCTAAATTTTTATTTAATTTTCAATAAATTTTGAGCCGCCAGGCGACCCTTGCTGCGTAGTGGGCGCTGTGAGTAGTCGGGAAGGTGTGGCCAGAGGCCACAATGTCCTCGAAGAGGGCAAAATGTATAACCCCGTGGCACGTGGCTCGAAGAGCTGCGTGGCATGGGGTACATGTAGTATCACATTCCCGCCACGGGCCTCGAAGAGGGGCAACATCAGTGCCGATATGTCATCTCATTCCATTCTTTGTCAGACGATGTAACTGTTGACCCCCTACGGGGCTCACTTGTGCGGAGTGTGCGTAATTGCCTCACGCCATGCAGCTCTTCGAGCTACACGCCGTGAGGTTAACTCACTTCGTCCCCTCTGGGGACGTTCAGGCCTTCGGCCTTCCACCGAATCAAATAAATAATCAATCAAATAATTATTTGTTAGATTTGGAACGATTTGATAGATTTCTCGCCGCCAGGCGACTCGGCGGGTTGGGCGCTGTGAGCAGTTGGGGTGGTATACCGCGCTTGCGCGGCTTTGTGACACCGATAGGTGCAACTTTGTGAGAGGAATCCTGCGACAAGAAATAATCTCACAAAGCTGCGAACATAGTTCGTCACAAAGTTTGCTTCGCAGGAAAAATAAAATATTCACGCCCTATTTTCACGAAATTATAAGCAAGAAGCCTTGAATTATTTGCATAAATCCCTTTTATACATTATTTTTGCAAACTAATTCATACCAAATCATAAACCAACTCAGGCTATAAAAACCGTGACAACTTGCCGCAGAATATTAAAAAGGACCTCAATGTTGTTATACAACTCATTGAACATCAGCCTTTTACCCCCCCTCATTTGCAATAGGCGGGAATAACTGTCACACTTTCATTTCACTTTTTATATCTAAGCACAGTCCACCATAATGGTCTGTGCCACTTCTGTATTGTATTTTCAAGTAAGGATATGCAATCCCCCTTTTTTATGTATTATAGAAAAATGAATTTTTAAATAGGATAACAATGAAAACAAAGACTTTTAAATCTCTTTTGCTCGCTTTAGTAGCGGCAATGCTGCCACAATTGGCAAGTGCCCATGACTTCGCCGTTGATGGCATTTATTATAATATAATCGGCAACGATGCTACTGTGACTTACAGAGGAGATAGTTATTATGAGTTTTTAGACGAATACACTGGAGCCGTGAATATCCCATCAACTGTAACCTATAATGGCATTACTTACTCGGTGACTTCGATTGGCTATGCAGCCTTCTGGGGTTGCAGTGGCTTGACCTCTATTGAAATCCCTAACTCGGTGACTTCGATTGGCGGTTCTGCCTTCGGTGGTTGTAGTGGCTTAACCTCGGTGACCATCCCCAACTCGGTGATATCGATTGGTGATGATGCTTTCGCTAGCAGTGGCTTGACCTCTGTGACCATCCCCAACTCGGTGGCTTCGATTGGCGCTCGTGCCTTCCGTAATTGCAGTGGCTTGACCTCGGTGTCCATCCCCAACTCGGTGACGACGATTGCTTATGGTGCCTTCTGGGGTTGCAGTGGCTTGACCTCTGTGACCATAGGCAACTCGGTGACTTCGATTGGTACCTACGCCTTCTATGATTGCACTGGCTTGACCTCGGTGACCATCCCCAACTCGGTAACTTCGATTGGTGGTTCTGCCTTCGGTGGTTGTAGTGGCTTGACCTCAATGGTTGTAGAGAGTGGAAACACAAAATATGATTCCCGCAACAACTGTAACGCTATAATAGAGACTGCTACTAATGCTTTAATCTATGGTTGCAAGAACACCATTATCCCCAACTCGGTGACATCGATTGGTAATTCTGCCTTCCTTAAATGCAGTGGCTTGACCTCATTAACAATTCCCAACTTAGTGACTTCGATTGGCGACTATGCCTTTTATGGTTGCACTGGCTTGACCTCGGTGACCATCCCCAACTCGGTGACCTCGATTGGCCCCAATGCCTTCCGTAATTGCAGTGGCTTGACCTCTGTGACCATAGGCAACTCGGTGACGACGATTGGTGAAGGTGCCTTCCTTAGTTGCAGTGGCTTGACCTCGGTGACCATCCCCAACTCAGTGACTTCGATTGGCAGGTATGCCTTCTCTGGTTGCAGTGGCTTGACCTCGGTGACCATCCCCAACTCGGTGACTTCGATTGACAACTATGCCTTCTATGAATGCACAGGCTTGACCTCGGTGACCATCCCTAACTCGGTGACTTCGATTGGTGCCTACGCCTTTTATTATTGCGAAGGCTTGACCTCGGTGACCCTTACTGGTCAAGGTGGATGGAATTATAACTCATCAAGGCATAGTGGGCTTGCACAGATAATAAACCAATTAAAGATAGTAAATATTGGCTGTGGCATCACTTCATTGGGGGGGAGTTTTGGCTTCACTCCCGATGTGGTGAACTGCTATGCCGAGACACCTCCCGCATGCTCGTCTGGCACTTTTGCTAACTATGACGGAGAACTCCATGTGCCAACCACTTCAATCGCTTTCTATTTTATGGCAGATTACTGGCAGAACTTCAACAATATGATTAATGACCTCGGCAAAGTAACACTTGATAAATCAAGCGCAAGTCTTATTCAATGGGAAACTTTGGCATTAACCGCAACTGTCACTACAGAGGGAGATGAGGTTATTTGGAGTTCTACTAACCCATGGGTAGCGACTGTAGATGAGAATGGTGTCGTAACTGCTATTGAAGGTGGAGAATGTGACATCCATGCCACTCTTGCTTCATCGCATGGTGCAGCATACGCGATTTGCCATATCACTGTCAATTATCCTGAAATCACTTTGTCGCTAAGCGACGAAAACTTGGAAATGAACGTTGGAGATGAACAGACGTTAACAGCTGCTATCACTCCTGACAACACTGGTCTAACTCCCACTTGGTCATCAAGCAACACAAGTGTGGCGACTGTTGACGCAAATGGCAAGGTAATTGCCATTGGCGAAGGTGAGTGTGACATTATAGCAACTGTTCTTGACCAAACAGCAACTTGCCATGTGACTGTGACTAACAATGTTACAATCACTCTCAATGTCGAAAATGCCATTATGGGCGCAAGCCAGATGTTGACGGTTTATCTTTCTTGCACTCCAGATGTGCCAGTAGAGCTTGTTGTGACCTCGAGTGACCCGAGCGTGGCTGTAGCACGTGTGGTGAACCGCGCTAATGCTCCGGCTGCTGGCTTGAAGTCATTCCCCGAGAAGGGTATGGCGCTTGCCATGATGGAGGAATTGGCAGTTCCAAGTGAAAGTAAAGACCCTGCCTTGGCAAGCACTAAAGCGATAATGATTGTGGGCGTACAGAATGGCACCGCCACCATCACCGTGTCCACAGCCGACGGCAACGCCGAGCCTGCCGCGTTTGAGCTGCGAGTGGTGGATGTAAACGGTGACAATGTTGTTACAGCAGCCGATGTGACAGCTCTATATGACTACTTGCTCAATGAAGACCTGACCTACTACGACACTAGCGACATCAACGGAGATGGAAATATCACAGCCGCCGACATCACTGCGCTCTACAACCTGCTGTTAGAGAATTGATTTTTAGTTCACAGTTCACAATTGCCACTAAGCTACGAGGGTCGTCTGGATAGTCAGGCGACCCTTTTGCTACGTGGTGGGCGCTGGGTTTATAATTGCTTTTTCCCATGAAGGCTCTAAGGGCGCTTTAATATTATATCAAAATTGTATTTGAAATTTCCTATCGGCTGCAAACTAATTTTTTATTTAATTTTCAATAAATTTTGAGCCGCTAGGCGACCCTTGCTGCGTGGTGGGCGCTGGGTTGTCCTCTAGACATCTTATTAATATTATCAATAATGTGTAATTTTGTTACTTTGCGTGGAAAAAATGTGAGAAAAATTTGGTCATTTGTTTAGTTTTTGTTTTCTTTGTGGGTTGTAAAGAAAATTCTAAAAAATCATTATTAATATCTAAAACATTTTGCAAAATGAAGAAATTTTTACTCGTTCTAACATTGGTTGCAATAGCATGCTCGAGTGTGTCGGCAGCAGGTTTGCTGCTGAAGAAAGACCCTAATGGCTATGAGACCGTGAATGGCATCAGCATGCGCAACTTGTGGCTGCTCGACCGTTTCCACTATGGCGTTAATGAGCTTCAAAACGACTTTGCCTGGTGTAACACTAAGGCTCGTACTGCTGTGATGCAGGACGGCATCGTGTATGTTGCACGCAGCGAGGCCAAGCAGATTATTCCGCAGCCTGGAGATACTATCATGGGTGCCGTGATTTACCGCTTCGACGCTATGACAGGCGAAGAGATGGCTCCACTGGATGTGACTCTTAATGGAATGCCTTATGGAGTGTTCTTAGGAATGAACACAATTGGCAAGGACAACTTCGGTCACGTGTGGGCGGCACCATACACCAGCGAGAAGACCGCTGATGTGCCTCTGTATCAAGTAAACATTGAGACTGGCGAGTTGACCCTCGTTGCCACTCTTAACAAGGGCGATGTGATTGCCCGTACCGACTATGTGGACCTCGTGGGTGACATCACCCTTGAAGAGGCCGAGTGCAACGTGATGACTCCTGGCTCACAGGTCCCCACCGTTTATGCTTGGCACAACGACCAGGGCGGTGATGCCGACACTTGGGAAGGTTTCTTCAGCGGTGACCCATATATGGAATTCACCGAGATGTATCCCGAGAGCCAGACACAATGGGGTTATGCTCCTGCTTGCCGCTTCGTGCTTGGTGAGGATGAAGATACCCGCTACAGTGGTGAGAACTTCTACATCGACGGTTTCACCACTGTTCCTACCCTCTATGCCAGCGATGGCACTATCGTTGATGGCTTTGGCAGCCTCAGCCCCGAGGAAATGCAGGCCGACAGCCTGTTGGTGCCCGAGGTGGGATGTAATGGTATTGCCGAATTTAAGCTTGGTGACCGCAACTTCATCGTTTATCCAATACATCAGTATCAAGCTCCCGGCGCGTGTGAGGTTAACATCTGCGAGCTTGGCGAGGGTATGTCATTCAGCGGCATGCAGCGCTACTGGACCTTCCCCGCCGACGGCCAAGGTCAGACCAGTGATAGCGGTCTTCGCATTCATCCAGTAATTACCGACTACACCGAAGAGGGTGGCAAAGAAGCTGTACTGGTGTTTGAGTATAAGTGCTACAACGGCATGGGCGTGTATGTGGTTGGTGAAGGCGTAGTGCCCGATGATCCAATGGTAGTAAGTGTTCCTGGTGACGTTAACGGAGACGGCGAGGTTACTGCAGCTGATATTACAGCCCTCTATGACTTCCTGCTCAACAACGACGAGTCACACATCGTTAATGGCGACCAGACTGGCGATGGCATCATCACAGCTGCCGATATTACTGCTGTTTACAACATCATGTTGGGAGCTAACTAACGCACTTTCTTTATTCATAACATAAAGTTGATGAAGGGGTGGAGGATTGGTTGTTCTCCCCCCTTTATTTAAATAGTTCAGAGTTTTGAGTTTTGGGCTCAGAATTGCAAAAACTCATAACTGACAACTCACAACTGACAACTGATAACTGATAACTCACAACTGATAACTATAATAACATGAAAAAATTATTACTACTTTCAATTATGGCTGTGATTACGGCCATTAGTAGCTGGGCTGTAACCGACGGCCAGACCTATGCCAAAGTGAACGGCATAGGAGTTAAGAACCTGTGGATGTTTGACCGTGTGCATGCAGGCAATGCTTACATCTCCTCACCCATCTGTCATACTAACGCACGCACTGCCACGATGACAGGAGGCGTGGTGTATGTGTCGCGTAGTCAAGAAAATCAGGTGATTATTCCAAACCCTGAGACAGGCAAGAACGATACCATCCTTCAGGGTGTGGTTCATTGCTTTGACGCTCTCACTGGACAACCGACCAAAGAACTATTGTTAACACTCAACGGCGCACCTTACGGTGTGTTCCTAGGCAACACCAGCATTGGCTGCGACAACTTCGGGCACATCTGGGTGGCACCTATGACGAGTGCTTCGGCAATTGAGATTCCCATCTACCAAGTGGATACCGAGAGTGGCGAGATGACTCTAGTGACTAATATGAGTAAGGGCGATGTTACTTATCGCACCGACTACCTTGACCTCATTGGCGACATTACACTTGAAGAAGCTGAATGCAACATTATGGCAGTAGGTCACGACAGCAATAATCCTGGCAAGCCCACCGTGTATCGCTGGCACAACGAGCAAGGCGGTGACATAGACACTTGGGAAGGCGGTTTCGAAGGTGACCCTTATATGGACTTCACCAATTTCTACCCCGAAAGCCGAGTGGGATTTGCTATGGCACCAGTAGTGAAAATGCTGCTTGGAAATGATGATGACACACGCTACAGCGGAGAGTATTTCTACATTGATGGATCGGATGAGGGACCTGTGCTTTACTCTGTTGAAGGCGATGTGATTGACAGTTTTGAGAATGTCCCCGTGGAGTTGAGGCAGAGAAGCTATACCGCCAACGGTATGAACGAGTTTACACTCGACGACCGCCATTTCTTCACCTATGTTAGGAGCGACATGAACGGCAACGGCAACGGCTGCCAAATCAACGTGTGCGAACTGGGCGAGGGTGATATGCTCGAGACAATGGAGAAATACTGGCAACTGCCTGCCGATAGCGTGGGTAAGGTCAACGACAGTGGTTTGCGTGTGCACTGCATCGCTGTTGAGAAAGGCTACGACGACCAAGGCAACGAGGAAGTCACCTTGCTCACCTTCAAGGCCTACAACGGTATGGGAGTTTACAAGATTGGCTCAGCTATTGACCCCGTGGCAGTTCCTGGCGACGTGAATGGCGACTGCGTGGTCACTGCATCGGATGTGACAGCACTTTATGACTGGTTGCTCAACAATGATGATTCACATATTATTAATGGTGATCAAACGGGTGACGGCATAATCACGTCAGCCGATGTCACGGCGGTCTATAACATTTTGTTAGGAAACTGAAATTAATGCTTGTCAATTAAGAAATGAGGGTGTGTATTACTTAAATTCCACACCCTCATTTTATCAAAGATGCGATAATATGAAGAAATTTAGTTTGTTCGCATTGTTTGCGATTTTAGCAATTTGTGCTTCGGCTGGCGACACATGGACGCTGCGGGGTGTGGAGTATCAGGTCGATACCTTGTTCCACAACCAGGTTGGGCCAGGCACCACTCAGACCTCGCTATGGTTTCACAATGAGACCGGCAAGTTGAGGGTGTTTTATTGCACTATCGACATGACCAATCCCTGGTTGTCGCTGGCAGGAGTGTGTGCTACCGATAAGCTCGCTGGCAACGAAAAAGTATCGGCAATGGCCGAGCGCAAGAGTGAGCCTGGCAAGCGCTATTTTGCTGGTATCAATGCTGACTTCTTCAACACTAGCGGCACCACAGGCCGTGGAGTGTCGATAGTGGGCACTCCAGTTGGCGCTACGGTTGTTGATGGCGAGATTTATCGTGCCCGCAACAATGCTGCACTCTACAAGAATTTCATTGTCGATGAGAATGAGATGGTTTACGTCAACCCCTTCGTTTTTGGCGGCACGTTGACGACCCCTGCTGGCCTTACCGCCACGTTAGGCGGTGTGAATACTTATTCAAGTGAAAATAATAACAAGATAGTAATCTATACCGACCGTT
This sequence comes from uncultured Bacteroidales bacterium, assembly GCA_902777835.1. Classification (GTDB taxonomy): domain Bacteria; phylum Bacteroidota; class Bacteroidia; order Bacteroidales; family Muribaculaceae; genus Sodaliphilus. The sequence goes on along the minus strand of CACYVC010000007.1, from coordinate 46,393 downwards.
ACTACGGCAGCACCGACCAGACCAATGCCGGCACCGAACTTGTGGCGCGCCTTGTTGAGGGCGATAAATTTGAGAGCGCTAAGCCTTATAGGATGGTTGTGGAGAGCGACACCTGTACTGCTGGCGACATGACGATTCCTGTGGGTAAGTATGTGATTCGCGGGCGTGGCTCTGCCGCAACGGTGGTCAACACATTGCTTGTTGGAGACACCATCACCATCTCGCCAACATGGACATTTGGAGCCTTGAGCGTGGTGCCCGAACAGGTTATTTCGGGAAATCCCAAGATACTTGGCGACGGTGTGGTGCTCGATAGCGAAGGCGAGCGTCCCGATGCCAGTCAGCTGCATCCTCGCTCGGCTGTTGGCTACAGCGACGGTGGTAGCAAGGTATATTTTCTCGTGGTTGATGGTCGCTCGCTTATTAGTGATGGGGTGCGCACCTCGGTGCTTGCCGACATTATGCGCTACGCTGGAGCTACCGATGCCATGAATGTGGATGGTGGTGGATCATCAACTCTCTACACGAGTGCTTTGGGCGTCCGCAACATGCCCAGCGATGGCACTGAGCGTGCCGACGGCAACGGCTTCTTTGCAGTGTGCAACGCTCCTGACGACGATGTGATAGCCTCGTTGAGATTTGTCGATTTCAGCCTTGTTGTACCTAAGTTTGGCGTTTACACCCCCAAGTTCTATGGCTATAATCAGTATGGCATGCTCATCGACACCGATGTGCAGGGCGTGGAGCTGTCGTGCGATGAATCACTAGGAACAATACGCGACGGCAACACAATCTTTGCCAGCGGTAGCGGCACTGCCATGCTCACTGGCACACTGGGCGACGTGAGCGTGAGCGCACCACTAACAATCATTGGCAGTGGCGATGCCATCGAGTTGAAAAATGACTCCATAATCACCGACACCTACCGCACCCATCGTGTGGCACTGCAAAGTCGAGTAGGGGAGAACATGATGCCTCTCGACCCTGAGGCACTCACATGGTGCAGCAGCGATGAGAGCATAGTCGTTATTGACGAAAACACTGGAGTGCTGCAAGGTGTGCGCGATGGCGAGGCATCGGTCACTGGCACCATCGACGAGCAGTCGGTGACTATGAAAGTGACAGTTCAGAAACCTGTACAGCGCATTTATGCTATCGACCCTGAGATGGACCTCAATATGTGGACTTTTAATATAAGCGGCGGCAAGAACTTAGTTGTAGAGCCATTGGAAAATGGTGTGAAAGTGGATTTTACTGGCTCCAGCGGGCGCACCTGCTATTTGCGTATGAACAAGGAAATAGTGTTGTGGAGTATCCCCGACACGTTGCGAGTGCGCATCAACCCCGGTGAGGTGCCAGTAACTGGAGTCACCTTTGCCTTGCGGCCCAATGGCGGTAAAATCAGCTACCAGGCTGTCTCTCCCGATTCGGTGCCTGCCAATGTGGAATCAACAATCGACCTGCCCATCGACCAGTGGATAGATGCCGACGACATGGGCAATTATCCAATCCAACTGAATTACGTGCAGATTTCTATGGGCAAGCCAACCGCTGGGCAGCAATACACAATGCTCATCCCAGGCCTTGAGTCTATTTACCGTTATGCACCCTTGACTGTAGTGATTCCAGGTGATGTTGATGGAAATGGCGTGGTTACTGCCGCCGATGTCACTGCCCTCTACGATTTCTTGCTCAATGATGCCACAACCCATCTCGTCAATGGTGACCAAACTGGCGATGGCATAATCACTGCCGCCGATGTGACCGCTGTATATGACATTCTTCTAGGAAGTTAATAAAATGCATAATGCACAATAAATGCTGAATCTAATGAAAAAAAATGGTCTAACAGCTTTACTGATGCTTGTTTGCTCTATTGGTTGGGCAGGCAACACTTGGAGCCTGCTGGGTGTGGAATACTCGGTTGATACATTGTTCCATGCCAAGATAGGTCCTGGCACGAGCCAGACGTCGCTTTATTTCACTGATGGCAGTACTGATATGCGAGTGTTCTACACTACCATCGATATGACAAATCCCTATCTTACCCTGCGCACTGTGAGCGGCACCGATAAGACGGCTGGCGGTGAGGTGGTGTCATCGATGGCACAGCGCAACGATGGTCCTGGGCATCGCTTCTTTGCAGGCATTAACGGCGACTTTTTCTATACTAGTGGCACAACTCCGCATGGCGTGTCGATGGTGGGAACGCCCATTGGCACTTGCATAGGCGATGGAGTGGTGTATAAACTCAATAATGATGAATTTAAGTATGTTTTTGACGAAAATCGCAATTCCTATATCAATGCGGTGTCGTTCAGTGGTTCGGTAACTCATAACGGCACAACTGTGACTGCTGGCGGCGTGAATACCGATGCGAGCAACAACGTCATCACATTCTACAACGACAGATTCTACGGTTACACCAACCAAACATCGGCGTGCTGTGAGGTGGAGGCGATGCTCGTGGAGGGTGATACATTCAACTTTCTTGAGCCGTTTAAGATGGTAATCACAGGCATGCCAAGCACAGCCGGTGACATGGAGATTCCTGATGGCAGATATGTACTGCATGGACAAGGTACTACTGCCGATTTTATCTCTAGTTTGCAAGTGGGCGATGAGGTGACAGTTACTATGAACGCTGTGGCTGGTGGCATCAAGATTGACCCACGCGAAGTGGTGAGCGGTCAGCCATGGGTGCTGCATAACGGCGAGACTATCAACGACGGCAACCCCGATATGCATCCACGCACATGTATAGGTTTTGCCAACGGCGAGCAGACGGTGATTTTCCTTGTTGTTGACGGTCGCTCGCTAATCAGTGATGGTTGCCGCACTTCGCATCTAGGCGACCTGCTGCAATATGCTGGTGCTACCGAGGGCTTGAACCTCGATGGTGGCGGTTCAAGTACATTTTATACCAGTGCGCTGGGTGTTCGCAATGTGCCTAGCGATGGTCATGAGCGTGCCGACAGCAACGGCCTGTTTCTAGTGAGTAGTGCCCCCGACGATGACGAGGTTGCCGAGATTCGTTTCAAAGACTGGGCTCAGCGAGTGCCCAAATATGGTATCTATAGTCCAGTGATTTACGGCTACAACCAGTATGGCATGCTCATCGACACCGACGTGCAGGGCTTCACACTTGAGGTCCCTGAGAATTTGGGCACCGTCAAAGACGGCAATACCTTCTTTGCCAATGGTAGTGGCGATGGAGAGATAATTGCCATTTACAATGGTATTAGCGCCACTCTGCCCATCTCCATTGTGGGCAGTGGCGATGACATGAGTCTCACCAACGACTCAATCATTACCGACACCTATCGCACCCATGCTGTGGGCGTGGAGAGCCGAGTAGGAGAAACCGTTATGCCCCTCGATCCCGCTGCGCTCACCTGGAGCAGCAGCGATGAGAGCATCGTTGTCATTGATGAAAACACTGGTGTGTTGCGGGGAGTGCGCGATGGAGAGGCAATAGTCACTGGAGTGCTTGAAGACAAACTATTGAGTATGAAGGTAAAAGTAGAGAAGCCTGTTAAGCGCGTTTATCCCATAGACCCAGAAATGGATTTGAGCACTTGGTCGTTTAGCATGAGCGGTGGAAAGAATGTTGTCACCGAACCTTTAGAAAATGGCATGAAAGTTTCATATACAGGAACAAGTGCGCGTACCAATTATCTGCGAATGAAAAAGACTATAACACTATGGAGCCTTCCCGACACGCTGCGAGTGCGCATCAATCCTGGTGAGGCACCAGTTACAGGTGTTACTTTTGCCCTTAGGCCCAATGGTGGTAAAATAAGTTATCCTGCTGTCACACCTGATTCGGTTCCTGCCAACGTGGAGACAACAATCGATCTTCCTATTGATCAGTGGATTGATGCCGATGACATAGGCAACTATCCCATCCAACTCACTTACATTCAGGTTACTCTAGGAAAATCTACCGTAGGGCAGCAATACACAATGCTCATTCCAGGCCTTGAGACCATTTACCGCAATGCACCAGTTAGTGTTGTTATTGCTGGCGATGTGAACGGAGACGGCGTGGTTACAGCTGCCGATGTCACTGCCCTCTACGATTTCTTGCTCAACACCGATGAAACAAATATCGTTAATGGCGATCAAACTGGCGATGGCATCATCACAGCAGCTGATATTACCGCTGTTTATAATATTCTTTTAAATATCTAATAATCAGTCATTAGGGGTACTATGATAAAACAGGAATGAGACAGTTAGGAGTTTTACTCCGATTGTCTCTTAATCTTATTAAGTCGTTAAAAAAGGTTTTTATTGTCATAGGTATTATCATTTTGTTTAAATTTGCACTAATTATTTCTGACAAATATTCATTAAAATAACTTACAAACAATGAGAAGACTATTTTTATTAATTGCATTAATGCTGTCGCTGACAATGCTTGCCAACGACAAGTTTAGTGCGCCTACAAAGTTGTTCTTGCAAAACTATGCCAATGGCATAGCTCAGCAAGCCGACAAGAGTTTGTTTGGTAAAACTAAGGCAATAAACGGTGTGGAGACCATGGACTGCTTTATTTTGCTGAACGGTAAATCCACTGCCCAACTCAAAGCGCTGGGAGTGACTATTACTGGCGAGTTTGACGATGTTGTCACCGCCCTCGTGCCCATCAACAAGGTGGAGCAAGTCGCCAACCTCGATATCGTGAAGCAGATTGCTATCGCGCAGATTGCCCAAGCTTACACCGACCAAGCCAAGAACGTGACCAAAGCCTACCAGGCATGGAATGGAACTAGCAACGGTCTGCCACAGAACTACCGTGGCACAGGCGTGGTGATTGGCGTCATTGACACTGGTATGGACTTCAACCATCGCTTTTTCTATGATTCTTCGGGCAACACACGTGTCAAAGCAGTGTATCTGCCTAATGCCACAAGTGCCAATGGTGGCACAGCACCACAGGTTGGAACTACCACACTTAGTGGTTATCACTACACCACTCCCGCGCAGATTGCCGCCCTCACCACCGATTATAACGCCGAGAGTCACGGCACTCACACCACAGGTTGCGCTGGTGGCTCGCAGGTTGGCAACTATGCCGGCATGGCTCCCGACTGCGACCTGGTAATGTGCGGACTCGGCGACAACTTGTCTCAAACCGCTATCGTTAATAGTGCGAAATATATCGCCAACTATGCCAAGAGCGTGGGTAAGCCTTGTGTGATCAGCATCAGCTTGGGTTCCAACATGGGTCCGCACGACGGCTCAAGCTACATATGCCGTGCCTATGACCAAGTCGCCACACAATATGGCGCAGTGATTCTGCTCTCCTCAGGTAACGAAGGCGACGCCTATGGCTATGCCAAAAAAACTCTCTCGAGCGAGAGTGATGCCTTTGCTATAATCCACGAGTCTTCTACAGGAGCAGCTAACGTGGGAGGCTCTTCCTACTATGGATCTGCCTATATGGACATTTGGGGCCGCACCAGCGACCAACTCAAGCTCAAAGTGCTTGTTGTGAACCGCAGCACTGGTGCCATCGTCTATACCAGCGATGAGATCACTGGCAGCACCACGTTGAACAATTTTAGCTCCTACTTCAACAGTTCAAGCAATGTGGAGATTTCTTTCAGTTCTTCGAATAACCGTAAGAACATCTTCATTCATCCCTCTATGAGTGGAGCGAAAAACAGCAACTACCGTCTCGCTTATATCGTGACCAGTGCCGCTGGTAACACCATCGACGCATGGTGCGAAGGTGGCAGCGCCTCGAGAATCGGCATTTCGGGAAACATCAGCGGCTACACACTTTCACTTGGCCAGCAAGATGGCACCATGAGCGACGACATCTGCGGCAGCAAGACCATCAGCGTGGGAGCTATGGCATCACGCACAAGCTATAACGGCTATTACAACACAAATGACGTGGCCTATTTCTCAAGCTTTGGCACCGACGTCAAGGGCATTGACCACCCATTCATCACTGCTCCTGGTCACGTTGTGATTTCTTCGCTCAACGGCTACGACTCCTATAACAGCCAATATGGAACATCTTATTCAGTCTCCTATAATGGACGCACTCACAAATGGGGAGAGATGAGCGGTACATCGATGTCAACGCCTATTGCCGCTGGTGTAGTAGCACTCTACCTGCAAGCCAATCCCGAACTCGATGTCAACGGTGTGAAAGACGCTATCGCCAACACTTCTACGGCATATGTCAACCCAACGAGTCCACCCAAGCAGCGTGGTTATGGCATCATTAATGCCCTCAGCGGCATATCTTATATCTTGCAGCAGAGCGCCTTGCCAAGAATCATAGCCAGCAAGACCGAGGTCAATATGAATGGATATGTGGGCGACACAATCACCACAACAGTAGATCTTGAAGGCCGTAACCTCACTCAGGGCGTGAGCGTCAATGTGGTTGGTCCCAGCATCTATAGTGTGGAACCCACTAGCTTCACCAATGCTGAGATAATGGCGGGAACAACTCTCACCATCAAGTTTATCCCTACTGCCGCTGGCAATACTTCAGCTACTATCAACCTCAATAGTGCCGGCGCCCAGCAGGTTTCTATCAGCGTTAATGGCACTGCACAACTCAAGACTCCAACCTTGAGCACTAGTTACGAGTCGCTTGACTTTACCGCCTTTGCTGGTGGCACAGCAAGCAGGACTTTCAGGCTTTACGGCGAGTTTATCACTGATGACGTTACGCTTACCAGCGACAATCAGATGTTCACCGTGAGCCCAAGTACCATCCCTGCTGCGACCTACGACGAGAGCAGCTATGTTACCGTGACTGTCACTTATGCGCCCACAGCCGCTGGCACCCACAATGGAAGCATCACTATCAGCACTCCAGGCGCTCAAAATGCGATAGTAGCTCTTACCGGAACTGCCACCGTTAACAACGTGGCACCACACGCTACCGCTGCTACAGCTATTGGCGCCACAAACTTCACTGCCAACTGGGATCCATGCCCATTTGCTACCAGCTACACATTGCGCGTTACGCCTGCTATTGATGCGAGCCCGTTCTTTACCGAGACATTTGCAAAGTGTGTAAGTGAGAGCTCTACTAATATTGCTAGTTCGGTCAACAATTACACCGACAATTCAGGTTGGTCTGCTTCCTACGTTTATCAGGCCGTGGGAGGTCTTCGCCTGGGTGCAACAAGCTATAATGGCGTGTTGCAAACTCCAGCTGTTGACCTTTCAAGCAGCAATGGCAAGGTTAGTGTTAAGTTCACCGCCCGCGCCTATGATACCGATGTAGATTGCCCATTGGTAGTGAGCTGTGGAACAAGCACCGACACTATAGTTGTTCCTTCAAGCAACGAGGGCAGTTTCATTGTAGCACTCGACTGCGCTCAAGCGGCAGGACAAAAGATTAGATTTGCCACAACCATCAAGAAGAAACGTGTGGTTATCACTGGCGTGGAAATCTATGACGTGGACCTCACCGATACCAGCTTAGCAGGAGAGCCTATCATGATAAATGGCATTACTAGCAATAAATATAATGTTACTGGATTGTTGCCCGAGACTACTTACAATTATGATGTGATGGCCTTCTACGGTTCAACATCCAGCAACTGGTCTAATATGATAGAGGTTACAACCATTGCAGGTGGTGGTCAAGTTTATGGCGACGTGAACTGCGACGGTGAAGTAACAGTTGCCGACATCACCGCACTCTACAACTATCTGCTCAGTGGCGACGAGACATTCCTTGCCACAAGCGACGTAGATGGCGATGGAAGCATTACAAGTGTTGATATCACTTGCATCTACAATATTTTGCTAGGAAGCAAAAAATAGTTATCAGTAGTCAGTTATCAGTAGTCAGTTTTTTGCAACTCAGAACTGAAAACTCAAAACTGAGAACTCAGAACTGAAAACTCAAAAGGTGCGTCTCTTTCATGGGGCGCATCTTTTTTGTATCATTTTTTTTGTTTTTTTTGTTTTTTTTGAAGAGGATATAGAATAGATATCCAATTATTTTAAATAAATTTGTGCACTTTTTTAAAACAACTATTTTTTATTTAATTTTTAATATCATTCACATGAGAAAATTTTTTCTAATCCTGATGGCGCTCAGTGTGTCGTTGGGCATTATGGCTCAAGACAAACTTAGCGCTCCAACTCGTGTGTTCTTGCAGCAGCGTTCCGCTGGGGTGGCTCAAAATCCCGACGGAAAGCATGTGCTTGCAGCACCTAAATCTGTGAATGGGGTGGAGTATGTGGAATGCTTCATCTCTTTTGATGGCATTTCGATAGCCGAACTTGAGGCTAACGGAGTGAAAGTAACTGGCAAATTCAGTGACTTTGTCACTGCCAGTATTCCTGTAACCAAACTTGAGGCTGTAGCCCGCCTGAAAGGCGTAAGACAAGTGGGTGTCGCTCGTAATGTGCGTCTGCTCACCGATGTGGCAAAAGGTATTGTGAATGCCGACAAGGCATGGGACGGTACCAACTATGGCCTGCCACAAGGCTATACCGGACAAGGTGTAGTCGTTGGTCTTATCGACGACGGTATTCAGTTCAACCACCGCGCTTTCCTTGATGACAATGGCAACACCCGCGTGAAAGCGGTTTATATGCCTAATGCAACAAGCGCTAACGGTGGCACCAAGGCTACTATCGACGGTGTGCAGCTCATGGGTTATCAGTACACCACACCTAGCCAGATTGCTAACCTTACCTGTGATGACACAGGCGAGAGCCATGGTACACACACCTCAGGTATCGCTGCCGGCTCGCACGTGGGCAACTATTCTGGTATGGCCCCCGAAGCCGACCTGATTCTCGCTGGTTGCGGCTCCTCACTTACCGACAATGCCATTATGAGTTCAGCAAAGTATATCGGTTGGTATGCTCAGCAACTTGGCAAGCCTTGCGTTATCAGCATCAGTTTGGGTAGCGACATTGGTCCTCACGACGGAACAAGCATCATCAGCCGTGCCTATACTGAGGTTGCTAACACCTACGGCGCAGTTATTCTGCTTGCCGCTGGTAACGAGGCCGACATCATCGGTCATGCTCACAAGACCCTCTCAAGCGCCGACGACTACATGGCTGTTACCAACAATGTTTCAGGCGGCTGGTGGGGTTCTGCCACTGGCTCTTGCGATATCTGGAACAGCACCAGCGACGAGCTTCAGATCAAGGTGATTGTCGGCAGCTCACAAAGTAACTGGATGACAAGCGGTACCTTTGGTAACGTAACTGTTTCAGGTTCTGTGGATCAATTCAATAACCGCTACAACCTCTATATCGAGAGCAGCGAGTCATCGGCAACCTACGTAATTAAGGGCCAAGCAGGCAACACCATCAACGTCTATACCGACTGCTGGTACAGCACTCTTAGCTCATCTTCGGGCAGCGTGAGTGGCTACACCATCACCCCTGGAACCTACGAAGGCTCTATGTGCGACGACATGACATGTCCTCAGGTCATTAGTGTTGGCGCCCAGGCTTCACGCTCTAGCGATGGCTATGGCCAGGGCGATGTTGCCTACTTCTCGAGCTACGGTACCGACTTCAATGGTGTTAACCAGCCATTCATCACCGCTCCTGGACACTATGTGATTTCGTCAATCAACGGATATGACTCTTATCAATCTTCCACTTGGTCGATGACCTACAATGGCCAGACCTACAAGTGGGGCGAGATGAGCGGTACATCAATGGCTACTCCTTGTGCCGCTGGTGTGGTAGCCCTGTATCTGCAGGCCGACCCAACCCTCGACGTTGACCGTGTGAAGGAGATTATCGCCGAGACCGCGACAGCCTATCCCGCCAGTGCTTCAAGCCCTGTAATGTCTCGTGGACACGGCATCATCAACGCCCTCGATGGTATTGAGTACATCCTTCAGCATCAGGGACCAACTATCGTTGCTAAACCCGATGCAGTGACCTTTGAGGGGTATGCCGGTGAGACTTATACCGAAGTCATAAACGTTAAGGGTTATAACCTCACTCAGCCTATCAATATTGCAAAGAGCGGTTCAAACCTTTACAGCGTAACTCCTACCACTATCAGTGCTGAGGATGCTTACAATGGCGTTAACGTAACCGTTACTTACGCTCCCACTGCAGCTGGCGAGACTACAGCAACCCTCACTCTCACTAGCGCCGAGGCCGAGACCAAGACCGTAACAATCACTGGTGTGGCTGCACCACGTGTGCCCACTATCCTTACCGACCCCGAGACACTCAGCTTCAACGCTAAGCTCTCGGCTCCAGTCACCAAGACAATTAAGGTTAATGGTCTGTTCCTTACTAATGACATCACCGTTACCCTCAACGATCAGAACAACAAGTTCACCGTATCGCCAACCACTATTTCGGCAAGCAGCACTGGCATTGACACTCCTGTTAATGTGAACGTGACCTTCACTTCGGCCGAAGAGGGCGAATACACAGGTTCACTTACCTTCACCAGCAATGGTGCTGTGACCAAGACAGTGACTCTCACTGCTAAGGCCACCGACAAGGGCACTGCTGCCGATCCATATCTCGACATCGCTAAGTATGAGACTATCGACGAGGTTGGCGCTGCAGTAAACGGCATGACTACTATCTACTACTACACCGAGTATGTGGACGACGAGTGCGCATGGCTCACCGTTTCTAACTATGGTGCTCTCAGGAGCGATGCTACCCAAAACTGGTTCACCATCGCTGGCAACGAGAAGACAGGCACTGAGTCATGGGGCGCTACCGACGTGTTCTTGGGAAGCTCTCCATACTTTGGAAATAGCAATGCTTACTATACCGACTGGAACGAGGATTACCAGACATTCTACGTAACCAACTGCTCACAGGTTAAGCAGTTTGCCGAGAACCGCAGCAACACTTCTTATCCTTTGAAGATGTACATCTATGAGTGTACTGTAAATGCCGATGGCTCTATCACCGCTAGCAATACTGCTGTTCAAACCAAGCAGAACACTACTACTAGCAAAGAGGTGCTTGCTTCTGATCCTCTCGACCCAGAGAAGGTTTATAAGATTGCCATCTTCAACGACTATTCTAAGCTCTATGAGATCGGCTTCAAGACTCCTATCAATGGTCTTGAGGCTCCAGTAGCTACTGCTGCTACCAATATTGGTGCAACAACCTTCACTGCTAACTGGAACCCATGCGTAGGTGCCGACAGCTACACTCTGCGTGTCATTCCTAAGAACTACGACATCCTCACTGAGGGATTCTCGAAGTTCACCAAGGCAGGCTCTACAGATCTAAGCTCAACTCTTGATCAGTATATGGATAATGCTGGTTGGACAGGCTCTAAGGTTTATGAGGCTATTGGCGGTGCTCGTCTTGGCACAGGCTCTTCGGTTGGAAGTTTGACCTCTCCAGGTCTTACATTGACCGACAACAAGGTTACCGTTCAGTTTAAGGCTAAGACCTTCAACAACGACACCAACTGTGGCTTCAAGGTATCTTGCGGAAACAGCAGCGAGACAGTGACTGTTGCCAGCAGCACTGAGGAAACCTACACCGTTGTCCTTGATTGCAATGCAGCCGCTAACCAGAAGATTAAGTTTGAGACAACAGCTAATAGCAAGCGCGTGATTCTCACCAGCATCCACATCATTGATGGTGAGCGTGCTGGTGCTGCTAAGTCAATCGACCTCGACGGAGTGACATTCACTGGCATCACCACAAATAGCTACAATGTTACTGACCTTGACCCAGCCACTACCTACTTCTATGATGTGAAGGCTGTATTTGGCGGTAAGTCAAGTAACTGGTCTAACAAGATTATGGTTACCACACTTGCCGGTGGCATCTTGGGCGACGTGAACGGCGATGGAGATGTTAATTCAGTGGATGTAACCATCCTCTACAACTACCTCCTCAACGGCGACACCGAGAATATGGTGAACGGCGACCAGAATGGAGATGGTGAAATCACATCAGTTGATATCACCGTAGTTTATAATGTCTTACTTGGAGCTAAGAAGTAAGATTTGTGATATTAATTCAATAGAAGCGCTCTGGCATCAGGGCGCTTCTATTTTTTCCTAAAGGAATTTCTAAAATATACGGCGAATTTTGCGTTGTTCTCATTTATATAAAACAACCTGAACAACAAGGCTGCAACATGCACAATTTTTTATTGTAGTTAATTTGTTGTGATAGTTGTTTGATATAACTCCAGTCAGTAACTCAGAACCTGTATCTCACCCCGCCGTTAATTATTCCCTGCTCACCGAAGCCCAATTCGGCAAAGGCACGAATATTGCGACTGCCAGCCTCTACTCCCACCAGCGACGCATGGAAATTGGGGAATAAGGCATAGCAATGCTTCTTGATCTTCACCACCTCAGTAGGGAGTTTCTTCGTTATGACTTCCACACCGTAGGTGGCGCCAAAGCTGAGTTTTGAATAGACACCCACATGCTCTTTTCTTAGCCATCTAAACTTAATTGCAGGCATCAAGGTTATCCAGCTGATGTTACTTGTGGCGGAGATCACTTTCTCAGTGTTGATGTCATCGCCATAGTAATAAGTAATGCCACTGAGATTATAAGCAGCGACGGCTCCAATCCCTATCGTGGGGGTAACGTAGTGGAAATACTCGATGGATATAGGTCCGGCGATGCTCCTCTTTTTGTATTCGCTGTAATATAAAACACTCAAGAGATCGAAATATTTTGACGTGTTAATGGGTGCGCCATATCCCAATGACAGCTCGTTATTGGGTTCTTCCTCCACAACTTGCACCGGATAGATTTCGGGCTTTGAATCAAAATATTGCGCAAATACTCGTGGTGAGCCGCATAGTGCAAATGCACCAACTAAGAAAATGGAGATTATCTTTTTCATAACTATAATGTTTTTAGGTGTTATTTCTTTGTAATCTTCTTGGAGGCGTGGATGAGTTCTCCTGATTGAGTCACTCCCTCCACAGTGATGGTGTAACTGGTTGAGGATGCATCATTGGTGTAGAAGTTGAATCGGGCTTGTTTGTTGCTGCCGATTGCGATGCTGGGGTTCCAGTAGATGGTCTCTCGTAGGTCGGTGCCCTCGCCAATGCTATTGTTGCCAGTATCATAGCGTGGAGCATAGAACTCGGCAGGACGTTGATAGCCGAGAGGTCTTATTGTCTTTATGGTGTTGTCTGGGTCATTTCCATACTCTTTTTCATCTTTTGTGGTTATTGATATTACACCACCACTAAAGCTAATGTCACGAACCAGATTAAAAGGACAAACTTGGTTTAGTAGTGTATAGGCATCAACTACAGACCTTTTATCTTGTTGATTGAATAAATCGGTGTTTTTGCCTTTCCCTACAAATTCGGGCATAAACGAGAATTTTCCTAAACTCATGTCGTCATAGTCGGTAATGATTTCACCATCTACTATAAAAACCACACGCTTTTGTTTATACATTGGCTTGCCGTCTTGAAACGACACGCCAGCAAACTTTTGCATAATAGATTCATAGGAGCTGATCTCCATAAATTCAAAATATTTGTAATTAAATGATTGAGCCCTTCTGATGCTACTGTCATGTCTTCTTTTAACCACCACCACCTCATCGAGCAAAATACTTGACACACCATTTATATACTGCAATCGTTGCTTTTCATTGCTTATGTATGTGACCTCTAAATCTTCATCAAGCTGAGACGAGTTGTAGAATGATGCATCGGTGATTAAAGGATTAACGATAGGATAACTATCGGCATCAAAGATTAGGTTCCATTGATTATGACCTTTGGCATTGGTGGCCTGAACAATGAATTTGGTGCTGTCGGGAAAGTTGACATTGTTTATGCTCCAGTGTCCGCTCTCATCGGCAATGGCAATGTCGGCATACAGGATACTTGGTGCCATGACTTTCACCATTGAGCCGGGCATGGGCTTTTTACGCCAATTCGACTGCACTGTGCCGCTTAAGGTTTGACCTTGTTCAATGGGAAATTGTGGCGCCACGCCTTTGCCAACGAGGGCGTGGGGCACGTCGTAACGGCGCCAGCCTTGAGTCATCATGAGCATATCGAGCTGTCTGCTGCGGTCGCTGCTTTCAAAATACCAGGCGGGATTGTTGATGTGACCTTGCAGGTCGCTTTGGAGAAGCAGGTCGGTTAGGATAGACATGGTGCTGTCTGTTACTATGCTGCGGTCGTCTGTAACGCTCACGGCGAAGTTGCCAGCGATAGTGTCGGCGAAAGCAAATTCGCTTAAATCGACATTCGCTTGCACGAGTTCACGGCTGTCATAAGATTGTCTGTCGGTATTCAGTTTTGCTCTTGGGGCTTGCTTGCCAGTTACAAAGAATAGGCGTTCGCTGAGCATTCTTGCATTGTCATTCATGAGTAAAGCCTGAACAACTCCAGCAAGGATTGTGTCAGAATTGATAGTTATGCTTCCAAAACCAGTGGCAAGCAGATTGCCTCGTTGCTGCACCGCTATCATCGCTGTGCTTTGCTGACTGCCCTTTGCCTCAATCTTCACTGTCTTGCCTTCGTTGCTCACTTGCAGCACTGTTGCATCATCTCTCACTTGTGGCAAGTCGAAAATATTTTCTCCTAAATTATCATTTTGGCAAATTGCCTTATAGCTTATCCCTGTTTGTGGAGTGAACGTAGCGAGTCCCATGCCGTCGTGAGTAGTGGTGATGCTCGTTACTTTGTTTCCGCTGCCGTCAACTATGTCGCCAGTTATGTAAATCGACTTGCCATTGCTGTCCATAGCCTTGAAAGTCATGTGGTTCTCAAAGTTAGGAACGAGATAGCCCCCTTCGGGATAGAAACTCACGTCGTAGGTGGTGGTGCTACTTTGCGGGAAGGTGATGTATTTGCCGTAGTTGCCATACCACACAAACACTGTCCCGTCACGCAAATAATTGTGGTCAATCTCGATGCTCATGTTTCGGTCGTCTGCATCCCTTCTGTTGGGCTTGTCGTTTGGCAATAAATAGCCGAACGAGTTATAGGGGCATGGTTGGCCAGTTTCGGTGTCGAGGTAGCGCAGGTTTATTTTAAGGCTCTCGTTGTCTTTGTCTTCTTGAAAAAGTACTGCTCTCCCTGGTTTTGCATGAACATCGTGTAGGCGGTTAAGGTGTATTCTCCCTCTGCGATTTTGGTGGGGTCTAGAGGCAAATATCCCTTAAACACACCGTCACGCTCCTTTATCTTGACACGCATATCCACCGTGTTCATGGGGCTGATCAATTCCACATAGACAAACTTGCTGGCATCCACAGGTTGGTTATTTACAACATTGACCACAAAGGCACGAAGCCAAATGGTGTCGCCAGTGATGTAGTAAGGCTTATCGGTCATCACATGAATCTTCTCCTGCGGGTAGTTATACACCTGCCAGTCCAGATTCTGCTTGAGCTGCGAAAAATCCTGAGCATGACAAAGGGTGAAACAGAAAATAGTTAAAAGCAGATATATAAGACACTTTTTCATAGCAGTAATGGTAAAGTAGTAGAATAGTAAAGCGGTAAAAGCAGTAGTACTATTCAACTATTCCAATATCATATGACGGTATTTTTTGACAAATAAACACAAAAGAAAACAAAATGCTGCACAAGCATTTAAATGCTTAACATTTCTTAACCACCCCCATAATCGTTAAATAAAGCAAATGAAATTTTGGTGCAAACAACTTATAACCTGCGGAAGTTGCGTTCTTTGGGGCACTTTCCGCAGGTTATAGCCCTAAAAATACCCTAAAAGTGCCTTATAATCTGCGGAAGTTGCATTTTTTTGGCCACTTCCGCAGGTTATACGGATTTTTTTGCTAAGTTTTGTGTTTGTAAAAGTGAAATGCTCACTTGATGAGCACTTTGCGGTGGTTGTTGATGTAGATGCCTGGTGATGTGGGTGCTTTGGGATAACGGATGCCATCAATAGAATAATAGGCATCGTCATTGTTTTCATCTGTGGTAATGCTGGTGATTGATGACGTGGCTTGTTGGAAGAACTCGCGCCAATAGTCGTCAATCCAGTTGTAGAATGCTGCGACCTCGGCGTCGCCTGCTGTGCCTTCCCTCAGTTGGTTAATCAGTGTATTTCCCAATTCACTCACTTGTGCATCAGCAGCCATAACCTTTTGCAGAATACCGGTCTCCTCCAAGTTGATGAGTTTCGACAGGTCGATGCTGTCGGTGCTTTGTGTGCCGTCGTGGTAAATGGTGAATACTCGGTTTTTCAATTCCAGCGCATTGGTGCACATCTCGCTCTTGTAGGTGCCATTGGCGCGTTTCACTACTGCGGGCAGCACCTTTGATGGCGTTATAACGATAGGCACAGTAAATGAGCCGCAAGGCCATCCTATAGCTATCCAACTAACAGTGTTAGTGGGATTCTCACCCTCAAGCACGCCTTGCATCAGCGAAGCCGAAGCGCTAGAGTAGCGTGGAATGAAGTTACTGAAGTAGGTGTTGGTCACATCGTTGATGTCATCGGGGATATAGTCCCACAGGTTCACTTCTCGCTCGCCATGATATAAATATCTTGGCAACTCGTGAACTACCTGCATTGCATCGATCTTTCCATCGCCAAAGGTGTCATCCATATATTTGCATGCGGCTTTGTAGCGTTGTTCGCCTACATGGTTGGTGGTGTTGTAGTAGGGGCTGGTGAAGGAGTAGTTGGTGCGGACTAGGTAGCCATTTGGGGCAATGGTCTCATCGTTGGCGTCAAACTTCGTGTAGCTAGTGTTGCAAGTCTCAAAGAACGCCACATTGCCCAGTGAGTCCATCACAGCAAAATTGGTGCTTAG
Source organism: uncultured Bacteroidales bacterium (assembly GCA_902777835.1). Taxonomy (GTDB): domain Bacteria; phylum Bacteroidota; class Bacteroidia; order Bacteroidales; family Muribaculaceae; genus Sodaliphilus. The sequence goes on along the minus strand of CACYVC010000007.1, from coordinate 29,648 downwards.
CGTAACTGGGGTGGTCTGTGCCTGAGTCTGCTGAAGTAGCGCCTCAAACTCATCGACGGTGGCGCACTGGCCCAGCGCCTTCTTCATCAGAGCACCAGCGCTGGTGTTAGCCTTTGAAGTGGGGCTGTTGAAGTAGTAGGACAAAGTGTTAAGGATGGCAAATCCCGCCTCGTTGTGACCATACCAGATGCTGGTTGGGCTTGACGATGTGGAGTAGTTGACTACTCCCACGTATTGATATTTTGTGCCGTGAAGGGTTAGGAGCGAGTTGTTGGTGCCATCGCTAGCATCACGGTTCTTGAAGATGAACGGACGCCCGTCGGCAGTGACTTTTCCCGACGCGATGACAGCGGTGCATGCCCAAGCTTCGCAAATGGTTAATGCTAATAATAAGATGGTTATAAAACGTTTCATAGTTAAGTAGTAAGTGTTAAGTGTTGAGTTTGCGCCTGCGGCGCATGGAACATGCATCTGAAACCACATTGTTATTTTTCGCAAAGATACTATATTTTTTAAAAGAACAATACTTTTTGCTGGGAATAATGTTTGATAATGTCTTTGTGCTGAGGTGTTATAATTGTTTTTCGTTTTTTCGTTGAGAAAAAAGGGTTAAATATTGAAAGGTGGGAAGCACAAGTTGTGAAAAAAGAGATTATTTTATAAATTTGGCGGTTTTTAACGACATAAACCCAGCGCCTAAAGTTTATAAAACAACCATATTATTAACCAAACATTCATTAGATGAAGATTTTAAATCGACTAAAAATGTTGTTGTCATTGGCACTCGTGTTGTGCATGGCGACACAAATGCAGGCAGCCGACGTTGACTTGGCTGCTGCAAAAAATGTGGCAAAGTCTTTCATGACTAGCCAAGTGGCCAATGGTCGACTAAAAGCTGCTGATGTCAACAATCTCCAGCTTGTTAAGGCCGAGGCTTCAGTATTTAATCCCAAAGCTGTGGATTACTACATCTTCAACGCCGACAAATCATACGTCGTTGTTGCTGGTGATGATCAGGCTCCCGAAATCCTGATGTACGGTGTGAGCGGAAAACTTGACATGGGTAAAATTCCACCCGCAATGCAGTGGCTGCTCAACAAGTACAAATATCAGATTGACGGTCTCAAGGCTGGTACACTTAAACCCAACGGTTACACCCCAAAGGCTACTACAGCTGTTGCTCCGCTGACAAACGCCAATTGGGATCAGGGCGAACCCTACTGGAACCATACCCCTACCAGTGGAGGTACACACACCTACACTGGCTGTCCGGCAACTTCGCTGAGTATGTGTTTTTACATCTACAAATGGCCTACAACCTATCCAGCGTTACCAACAGTGCAGGTAAGTGGCGGTGTCACTGCCCCTGCGCTTAGTGAGAAGGCAGCCGACTGGAACAATATCATAGATGAATATACCGGTCCAACCAATTACAGCTACACTAATGCACAGGCCGAAGCCGTGTCATGGCTGATGCGCTATGTGGGTCAAGCTTGCAACATGCAGTACACCACCAGCGGTAGTGGTGCCTACGACCCCGATATTCTTGAGGCTTGCCATACCTTTGGTTACACCGATGCCCAACTGCTAACCCTCACCACAGGATATGCAGGCTACAACCAGAACTACACCGATGCTCAGTGGAACGAATGGATGCTCGCTGAGTTGCATGCCGGTCGTCCAATTGAATATCTTGCTTCCGACCCCTCGGCTGGAGGCCATGCCTTCAACGTGTTTGGATGCGATAGTAGCGGTAAATATTATGTGAACTGGGGTTGGAGTGGCGAAGACAATGGCTACTGCACTCTGCACAACTTCACCACTGGCAACAATTCTACTGGTCAGGGTGGCGGCTCTTACACCTTCAACTATGGTGAGGCTATGATTATAGGTATTGCACCACCTGCAGGCGCTCTTGGTCCAAATATCAGTGTAAATCCCACAAGCCTTGAGTTTGAGGGTTATGTAGGCGACACCTATACCAAGACCTTCACCGTGACTGGTGCTAGCCTCGAGGGTGACATCACAATCTCGAAGCAAGGTTCGAGCGATATTACTGTATCTCCAACCACCATCACCGCTGCTAATGCAGCTAATGGTGTGGAAGTGACTGTTACCTATAAGCCAACCAATGCTGGCAATGCTAGCGCTGTTCTTACTCTCTCAAGCGTAGGAGCCGACGACGTGACATTGAATGTTACCGGCGTAGCACAAGCTAAGGTTCCAACTATCAATGTTGATCCCGCATCGCTCAGCTTCAACGCTAAATTATCGACTACAGTTACCAAGACTATCAACGTTACTGGTCTGTTCTTGACTAACAACGTGACAGTGACTTTGAACGATAACAACGGTGTGTTCAGCGTAACTCCAACAACCATCACTGCTGCCGAAGCCGCTAATGGCGTTCCTGTTACTGTTTCGTTTAGCTCTGAGAACGAGGGCAACTACACCGGCTCACTCACCATCGCAAGCAATGGTGCCGAAACCAAGACCGTGGCTCTCAGTGCTAACGCTAACGATGGCGGCACTGCAAGTGACGCTTATCTTGATATCGCCAAGTATGCAACTATCGACGATGCTGGCGCTACAGTGAGCGGCATGAGCTCTATCTACAAATACACTGAGTATGCCGACGATGCTTGCGCATGGCTCACTGTTTCTAACTATGGCGCCCTCCAGGTTGATGCCAATCAAAACTGGCTAAACTGCGAAGGAACTGCTAAGATTGATAGCGAGACTTGGGCTGCAGCCGACATTTTCCCTGGCAGCAGCAACTATTTCACTGGCAATGCTTTTTATGTGAACTGGAACGAGTCTAACAACAACTTCTATGTGACCAACTGTACTCAAGTTAAACAGTATGCCAAGAACCTCAGCTCAACCAACTATTACTTGTACATGCGCATCTATGAGTGCACTGTCAATGCCGATGGTAGCGTGACTGCTAGCACTACCGCATTCGACACTCAGAGGAACACTACTTCAAGTCCTGAGGTTTTGACATCTAAAGAACTTGATCCAAGCAAGGTTTATAAAGTAGAGGTTTATAACGACTATGCTCACCTCTATGAGATTGGTTTCAAGACCGATCTTGAGGTGCCTATGCTTAAGGCTAATCCAACCGAAATCGCATTCCAAGCTAAGTCTGGCGAGACTAAGACTGCAACCATCGCTGTAAATGGCAAGTTGCTTCCTGGTGATGTGTCAGTTGCTTTGACCGACCCAAGCGAAGTGTTCACCGTTTCGGCCACTACCATCAGCAAGAGTGCTGCCGAGGCTGGCGCTAATCTTACTGTAACCTTCACCTCCGACGTTGAAGGCGGCTTTACAGGCGCTGTTACCCTCGCTAGTGGTGACCTCACTGCAACAGTTGATCTGTCTGCTGTTTGCTCTAATGGTGGTTCAGCCAGCGATAAGTATCTCGACATTGCTAAATATATGACTATCGATGCTGCAGGCGCTACCGTAAGCGGTATGCAGAAGATTTACAACTACACTGAAAATGGCAACAACGGTTGGCTCACCGTTTCTAATTATGGCGCTCAAAAGACCGATGCCACTCAAGAATGGATTGTGAACTCGCTCAGTCAAACCGCTGCTCAAACTTGGACTGCCAACGATGTGTTCCAAGGTGATGATTACTACTTTGGCGAAGCTCAAAGTTACGCAAGCGACTGGAACGGATACTATCAGCGCTTCTATGTAACCAACTGTACTCAGGTTAAGCAGTATGCTTACAACCGCAGTTCTTCTTATCCTTTGTATCTGCGCGTGTATGAGTGTGTCGAGAATGCCGATGGCAGCCTCACAGCTAGCTCTACAGCCTTCGATACCCAGAAGAGTTCGGTTTATAGTTCTACCGAAATCTTGACCTCGGCAGAGCTTGACGCCAGCAAGATTTACATGGTAGAGCTTTACAACGACTATTCTTACCTCTTTGAGATTGCTTTCCGCACTCCACTTGAAGTTGTGGAAGAAGGCAATACACTCGCCGAGATTCTTGCTACTGGTGTTAACGGCAACGAGTACACCGTGAGCAACGACCTCGCTGTGGCCGACGTGGCCGATGTTGAGAACTATGCCTTCCTCACCGATGGCGAGGGCAACTGGATTCGCGTTGCTGCAAGCAATGAACTGATTTCAGTATTTGTTGATAATGCCACAATCAAGGGTGGAACACTCAAGGGCACACTCAGCGATGTTGAGCTCAACCCAGTGCTCACCGCAACTGCTGCCGAGGGTGGTAGCAATGCAGTTGATTTCAATATTGACGCTATCAACATTGCCGACTCATTCTCATTTATAAGCAACCAGGTTGTTGACGTTACTGGCTACTGGAATGCCGCCGAAAACACACTCCGCGCTTATAGCCCAGGAAATGGTGCCCAAGGCAAGAGCTTGAGCATCGACTACACTTGGGGTGCTACTAGCAACACCTTGGAGAATGGTAAGCGCTACACAGTGCGCTGTGCTATCAACCTCAAGGAGGCATGGCACACTCCAGCAGGCATCATGCCTAAGGATTATGACTACGACTTCCAGAACTATATTGGCTATGCTTTGCGCATGCCCGATGCTCCAACCGCTATCGGCACCATCGCTCTTGACAGCTACAACGAGATTGTGAACGTTTACAACGCTCAAGGTCAGCTCATCCGCAGCAATGTTAAGGCTGGCGAGGCAACTCGCAACCTGCCACGCGGCATCTACATTGTTGGAAACAAGAAGGTTGTAGTTGAGTAATTAGTCAAAAATCTAGATTCTAGAATTTCTAGAAAAACCAAAGGGCCGTCCCCAGTTGAGTAGGGGCGGCTCTTTGTGCATAATAGTGAAAGATTTGACCTCTTTTTTGCTGAAAAAATGGATGATTAATGAAAGAATATTGGAAAAAGTTGTGTAAAAAGAGATTTTTTTATAAATTTGGCGGATTTTTTGAAAATATAACCTGAAACAAAACTTATAAAACAACTATATTATTAACTAAACTTTCACTACATGAAATTCTTTAACCGACTAACAAAGTTGTCGTCATTAGCACTCTTACTGTGCATGGCGACACAGTTGCAGGCAGCCGATGTTGACTTGGCTACTGCAAAGAATGTGGCAAAAACATTTATGGCTAAACAAGTTGCCAATGGTCGCTTGAGAGCTGCGGCAACCAGCAATCTTAAGCTCGCTAAGGCTGAGGCTTCAGTGGCGAACCCACAAGCAGTAGATTACTACATCTTTAATGCCGACAAAGCCTATGTTGTTGTTTCTGGTGACGACCAGGCACCAGAGATTTTGATGTATGGCGAGGAAGGAACTATCGACATTAACGACATTCCACCCGCAATGCAGTGGCTGCTCAACAAGTACAAGTATCAGATTGACGGACTCAAGGCTGGTACTATGAAGCCCAACGGCTACACTCCCAAGGCAACAACAGCGGTTGCTCCGCTGACAAATGCCAACTGGGACCAGAGCTCTCCTTACAACAACCAGTGCCCCACTAGTGGTAGTAGTCGAACTCTTACTGGTTGTCCTGCTACATCACTGGCCATGTGCTACTATGTGTGGAAATGGCCTAAGACCTTCCCTGCTGTAGCTGCCATCAATGGCTCATCGAGCGGTGGAGTGTCGGCAGCTGCTCTGCCTGAGCGCACTGCCGATTGGGACAACATCATTGATGAGTACACCGGTCCCTCAAACTACAGTTCTACTTCTGCACAAAAAACTGCCGTGGCATGGCTCATGCGCTATGCTGGCCAGTCGATTCCCGATTATATGTACGGTACCGATGCCAGTGGAGCTAACGACCCTGAAATCCATCAGGGCGTTATCAATATGGGTTACACTGATGCACAGTTGCTCACACTCACCGAGTTGCAATCTTCGGGTTGGAGTTACACCAATGGTCCTCAGCAATATACCGATGCACAGTGGAATGAATGGATGCTCGCTGAGCTGCATGCAGGCAACCCAATCGAGTATCTTGCCTACGACTGCAGCAGCTATCAGCCTGCAGGTCATGCCTTCAACGTGTTTGGCTGCAACACCAGCGGACAATATTATGTGAACTGGGGTTGGAGTGGCGACAGCAACGGCTACTGCACACTGCACAACTTCACCACCAACACTGGCGCAACAGGTCAGTCGGGTTCTTACGTGTTCAACTATGGTGAGGCAATGATTATTGGCATCAGACCTCCAGCAAGCGCTCTTGGTCCAAATATCGATGTTAATCCCACAAGCCTCGCATTTGAGGGTTATGTGGGCGACACCTACACCAAGACCTTCACCGTGACAGGTAACAACCTTGAAGGCAACATCACCATTACCAAGAGCGGCTCGAACAACATCACAGTATCTCCCACCACCATCACCGCTGCCAATGCAGCCAATGGTGTGCAGGTTACAGTGACCTATAAACCCACCAGTGCTGGCAATGCTAACGCAACCATTACTCTCGCTAGCAGTGGTGCCGACAATGTGACTGTAAATGTAACTGGTACTGCACAGGCCAAGGTTCCAACCATCACCGTTGACCCAACATCGGTGAGCATGTCTGCAAACTTGTCATCAACAGTGACTAAGACCATCAACGTCACTGGTTTGTTCTTGACAAATAACATTACCGTGACCTTGAACGACAACAACGGAGTGTTTAGCGTTACTCCTACCACCATTACTGCTGCCAACGCAGCAAATGGCGTGCCTGTAACCGTTTCGTTCAACTCTGCCAACGAGGGCAATTTCACTGGCTCGCTCGTGCTGGCCAGCAATGGTGCCGAGAGCAAGACCGTTCAGCTCACCGCTTCGGCTGCCGAGGGTGGCAACGCCAGCGATTCTTACCTGAACATCGCCAAATATAACACAATTGGTGAAGCTGGTGCTACAGTGAGCGGTATGTCGAAGATTTACAGCTACACTGAGTATCCAAGCAACGCTTGCGCTTGGCTTACTCTCTCTTACTATGGTGCACAAAAGGTCGATGGCAACCAAAATTGGTTTGACTTTGAAGGCACTGCCAAGTCAGGCAACGAGACTTGGAATGCAAACGGCATCTTCCTTGGCAGCAGCAACTATTTTACTGGTACTGCCTATTACTGCAACTGGAACGAGGCTTGGCAAAACTTCTATGTGACCAACTGTACTGAGGTGAGTCAGCTCTCTTACAACATCCAATCAAGCAACTATAGCGGCAACGTTTATCCAGTGAAGATGCAAATCTATGAGTGCACATTGAATGCCGACGGCACACTCACTGCTGGAACTACTGCTGTTGTCAACAAGCAAAGCCAGACTACCAATCAAGCCGAGGTGCTCTCTTCGGGCGCTTTGGATCCAAGCAAGATCTACAAGGTGAGAATCTACAACGACTACTCTCGCCTCTATGAGATAGGCTTCAAGACCGACCTCAACGTGACGCTTCCCGCGACACCGATTAACGTGGAGGCTGATCCTTCAACCACTACCGCTAACATATCTTGGACTCCAGGCGAAAACAATGATGGCTGGAACTTGCGTTGGAGAGAATATGATCAAGAAGCAGGTGAACAAGAAGTTACATTCTCTGAGAATTTCGAGAACGGACTTGGAAATTGGACTCTCATCAACACCGATGGCGACTCTTACAACTGGCAGACAGTTGACTTGACCACCAATTTCAGCGGACAATTTACCGCTAAAGACGGTTCTTATGTTGTGATGTCAAGAAGCTGGATAAGCAACTCAGTGGGTGCTGTCACTCCCGACCAATGGTTAATCACTCCTCAAATTGCAGACTTGGGTGGAACTCTCAAATATTACATAATGGACGATGGCAATAATTACCAGGAGAACTATCGAATCTATGTTTCTACCAGTGGTAAAACTGTCAGTGATTTTGTGCCAGTTACCGATGACATGCTATCACCCAATTCAAAAGAATGGACAGAAGTATCAATTGATTTGAGCAGTTATAAAGGCCAAACTGGTTACATTGCTTTCCGTCACTATAACTGCACCGACAAAGACTTTATGTTCATTGATGCCATTAGTCTCACCACCAAGCCTGCAGCAGAGTGGAATTATGTTAATGGCGTCACCAGTCCTTATTCCATCACTGGATTGACACCTAACACTACTTACGAGGTACAGGTTCAAGGCAAGTATGAATCGGTCCTCAGCGATTGGACAGCGTCAACCATCTTCACTACACTTGCCGGCGGCGGTATTGCTGGCGACGTGAACGGTGACGGTGAGGTTAACACTGTGGATATCACAATTCTTTATAACTACCTCCTCAATGGCGACACCGAAAACATGGTTAACGGAGACCAAAACGGCGACGGTGAAATTACATCAAGTGATATCACTGTAGTCTATAATGCGCTGCTAGGAGTATAGAATTAATTAAGAAAAGCTAATAACATAAAGAGCCGTCCCCAGCATGATGGGGCGGCTCTTTTGCTTTATTATTATGTGGTTTAAGCGAAAAATATCCGTATTTTTTGCATATTACCATAATTTTTGGTAACTTTGACGGCTTTTTAAATAGTAAGAAATAAAACAACTATATTAAATATTTAAATTCTCTCTTTTATGAAAAAATTATTATCACTGTTAACTGTCTTGGCATTTGCACTGCCAATGATGGCTGTGGGCACAGCTAGTGATGCTTATCTTAACGTCACTAACTATGCTTCTATTGACCAGGCTGGCGCAACTGTAGATGGCATGGAGACAATTTACAAGTACACCCAAGATGGTGGCGGATATTGGCTCACATTGTCAAACTATGGTGTGATGCAGACCGACGCTACTCAAAACTGGTTTGAGAGCACTACTGACCAAGTCGATACGGGCACACAGTACACTAACGCATGGACCGCTACCGACATCTTCCAAGGCCCAAGTGCCTACTTTGGCGACAATGCTGCTTATTCGGTAAAATACAAGCAGCCCACGAAGACACAGACATTCTATGTGACTTTCTGTACCCAAGTTAAGCAGTATGCTTACAATCGCGGCAATTCATCTTACTATGTTTTGAAAATGGAAATCTTTGAGTGTGAACAGACTCCCGATGGCACACTCACCGTGGGAGAAGCTCCTATCGAAACTGTGACCAACCAAACAATTGGAGCTGATGTTGTGGCATCTAGTGAACTCGACCCTGAGAAGATTTATAAGGTGGTAATCTTTAACTCTTATTCTTATCTCTATGAGATAGGTTTCAAGACTCCAGGCGTGTTTGATGGAGAGATTACTGCTCCTGTGGCTTACGATGTCACTGATTTAACCTATCATCAAGTTTATGACACTAGCAATATTCTTTGTGAAGCCTTTACCTGTCATTGGAGCCCATGCCCTGGCGTCAAGAATTACAATTTGAGAGTTTACCCCATTCAGCCAGAGGGCCTTATTTTCCGTGATAAATTCTCTAACATCACCGCTAATGATGTATTTGAGGCCGACGATGATGGCTATCAAGATTTAGATGGCTATCCCGACCACGATATGTGGTCCGGTCACGGCTTGCAAGGTGCCGATGGCGGAATCGTGATCAACAATGGCGGTCAACTTGTTTTCTCTGGTTCGGAGGCTGATTTGAGTATTTATCGCTTCGTGAAGAAATTCACGATTAAATTCAAGGCAAAAGCCTACGATGGTGACACCAATTGCAAGCTCCTTTTAGCCAACGGCAGCAAAAATCTGACAGTAGACTTAGAGCCTGAGGAGAAATGGTACACAATGGTGGTAGATAGAGAATATCCCGATTATTTTTCTTGTTTGTATATAGGCGGTTTATTCCAAAACACAACCTATGAGCCAGGCAACAACCGCGTTGTTATAACTGATTTCAAGGTTTACTTCGGCGATTACAGCGAGCCACGTAATTTGAATTCTCCCAAGTACATCGTTGCCGACTGGAGTGGCGACACCACTTTTGTAAATAATATTCCAAGCGACAGCACCAGCTTCAGGTTTGGCAAATATATTAATGAGGAAGGTAATGAACAAATTGATATGTCTATCGGAATCATGGATTATGCCTACTATTATTATGATGTTCAAGCAGTATATTATGGTGGCATAAAGAGTGACTGGTCTAACCAAATTCCCATCTGGCTGACACCATGGCCCGAGTTCCTTGATGACAGCGATGACAATCCCGTTGTTGGCGACGTGAATGGTGATGGAGAGGTTAATACTGTGGATATCACAATCCTATACAACTACCTCCTCAACAATGAAACCGAGGGCATGGTCAACGGTGACCAAAATGGCGACGGCGCCATCACATCAGGTGATATCACTGTAGTCTATAATGCCCTGTTAGGACAATAATTTGTAACTGTAATAATAATAAAAGGGGTGGAGAATTGTGGTTCTCCACCTCTTTTTGGTTAAAAGAATAGTAAAAAAGCCGTGTCTCCTGACAAGTCTATGCACTGTCGCCTCCACTCAAAGTATAAACAACTGAATTATCTGGAAGTTCTGACTTTTCAATGTCTTGAGTGACAGGTTTTGAAAATTTGCAAATAATCAGATTAATCAGTTTTTTATCTGGTTTTTGTCAAAGATGAAATCAATCCAAAGACCCTTTTTGCTTTGATTTCTTGTGATTTATATGAAAAATATCCATCTTTTTTGCATATTAGCATAATTATTATTATCTTTGACGGCTATTTAGAAAATAATATAAAACAACTATATCCACAATTAAATTTTCGTTATTTATGAAAAAGCTTTTATCCCTATTGACCGTCATGGCTTTTGTATTGCCAATGATGGCTGTTGGCACAGCTAGTGACCCTTATCTCAACATCACTAAGTATGCCACTATCGACGAGGCTGGTGCCACAGTTGATGGCATGCAGAGCATTTACGAGTACACCCAGCAGGGTGGCGGCTATTGGCTCACATTGTCAAACTATGGCTTGATGAAGACCGACGCAACTCAAAACTGGTTTGAGAACACGATGACCGATAGCGATACTGACACACAGTACACTAACGCATGGACCGCTACCGACATCTTTCCTGGTCCAAGTGCCTATTTTGGAGACAATGCTGCTTATTCGGTAAAATACAAGCAGCCCACAAAGACACAGACCTTCTATGTGACTTTCTGTACCCAAGTTAAGCAGTATGCTTACCATCGCAGTAACGCTTCTTACTACATCTTCAAGATGGAGATCTATGAGTGCGAGCAGAACGTCGACGGCTCAATCACCGAAGGCACCACTCCAATCCAAACCTTGACTAACCAAAATATTGGTACCGAGGTAATGACCTCTGATGAGCTCGACCCAGAAAAGATTTACAAGATTGTGATTTATAACTCTTACTCTTACCTCTATGAAATAGCATTCAAGACTCCAGGTGAGTTTGATGGTGAGATTGTTCCTCCTGTAGCTTACGACGCAACCGAAGTTGAAGTGGAGCATGTTACAATGTCGTGGAGTGCTTGCCCAGGTGCTAAGAGCTATACCCTGCGCACTTATCCAGCTCCATTGAAAGGCTTGATTTATCGCGAGAAATTCTCTAATTTCACTGCTGGCTCAGCCCTTCCCAACTATACTAATCTTGATGATTACACCGACAACACTGGGTGGACTGGTGTCGACATCGAGGGTGCCGATGGTGGTATCTTGATTAAGAATAATGGTTTGGTTGTGACTCCAGTGGAGGGCATCAGGATCCCAGGGCACCTCAGGCAATACACCCTTAAGTTCAAGGCAAAACCCGCCGATGGTGTAGAGAGTGGCGAGTTGCTGGTGTCTATGGGCAGTTATTCTCAGGCTTTTGAAATATCAGGCGATGAGAAGTATTACACTTTCTTGATTGAAAGACCATTCCCCGATTATTTGGACAACAACCAGGCATTCTTCACATTCAAGAACACTTATTGGTATAATCCAAATGATGGAGGTGAAGAAGAAGATCATCGTGTGATCATGACCGATTTCAAGCTTTATTATGGCGATTATAGCGAGGGAGCTTCTACCAAGTATGTAACACCAGCTTGGGATGAAGACACTACATACGTAAGAAATATCACCGACATCACTTTCTCTTTCACTACCGATGTAACTGGCATTACACACTTCAATGGTTATGACTATTGGTCTTATGATGTGAAATCAGTTTATTTTGGTGGTCTGGAGAGTGACTGGTCTAACAGAATCGACTACTCTCTATCGCCATGGCCCGAGTATCTTGAGGATGACGATGCCCCAATCGTTAATCCCATTGTTGGCGACGTGAATGGCGACGGTGAGGTTAACTCTGTAGATGTCACAATTCTTTATAATTTCCTCCTCAATGGTGACACCGGGGGAATGACCTACGGCGACCAAGACGGCGACGGATCAATCACCGCTGTCGATATCACTGTGGTCTATAATGTCCTTCTTGGTGTATAATTATACAAGAATATAATAGTTACAAGAGCCGCTTCACCGCCTGAAGCGGCTCTTGATTTAAGTGCTCAACTATTAAAGTGCTGGCTCTCTCAAGAATTCATTGTTAAAAAATATCCGTTATTATTGCATATTCCCATAATTATTGGTAACTTTGGCGGCTTTTAAAAATATTATTATAAAACAACTATATCTATTTTTTAAAAACTACCATTTAATGAAAAAGCTTTTATCATTACTGACTGTCATGGCAGTTGCTGTGCAACTGATGGCAGCACCCGTTGATGTGTCAACGGCGAAGACTAAGGCCGAGCAATACCTTGCCAACAAGGTATATGCCGGCAAATTCATGGCTCCTGGAGCTGCAGATGCCAAACTTATAAAGACCGAGATGGGCGAGAAGGCACAGACTCCAGTGTATTACATCTTCAACACCGCTACAACCTTCGTGATTGTATCGGGTGACGACCGTGCCGAGGAAATCCTCGCTGTGGGCGACAAACCCCTCTTGCTTGAACGCATTCCAAAGAACATGCAGGTGTGGCTTGACGGTTACAAGGAACAGCTAGACTGGCTGCTCACTCACCCCGATGCTAAGGTTAGCAAACCCACTACCTTCAAGTCTAGTGCCCTTGAAAAATCTGTCACAGGTCCATTGATGACAGCCCTCTGGGACCAGGCTGCGCCCTACAACAACCTGTGTAAGTTTACATATAGTGGCACTACCTATACTTGCGTGACTGGTTGTCCTGCCACTTCGGCATCAATGGTGCTTTACTTCTGGAAATACCCCACCGAGCAGGTAGGTCCTCTTCCCGCTTATTCCTCTACGCTTGACATTGGTGGCGGTTACTGGGGCAACGAGGTGGACTTCACCTATCCATCTCTTCCAGCCACCACTTTTGACTGGGACAACATGAAAGACAAATATGGCACTTGGTATGACGAAAACGGCACCACTCATAACGAGCCCTACACCACTGCCGAGGGTAACGCAGTAGCTACCCTGATGCGCTACGTGGGTCAGGCCGAGCACATGATGTATGGCGTTAATGGTAGCGGAATCTACACAACCGAGGCACAGAATGTTGCCGACATGTTCATTCTCTTCGGATATGATGAGGCCACCACTCGCTTGGTGCTCAAGTCAAGTTATAGTGAGACAAATTGGGCTAATCTGCTGCAAACCGAGATGGCCGAGGGACGTCCTGTAGTTTACATGGCAGTAGATCCAAGTGCTGGCGGCCATGCATTCAATGTTGACGGATATGACTCTAGCCTTAACAAATATCACATCAACTTTGGTTGGAGCGGCGACGGTAACAACTGGTGCGCGATGAACGCCTTCTCGGATGGCGGTGGTTACACCTTCAACAGCGACCAGCAGATGGTTATCGGCATCCAGCCCCCAATGGGCATGATCAAGACCAATCCTTCGGAGGTAAACTTCAACGGCTTTGCAGGCGAGACCTACACCCAGACTGTAAGAGTTCAAGCTCGTAACATCGAGAACAATGTTGAAATCGCCCTTGCCGGTGACAATGTTTACAGCATCAGTCACACCACTATTACTCCCACCGAGGCAGCTGGTGGCGTTGACGTTGTTGTAACTTACGCTCCTACTCAAGCTGGCAACACCTCAGCAACCATTACCCTCTCATGCGCCGATGAGGAAGTGGAGACCGTTACCGTGCCCATCACTGGTGTGGCTGCACCACGCGTGCCAACTCTGCTTATCGACCCCGAGAGCCTCGACTTCGCGGCAACTCTCGACAGGACAGTGACAAAGACCATCACTCTCACTGGAGCGTTCCTCACTAACGACGTTAACGTAACACTTAACGACACTAAGGGTGTGTTCACTGTTTCACCAGCTGTAATTTCACAAAACAGCACCGACGTCAACACTCCTGTAACTGTTGCTGTATCATTTAGTTCGGCTACTGAAGGCAGCTTCACTGGCTCAATCACATTTGCTAGCGAGGGTGCCGAGAGCAAGACTGTTAACCTCACTGCTATAGCTCGTGATGGTGGTACAGCTTCTGACCCATACCTCAATATCGCCAGCTATGAGACTATCGACGAGGCTGGAGCCACTGTGGATGGCATGAGCACTATCTACAAATACACTGAGTATGAAGACGAGGAGTGCGCTTGGCTCACTGTCTCAAATTATGGTGCACAGAAGGCTGATGCAAGCCAGAACTGGTTGGCTAGCTCATCTCTCTCTCAATACAACAACTCTTGGAGCGCAAGTGACGTGTTCCCAGGGCAAAATGCTTACTTTGGCAGCAACCAGGCTTACTCGGTTTATGGAAGCGGTAATCAAGCATTCTTTGTGACCAACTGTACTCAAGTCAAGGCTCTTGTTAAGGGTGGCAGCTACGGCAGCTCTACAGCAAGCTTGGCAATCTATGAGTGCACGCTCAATGCCAATGGAACTGTAACTCCTTCTACTAATGCAGTTGACACTAAAACAGCCAGCGACGGTGTTATCACTTCAGTTGAGCTCGATGAGTCAACGATTTATAAGGTGCAATTGACTGGTGGTGGCTCTTATCCCGACCTCCTGGAGATTGGTTTCAAGACTCCACTCAATCAATATGAGACTCCTGTGGCAACTGCCGCAACCGATATTACTGCCAACAGCTTCGTAGCTAACTGGAACCTGTGCGAGGGTGCCGACAGCTACATCCTGCGTGTTGTGCCTAAGAACTACGACATTCTCACCGAAAGCTTCGCAAAATTCACCAAGGCTGGCTCTGTAGATTTAGGCAACACTCTTGACAACTATATGGACAATGCCGGTTGGACAGGTTCTAAGCTCTATGAGAATATTGGCGGTATTCGTCTTGGCACAGGCTCATCGGTTGGATACTTGACATCTCCAGACCTTACATTGACCGACAACAAGGTTACTGTAACCTTCAAGGCTAAGGCCTTCAACAACGACACCAACTGCGGCTTCAAGGTCTCTTGTGGCAGCGCAAGTGAGACAGTCACTTTGGCCGACAATAACGAGGCAACTTACACTGTAGTACTTGACTGCAATGCTGCCGCTGGCCAGAAGATCAAGTTTGAGACAACAACCAATGGCAAGCGCGTAATCCTTACTAGCATCCACGTCATCGATGGCGAGCACGCTAGCAATGCCAAGTCGATTGATTATGACGGAGTGACATTCACAGGCCTCACTACTGACAGCTATAAGGTAGAAAACCTTGATCCAGCCACAACCTACCTCTATGACGTGAAGGCTGTGTTTGGTGCTAAGCAAAGCAAGTGGTCTAACCTGATTTCGGTAACCACACTGGCTGGTGGACTTTATGGCGACGTGAACGGCGATGGCGAGATAACTACCATCGACATCACTTGCCTTTACAACTACCTGCTCGACGGCGACGAAACCTACATCGCTACTAGTGACATCGACGGCGATGGAGAGATCACAACCGTAGATATCACCATTATCTACAACATATTGCTGGGTAATAAGAAATAAAAACACTATTAGCACACAATTCAATGGAAGCGCTCACATTTGGGCGCTTTCATTGTTTTTACACCTCTTTTTGCATAAAAATTACTGTTCGTTGAAAATATGGCTCATGTTTGGAATAATATTAATTTTTTTTGTAATTTTGAGCGCTATTTTTCAAGACACAATGATTAGGTTGTGCCAATCTCATGCATAGACTATATTTATAACACAACTATATTAAAATTTTCTTCAATGAGAAAACTCTTATCCATCATGACTGTCATCATGGTTGCTGTGCAACTGATGGCGGCACCCGTTGACGTGACAAAGGCGAGAATTAAGGCTCAGCACTATCTTATGAACAAGGTATATGCAGGCAAATTCATGACGCCTGGAGCTGCCGATGCCAAGCTCATCAAAACCGAGATGGGCGAGAATGCCGATGCTCCAGTGTATTACATCTTCAACACCGCCACTACGTTTGTGATTGTGTCGGGTGACGACCGTGCCGAGGAAATCCTCGCCATTGGCGATAGGCCCCTCAAACTTGATGACATGCCCAAAAACATGCAGGCGTGGCTCGACAACTACAAGCAGCAGCTTGACTGGTTGCTCACTCATCCTGATGTGAAGGTTGACAAACCCACTGCCATCAAGTCGCCGATGCTAAAAGGCTACCAATCTATAGGCCCATTGTTGACTGCCCTCTGGTATCAGGCAGCCCCATACAACGACCAGTGTCATTTCACTTACAATGGCACCACCTATGAGTGCTATACAGGTTGTGCTGCTACTTCGGCATCGATGATACTATACCACTGGAAATATCCCACCCATCAGGTAGGTCCCATTCCTTCCTACACCACCACTCTTGACTTGGGTGAGTATAATAGTGTCACCTATACTTATCCTGCCCTGCCCGCTGTCACCTTCGACTGGGACAACATGATTGACGACTACACTGGCGACTACACACCCGCCCAGGCTGCCGCGGTTGCCACACTGATGCGCTATGTGGGGCAGAAGGAACACATGATGTATGGCACTGAGGGTAGTGGCATCTTCACCACCGACACTCAGGTTATTGCCGACATGTATATAAGCTTCGGCTATGACGCTACCACTTGCCGCTTTGTGAAAAAGAGCGACTATAGCGAGGAGCAATGGGCGCAGATGGTGCAAGAGGAGATTATCAATCATCGCCCTGTGGTGTACTGTGGCGTGGATGTGGGCGGCGCTGGAGGACACGCATTCAATGTTGATGGATATGACACAAGCCTCAACAAATATCACGTGAACTTTGGATGGAGCGGAGAGGGCAACAGCTGGTGCGCCATGAATGCTTTCTCAGCCCGCAGCTACACCTTTAGCGACAATCAGCGCATGGTACTCGGCATTCAGCCGCCCTATGGCCACATCGTTGCCAACCCTGAGGATGTAATTTTCAATGGTTTCGCTGGTGAGACCTACACCGAGGTTGTGAAAGTTAATGCTGTCAACATCGAGAGCAATATCAACGTTACATTGAATGGTTCTGAACTCTATAGCATTAACGCTACCACCATCACTCCTCAGCAGGCGGCCAATGGTTATGACGTGACCGTCACCTATTCACCAACTCAGGCTGGCAGCAGCGATGCAACCCTTACCTTAAGCTGCGCTGACGATGATGTGGAGACCGTTACCGTGCCAATTTCTGGAACAGCTCTGCCTCGTGTTCCCACACTGCTTGTTGAACCCAATACCCTAAGTTTCACTACTGTTGCATCTTTGCCTGTGAGCAAGACCATCACCCTCACTGGCGCGTTCTTGCCCAATGATGTGACGGTGACGCTCAACGACGAGAATGGAGTTTTCACCGTTTCACCAACGAGCATATCTCAAAGCAGCACCGATGCCCACACCCCTGTTGATGTGGTTGTGACATTCAACTCGGCTGCCGTGGGTGAATACAACGCTACAGTCACCTTCTCCAGCAATGGCGCCGAGAGCAAGACTGTCCAGCTCATAGGCGAGATTCTTGATGGAGGCACTGCAAGCGATCCTTATCTTAACATCACTAAGCATGAGACCATAGATGATGCAGGCTGGAACACAAGCGACATTCAAAACTTGTATCGATACACCGAGTATGAAGACCAAGACTGCGCTTGGCTTACCGTTTCTAACTATGGTGTGATGATGGCAAACTCCATGCAGGAATGGTTCGACAACAACATCAGTGAATCTTATAGCACTTCATGGGGCGCTACCGACATTTTCCTAGGCGACGACAGCTATTTTGGCTCCAAACCCAGCTACGCCTGTGACTGGAATGGCCTCAACCAGTATTTCTATGTGACCAACTGTACCCAAGTTAAGCAGTATGCCTACAACCGCAGCGATACTTATCCACTAATTATGCGCATCTATGAGTGCTCGCTCAATTCCGATGGCTCGCTAACCGCTGGAACCACTCCTATCGACACCAAGCAAAGCTCGGTTTACAACACCACCGAAGTAATAACTTCGAGCGAGCTTAATGCCTCCAAGATTTACATGGTTCACATCTACAATGACTATTCTTACCTCTATGAGATTGGTTTCAAGACTCCGCTCTCGAGTTATCCCGTGCCAGTGGCTGTTGCTGCCACCGAGATTACTAACAACAGCTTTGTCGCCAATTGGACGCCATGCGAGGGCGCCGACAGCTACAACCTGCGCGTTGTGCCTAAGAACTACGACATTCTCACCGAGGGATTCTCGAAGTGCACTAAGGCTGGCTCTATTGATATTGGTAACACCTTTGACAACTATATGGACAATGAGGGCTGGACGGGCTCTAAGGTCTATGAGGCTATAGGCGGTGTGCGCTTGGGTACTGGCTCTTCGTTAGGAACTTTGACTTCTCCTGGACTCACACTGACCGACAACAAGGTCACTGTCGCCTTCAAGGCTAAGGCCTTCAACAACGACACCAACTGTGGCTTCAAGGTTACTTGTGGCAACGCAAGTGAGACTGTCACTGTGGCCGACAACAACGAGGCAACCTTTACTGTAGTGCTTGACTGCAATGCTGCCGCTGGCCAAAAGATTAAGTTTGAGACAACAGCCAATGGCAAGCGCGTAGTGCTTACAAGCATCCACATCATCGATGGTGAGCGTGCAGGTGTCACGAGGTCTATTGATTTTGACGGAGTGATATTTACTGACATCACATCCAACAGCTACGAGGTTCTTGACCTTGATCCTGCCACGACCTATTTCTACGACGTGAAGGCAGTGTTTGGAACTAAGGAGAGCCCGTGGTCAAACTTAATCACTGTCACCACCCTTGCAGGTGGCGTCTATGGCGACGTAGATGGTGATGGAGAGGTGACAGCAGTTGACATTACCGCCATCTACAACTACTTGCTCAACGGCGATGAGACCTATCTCGCCACCAGCGATGTTGATGGCGATGGCGAGATCACAACCGTTGACATCACCGTAATCTACAACATCTTGCTTGGCAATTAACGCCCTTTCGGTAAATACTATTAAGGACAAGGCAAAATATATTGTCTTGTCCTTAATAGTCTTAAAAAACAATTGTGCATTATGAATTATGCATTGCCTCAATTGCTCAGCATCACACCATAGACTGCGGTGATATCGGCTGCGGTGATAAGTCCGTCACCTGTTTGGTCTCCATTGACGATGAGTCTGCTGTCGTTGTTGAGCAAGTACTCATAGAGGGCAGTAATGTCGGCAGCGGTCACAATGTCATCGCCGTTCACGTCGCCATGGATGGCCGAATTATTGGCCGTGAAGTAACCAGGATTGCTAGGGCCACCGTCGATGTGGGCATAAGCAGCATCGGTTTGATTAGAATCATAAGTAGTTCCTGCACCACCTACGAGTTCAAAACAGTCTTTAAACATACTGAGTGAGTTGAACACTGTCTCTGTGCTCCAAGTGCACCTCACGGTAATTGTTTTAAGTTTGGAACAAATTGCGAACATGTAAGACATATATTTAACATTTGCTGTGTTGAAGCCACTCAAATCAAGTGAGGTAAGATTGCTACACTCATAGAACATTAACATCATGTCAGTCACATTTACAGTGTTGAAGTTGCTCAAATCAAGTGATGTAAGATCGCTACACCCAGAGAACATGCTATACATACTGGTCACATTTGCTGTGTTGAAGTTGCTCACATCAAGTGATGTGATTTTGTGGCAATGATTAAACATAAATCTCATGTTGGTCACATTTTTTGTATTAAAGCTGCTCAAATCAAGTGATGTAAGATTTCTGCAGCCATCAAACATATAGTTCATGTTGGTCACATTTGCTGTATTGAAGCTACTTAAGTCTAGTGAGGTCAAATCTTCGCACCTACAGAACATATATGCCATATTAGTTACTTTAGATGTGTTGAAGCTACTCACATCAAGTGATGGAAGATTTATGCAATCTAAAAACATATATGCCATATTGGTCACATTTGATGTGTTGAGGTAACTCAATCCTTTGATTCTGGTGAGGTTTTCCATTTCGGAGAACCAGGCATAAGTACTAGTGGGGCGTGCTTGAACAAACGATGAATTGAATACCACTTTCTGTACAGCGGCAGAGGCTCCGTAATTGTACCATTCAGGTAAGTTGCTGCCACTATTTAGACTAAAAGCTCCTGCTGGCTTATTGCCGTAATAAAAGGTGAGTGTTTTGTCGCTTTGGTTGTAAACTGCATAAGGTTCTGCAGCCCATGCAGAGACGCAAGTCGCCATCGTTACTAAAAGAATTAGAAATCGTTTCATTATATGTCTTTTTAGAGTTTATAAGTTTGATTCTATTTTATCGCCTCAAAGGTAATAAAAAATTATGAATTTTAGAAAAACAGAGCAGTAAAATGGTAAGATGGCGCATAAAAATGAGCATTCGTTGAATGATTGTCAAAAAAATTGGTATAATAATAATTTATTTGTATTTTTGAGGGCTATTAATATCTACAAAAACAATCCTAACATAAATACAAATGAAAAAGCTATTATCACTACTTACTGTCATGACAGTTGCTCTGCAGCTAATGGCAGCGCCTGTTGATGTGTCAACAGCTAAGACCAAGGCAGAGCAATACCTCGTTCAAAAAGTGTATGCCGGCAAGATTATGGCACCTGGAGCTGCCGATGCCAAACTTATCAAGACCGAGATTGGCGAGACCGTTAAGGCTCCTGTGTATTACATCTTCAACACTGAGACATCCTATGTCATCGTGTCGGGCGACGACCGCGCTGAGGAAATCCTCGCCTATGGCGACAACCCTCTCAACCTTGACCGCATACCCAGCAACATGCAGGCGTGGCTCGACGGCTACAAGGTGCAGCTCGACTGGCTGCTTGCTCACCCCGAGGCAAAGGTTGAAAGGTCCACGACCTTCAAGTCGCCAAAAGCAAATGAGACAACCATTGGTCCACTGCTTACCGCCCTTTGGGATCAAGAAGCTCCTTACTGGAACCAATGCAAATTTAACTACAATGGCACAAACTATATGTGCTACACTGGTTGCCCTGCCACTTCGGCATCGATGGTACTTTACTACTGGAAGTATCCCCTCACGCAAGTGGGGCCCGTTCCTGCCTACGATGGAGTGCTTGAAATAGGCACATGGACCAGCGTGAACTACACTTATCCTGCTCTGCCCGCTGTCACCTTTGACTGGGACAACATGATTGACGACTACACCAGCTCTCACGCCACTGGTTACACTGCCGCTCAAGCCAATGCTGTTGCCACCTTGATGCGCTATGTGGGTCAGGCCGAGCACATGAAGTATGGCACCCCCGAGGCTGGAGGCAGTGGCATCTACACCGCCGACGCTCAGATTATTGCCGACATGTTCATTGGCTTTGGCTATGATGAGGCGACCACTCGCATGGTTCAAAAGGAAAACTTCAATGACGCTAGTTGGGCGGCTCTCATTCAAGAGGAGATAATAGAAGGACGACCTATAGTTTACTTGGGCACTGCCGGCACTGCCGGTGGCCATGCCTTCAACGTCGACGGCTATGACTCTGGTACCAACAAGTATCACGTGAATTTCGGTTGGAGTGGCGAGGGCAACGCCTGGTGTGCCTTGAATGCCTTTATCGATGACACAGGCGCCAACTTCAACCTGAATCAGATAATGATTATCGGTGTTCAGCCTTCGGTAGGCATTATCAGGGCCACCCCTTCGGCAGTTGACTTCCAAGGCTTTGCCGGCGAGACCTACACCCAAGAGGTAAGAATAAAGGCTCACAACATCGAGAGCAACATCAACATTGCGTTTAGTGGCGATAATGCCTACAGCGTGAGTCACACCACCATCACTGCTGAGGAGGCTGCTAGTGGTGTTGACGTGGTTGTCACTTACGCTCCCACAGAGGCTGGCTCGACTAGCGCAACTCTCACCCTCTCGTGTGTCGACGAGGATGTGGAGACGGTTGTTGTGCCCATCACTGGAGTGGCGCGGCCTCATGTGCCCACCCTTATTGTAGAGCCCACATCGCTCGACTACACCACATCTCTCAAGCGACCCATCACTAAGACTGTCAGCCTCACTGGCGTATATCTCACTAGCGACGTGACGCTCACCCTTAACGACAACAACGGTGCGTTTATCGTTTCGCCAATGACTATTCCTCAGAGCAGCGTTAATCTCGACACCCCAGTTGAGGTGGCTGTTACCTTCCACCCATCGGTTGAGGGCCGATTCTCGGGCTCATTGGTATTTAGCAGCAATGGTGCCGAGAGTGTGACAGTTGAGCTCACTGGAAAAGCCAACGAGGGCAACACCGCAAGCGACCCATATCTCGACATTTCAAAATATGAGACTATCGACGAGGCAGGGTGGAACACCAGCGACATCCGCAATCTCTACAAATACACCGAGCGTGAGAGCGAAGAGTGCGGTTGGCTCACCGTTTCTAACTATGGTGTGATAAAGGCCGACGCTACACAGAACTGGTTCACCAATGCGGGTACCGTGAGGACTGGCTCCGCGACATGGACCGCCACCGACGTGTTCGTGGGTAGCGCAAGCTACTTCGCCGGCGAGGGACAGTTTGCCGACTGGAGCGAGGATTGCCAGACGTTCTTTGTGACAAACTGCTCACAGGTTAAGCAGTTGGCCGTGAATCGCAGCAACTCGACATATCCATTGAAGATGTATATCTATGAGTGCACCCTCAACGACGATGGCACTGTCACCCCAAGCGAAACCGCTATTCAGACCAAGCAGAATACCACTACTAACACCGAAGAAGTGTTAGCATCTGACGAACTTGATCCAAGCGTCATTTATAAGGTTGCAATCTTCAACGACTTCTCCAAGCTCTATGAGATAGGTTTCAAGACTCCGCTCAATGCACTTGAGACACCTGTCGCTACAGCAGCTACCGAAGTCAAATCTGACGGCTTTACCGCCAACTGGACCCCATGCCCAAGTGCCACAAGTTACACGCTGCGAGTGATGCCCAAATCCTCGGCTGGCGACCTTGACGAAAGAATTATCTCGGGCATTACCGACCTTAATTATGCAGTCACCGGCCTGCTGCCAGCCACCACCTACATCTATGATGTGCGCGCTGTGAATGGCAATATTCATGGTGAGTGGTCCAACAAGATTGAGGTTACCACCCTTGATGGTGGCACACAGGTCTATGGCGATGTGGATGGCGACGGAGAGGTGACTGCCGTTGACATCACTGCTATCTATAACTACCTGCTCAATGGAGACGAGACTTTCATCGCCACCAGTGATGTGGACGGCGACGGTTTCATCACAACTGTTGATATCACTGCAATTTACAACATACTGCTGGGCAATTGATTCAATGCATAATTCATAATGCTCAATGCACAATGGGCTGACGCCTTTTTAAATGCATAACGCTCAATAGAGCTGTACATATTTTCCTACCAAATGCAAGTGTTTTTCTTCAAAATGCTTGCATTTTTGCTTATAATTATTTATATTTGCAACAAAAATCAGTGATTATCTAACACTCCTTAAATTCTGCGCGTATGAAAAAGATTATCTTTATTATTGTGGCACTGCTTGCTACAACTAGCGTTTGTGCCGAGGATTTTGTCAATGGCGTAGTGCTAATTGGAGGCACCAAAAGCGAGACAAACTACCTGAAGTCGGAGCTTACTGCCGACGGTTGGATACTGGTCGACTATGACCTCAACAAGGGATGTGGCACTGGCAGTGACTACATCTTTTTGCTCTATACTAAAGGCAGTAACCAAAAAAATGATGCTGGTTATTTTGCCACAGATTTTTATATCAGGACATCAACAAGTAGCTCGACACCCGACGAAATCACACACAATGGTCGCACCTATTACCTTGTGGAATATGTAGGTGGTAGTCATTTTGAGAGCAGTAAGGGCGACCTCAACAGCAACGCTGGAGGCTCCTACATACACCTGTACGTAGCCACCGACGATAATGAGAACTACCGCTCTACTGCTATAAAATCGATTTCTTTCAATTCAACCTCAAATGGTGCTTTGGGAAAGAATGGCGGCACTTCGCCAGCCGACCTTAATGAGGGATGTGGCTCAGAAAGCGATTTTATCTATATGCACACCAGCTCAGCTCAGAAAGGATGGACTACGAGCGGAAGCGGGACAGATTGTCAAATCACAGGATATGTAGGCGTCAAGAACAATAAAACCCGAATGACGGTCCCCGTTACTATTGACGGCGCTACGGTGAAGTACTGCGTCGATGATGTTTTTAATGGGTTTACAAAACTTGACACGCTCATGATGTATAATCACGCTTCACTTGCGAATATGCCGTTGCTGCAGGGGTGCTCATCGCTCAAGCGTGTCAATAACTGGACAAGCAGCAATACCTACAACTATGACCAATTGCCCGCCTCCATATTACGTATTCCAGATTATGGGTTTGTGGGTACTGCCATCGAAGGGGTGCACACAAATAATGCCAACACAATTGGCGAGCATGCCTTCGAAGGAAGCAATAGTCTGTCTTGGGTCACAGTTGATAATCCAAACGTCACGATTAGAGATTATGCTTTTGCCAACTTGAGCAGCGATCAATGCATAATTTATAGCGCTGGAGATCTTGAAAATTGGAATCCAAGGGCATATATGTATTCTATTCAAACAATGGTTAGAAGCAAAGATCACTTGTGGTATTGTGGCTGGTGTGGCGGTAATGAGACCAGCGACAATCATCTGTACTGGACGCTCAAGGATAACCACCTGAAAATAGCCTGTGCTTCACCCGCTTGGTCCTATCACCCCGAAAAGCAGATTATAAGGGTCCACAATTGGTATTCCAATATTGTTCAAATGCCTATTAACAAAATCACTCTGAGCCATGTCGACACCATAGGTGGAGGGGTATTTAGAAATGTTGATGATCTTCAATTAGTGGACATCCAATCAGGTACAAGATATATATCTAGTAGCTCTTTCCGCGACAACGATAATCTCCAAACAGTGTACCTTCCTTCAACAGTGGAAAGAATAAATAGCTATGCTTTCTATGATTGCCCATTATTGGCCGACATTTACTTCAATGGCACACAACAACAGTGGAATAGTGTAATGAAAAGTTCATTATGGAAACCCAATGCGACTAAGGAACACTGGCACTGCACAGTGACCTTCAATGCTAACGGGCACGGCACTGCCCCCGACCCACAAAATATTGAATGGAGCAACCAAGACAAGGCCATTGAGCCCACCGCACCAACGGCCGATGGCTACAACTTCCTGGGATGGCACACCAATGCCGCATGCACCAATCAGTGGAACTTCGACAACATCGTTACAGGCGACATGACGCTCTATGCCAAGTGGGAGCAGGTAATTGTTAACATTCCTGGTGACGTGGATGGCGACGGAGAGGTGACAGCAGTTGACATCACAGCTGTCTATAACTACCTGCTTAATGGAGACGAGACTTTCATCGCCACCAGTGATGTGGACGGCGATGGTTTCATCACAAGTGTTGATATCACTGCAATTTACAACATCTTACTCGGAAACAAGAAATAGTTCACAGTTCATAGCTGGGCTGCTTATAATTTATAGTATCAAAAAAGCGTCACATTGTGGCGCTTTTTTGTTTGGTGGATAGGGAGTAGAGTGCTCATTTAGCTTTGTCGATGCTCTTGGTGTGCTTCTTTAGAATTTTTGTGGCTTGCTGGTAGGGGCTGGATGTCACGCTGGCAAAATAGGCTGCCATGTCGGTAGTGTAGGTGCATTTGTAGTAGCCTTTGGTGAATAGCTCCTCCTGCGAAAAGCTGTCGGCTAATTGGAGCATCTTCTCATGGCTCTCAGTTAGCATCGTGCGCGCATCGGCTACCGTAGTCGCCTGATGCTTTTCAACGAGCATCTTGTCCATGGCATGATAATCCTTGCGGTATTCATCGGGCAAATAGTCACGCTGCTGACCAGCGCGGATGTTTGCCACAAAAGTCTCCATCAGCATTTGCCACTCATAGAGATGAATCAGCAGGTCGCGGGTACAGCGGTCATAAATCCATCGTGCTCCGCATTTCTTAGGGCTGTTGGTCTCATCAAATTCGTTACTAATGGCTCGCTCACTCATGCTGTTGAGCTGCGTCATTAGAGTTGCGAAATCACTGGTCATAGCCGCAATCAATTCGGCTTTAGTTGAAATTTTTGCCATATCATTAGGAATTAATTGACGTGGAAGGTGGAATGAGAAATGAGAAATGGAAGAATCGTTTCACTATCCCCGTTCCACCTTTCACGCGCCATTGTGCATTAAAAAACCTGCTCCTCGCCAGCAAGGAAGGTGCGGGCGATGATGGGTGTGGTGTAAGCGTAGGGAATGAAGTCAATGCTCGAAATGGGCTTGGTGATAAAGAAGTTTGCCACCTTGCCAGGAGCTATGCTTCCATAGTCGCTGCTCAATCCCATGGCTGCTGCGCCATTGATGGTGGCGGCGTTGAATGCCTCGGCGGGTTGCAAGCGCATCTTGATGCATGCGAGCGATACCACAAATTTCATGTCGCCGCTTGGTGTAGAACCTGGGTTATAGTCGCTGGCGATAGCCATGGGCAAGCCTGCGGTAATCATCTTTCGGGCAGGAGCAAACGGCATGTTCAGGAAGAACGAGGTGCCGGGTAGGGCAGTGGGCATGGTGTCACGACCGCGCATCATGGCGATGTCCTCGTCGGTCATGCTCTCAAGGTGATCAACCGAGAGGGCGTTGTGCTTCAATGCCACCTCTACGCCGCCCGAAGGAGCCAGTTCCTGACCGTGAATCTTGCCGCGCATGCCATATTTGAGACCAGCCTCCAGGATGCGCGATGTCTCTTCGGGGGTGAAGAATCCCTCATCGCAGAACACATCCACGAAGTTTGCCAATCCCTCGGCAGCAACAGCGGGCAGCATGTCGTTGATGATGTGGTCAACATAGTCGCCTTGGCGGCCTGCATATTCGCGACCTACGGCATGAGCACCGAGGAAGGTAGATACCACACGCAGACGCGTGCTCTCCTGGATGCGAGCTATCACGCGCAGCATCTTGAGCTCGTCTTGGGTGTTGAGGCCGTAGCCGCTCTTTATCTCGATGGCGCCAGTGCCTTTGGCAATCACTTCGCGCACGCGCTCCATCGCTTGGTCGTAGAGCTGCTGCTCGGTCATCTCGTGCAAGCGGTCAGCGCTGTTGAGGATGCCGCCGCCACGACGGGCAATCTCAGCATAGGAGAGTCCGTTGATTTTATCCACGAACTCCTGCTCACGGCTGCCGGCATACACGATGTGAGTGTGAGAGTCACACCAGCTGGGCAGCACTGTGCCGCCAGCGGCATCTACTGTCTCGTCAACATCGGTTGGCGCTGGGCGGTTGTCGGTTGAGTCAAACTCGGTGATGATGCCGTCTTCCACTAGCATCCAAGCATTGGTGATGGCATCGAACTGTGCCATCTCCTCGCCGCATCTTTTCAGCACACCCCCGCCGTCGATACCGGCGAGGGTGGCGATATTCTTAACTAAGAGTTTCATTTGCGAAGGAATTGTATTGCTTTCTCAATGAGAGGATACATAATCACGTCGTCGCCAATGAATGGCACCTCTTTGCGGAAGTCTTCGTGCATCTTCATGATTACTGGAGAAGACTTTTTGGGGAAGCGGAACTCCAGCGCCTGAGCAGCGTTGAACAGCTCTATGGCAAGCACGCGTTCGGTGTTGAGCACCACCTTGTAGAGCTTGATGGCGGCGTTGGCGCCCATGCTCACGTGGTCTTCCTGGTCTTGGCACGATGGGATGCTATCGAGGCTCGAAGGTGCGGCAAGCGACTTGTTCAAGCTTACAACGCTGGCGGCGGTGTATTGGGTAATCATGAAGCCGCTGTTGAGACCTGGGTTGGCAACAAGGAAGCTTGGCAGACCGCGAGTTCCAGAAACGAGGCGATAGATGCGGCGCTCGCTGATGTTGGCGAGTTCGCTAAGCGCGATAGCGAGGAAGTCCATAGGCATAGCGATGGGCTCACCATGGAAGTTGCCAGCGCTGATGATTAGGTCTTCATCGGGGCAAACAGTTGGGTTATCGGTGGCGCTGTTGATCTCGGTGTCGATAACCGATTTCACGTAGCGGATGGTATCCTTGACTGTGCCGTGAACCTGTGGTACGCAACGGAAGGAGTAGGGGTCTTGCACATGCACTTTGGGTTGCTTGATGAGTTCGCTGCCTGTGAGCAGTTCTTTCATGTGAGCGGCGGTCTCAAGTTGGCCCTTGTGTGGGCGTACCAGATGCACTGCCTCAGTGAATGGCTCGATGCGGCCGTCGTAGGCGTCGAGCGACATAGCAGCGATGCGGTCGGCCCAGTCGCTAAGGCGCTCAGCCTGGAGCAGTGACCACACTGCAAACGAGCTCATGTTCTGAGTTCCGTTGAGCAGTGCGAGACCTTCCTTGCTTGCGAGTTCGATGGGCTTCCAACCTTTGATCTTGAGCAGCTCGGCTGCAGGCATCACTTTACCTTCATATTCCACCTCTCCAAGTCCTACCAGTGGCAGACTCATGTGAGCCAGTGGCACAAGGTCGCCCGAAGCGCCAAGAGAACCTTGACGGTAAACCACGGGAATCACGCCCTCGTTGAAGAAGTCGATAAGGCGCTCCACAGTGTCGAGCTTGCTGCCCGAAAAGCCGTAGCTCAGCGACTGAATCTTGAGTAGCAGCATGATGCGCACAATCTCGTTGGGCACACGCTCGCCCACGCCGCAGGCATGCGACATCATCAGGTTGATTTGCAGTTGTGAGAGTTGGTCCTTGCTAACCTTCACGTTGCACAGCGAGCCAAAGCCGGTTGTCACGCCATAAACTGGCACGTCGCTGGCAGCGATTTGCTCGTCGAGATACTTGCGGCAGCGGATGATGCGAGCCTTGGCATCGTCGCTAAGAGCCAACTTTATGTTCTTCTCAATAATTTCGCCTACACGCTCAATCGAGAGGTGCTCAGCGCTAATGTAATGTGTCATTTCGGTTATGTTAAGTGTTTAGTTAATTTTGTGTTCTTAATTTCGGTGTGCAAAGGTACACATTTATCACCATAAAAAGAAAAAAGCACTTGACTTTTTCTCGCAATTTTATCTTTTATAGAATACAAAATTGCAAATAATTTAAATTTATTTTTTGTGATTTATAAAAAATAATGGTCAATTGGTCAAAATGAGTGGTAAAATTTGAGTAATATCACTCTATTGGTCAAAATGGGTGGTACTTACAATCTGTAATCAAAAGAAATATTATGA
>CACYVC010000006.1 GCA_902777835.1 uncultured Bacteroidales bacterium | reverse complement strand
TGGAATACATTAATGGTGGCACTATCAGCGCCATCAAGTTCTACACCACCGCATCAAACATCCCTTACACCTCGGCCGCAACCGCTACAGTGTATCTGATGGAGGTGGACTACACCTCTATAAGTGCCTTTGAGCCACAAGCCAATGGCACAATAGTATATAATGGTGTATTTGACTTTGAGCTTAATGCCGCAGGAGATGGCGGTGAAGTCACTATTACGTTTGATGCTCCTTATGCTTATAATGGTGGCAACTTGCTCATTGGTATTGATAACAACACCGATGCAGGTTACAAGACCATCAACTTCTATGGCAAAACGGTAAATGGAGCTTCTATCTCGGGCTATAATGCTTCAAGCGAAGGCACTATTAGTCCAACCCAGCGCAACTTCATTCCTAAGACCACCTTTACCTATACACCTGGCGAGGGTCCTATTTACTACAAGCCCACTGACTTGGTAGTGAGCGACATCACTACTAACGGCGCTAAAGTAACATGGACTCCCGGTAGCACCGAGACAGCTTGGAA
Organism: uncultured Bacteroidales bacterium; assembly: GCA_902777835.1. Taxonomy (GTDB): domain Bacteria; phylum Bacteroidota; class Bacteroidia; order Bacteroidales; family Muribaculaceae; genus Sodaliphilus. Next base: position 111,595 of record CACYVC010000006.1, on the reverse strand, counting down.
CGTAGAGTACAAGAAAGCAGCCGATGAGGATTGGACTGCCGAGGCAGTGACTGGCACTCCAGAGCTCACCCTCGACGCTCTTGAGAACAATACCAACTATGAAGTTCGTGTTCAGGCCGACTATGGCGAAGGCAATCTGAGTAGCTTTACAGATCCTGTTTCGTTCACTACCTCACGATGCGATGATATGGGCTTCATCACCTACAACCTCGTTGACTCTTACGGCGATGGCTGGAACGGTGCTTCAATCACTGTGGTAGATGCCACAACAGGAGAAATCGTTCAGACTCTCACTGTTACAGGAAGCTCAAACAATGGCACAATTGGCATCTGCTTAGGGGAGACTTACAACTTCATTTGGAATTCTGGTAGCTACGACAGTGAGTGTTCGATGACCATCACCGACCCATTTGGCGAGGAAATCTATGCTGGTGCAGCGCCTTCGGCAGGCCAATTTGCTTCCTACACTTATGAGATTGTCCTTAACCCCACTCCAAAGAACCTTGCAGTTAGTGACATCACACAAACAACCGCCAAGGTTTCTTGGACCGGCGAGGCCGAGGCCTACAACCTGCGCTATCGCACTAAGGCCGACACTGAGAAATTCTATCAGAATGGTTTTGAAAATGGTCTAGATGGCTGGACTGTTGTAGACAACGACGGCGACGGCATCAACTGGGCACTTATGAAGATGACCGATTACAACATGGGTGGCACGCCTATGACAGCTGCCGATGGTGATTACGCTTTAGCTTCATGCAGTCTTGATGCTAACAACAACTATGTTGCTGGCGACAACTGGGCAATTAGTCCACAGGTTGACCTCAAGGGCACTCTCAAGTTCTTTGTTTCAGACCTTGGCACAAGCTATGTTGAGCATTACAGCGTTTATGTTTCTACTACTGGTACCGATGTAGCCGATTTCACTGCACTTGGTGAAAACATCGCTACTCCTGGTGGTCTCAACAACTGGGAAGCACAAAGCTACGACTTAAGCGCTTATGAGGGACAACAGGGCTATATCGCTATCCGTCACCAGAGCAGTGGCACAGGCGGTTACTACATGTTCCTTGATGCTATTTCTATCAACGGTGCCGATATTCCTGCTGGTGAGTGGATCGTAATTGAGAACGCATCTACTCCTGAAGTTCTCGAGGGCTTGACCTCAAATACTAATTATGAGGTACAAGTACAAGCTGTCTATGCAGAAGACACTTCTGATTGGACCGAATCGGTTGATTTCAAAACTCTTAGCATGAACGTTGCTCCAGCGGGCCTTGAGATTACTGATGTTACTGCCACTACAGCTACTGCTGAGTGGGAGGGTATTCAAGAGGCCTACAACCTGCGCTATCGCAAGGCTGCTTCTCCTCTGAACCAAATCAATGAGGACTTCGAGGCTATGATAACTGGCAGCAATCCTCCCGAGGGTTGGACAATGATCGACGCCGACGGCGATGGCAACTGCTGGTATGGCTGGGCTCCAGCTAATGTAAATGATAACGCTGGCAACCCCGTTGTTAATGGTGCCGGTGGCATCACTTCGGCAAGCTACCAGAGCGTTGCTCTCACTCCCGACAACTGGCTGGTTACTCCAAGAGTTAACCTGGGTGGTACAGTATCATTCCAGTACCGTGGTCAGGATCCAAGTTGGGCAGCTGAGCACTTCGCAGTATATGTAACTACAGGCGATCCTACCGATCCTGCAAGCTTCGTACAAGTTGGCGAAGAGACAGTAGCTAGCGCTACATTGGCCGAGTTTACTGCCGACCTTAGCGAGTATGAAGGACAGGTTGGCTACATCGCTATCCGTCACTTCAACTGCACCGACCAGTTCCGCTTGAACATCGACGACTTCGTTTATAACCACAATGACGAGGAGAATGTTCCTATTGGAGAGTGGACTACTGTTGAGAACGTAACAAGTCCTTACACTATCGAAGGTCTTGACCCAGAGACTGAATATGAGGCTCAGGTACAAGGTATTTACCCCGATGGAGCTAAGGCAATTACCGACTGGAGTGCAAGTGTATTCTTCACTACTCTTGAGGCACCAGCTCCCGAACCAGTTATCACTGTTGATGTTGCATTCGGCACTTACGAGGTTGCTCAGACTGTTCACGTAACTGTTGAGAACATGCCTGAGGATGCTACTATCGTTTATCAATTAGTTCCTTCTACTGCTAAAGAGGAGTGGACTAACTATGACGATGCAACAGGTATCGTTGTTGATCAGTCGGCTGCTCTCACAGTAGCAGTATTAGATGCTGAGGGCGAGGAGCTCGCAAGACTTGAAGGCGAGTACACTATTACTCCTTCTACCGGCATCGCTACCATTGGCGTTGACGGTTATGACAACAACGCTTGGTACAACCTCAACGGTCAGAAGCTCAATGGCAAACCAACTGCTCCTGGCATCTACATCAACGGTCACAAGAAAGTGGTTATTAAATAAGCTTTCTTAACCTAAACTTTAAAAAATGCATCCGCGACTGCGGGTGCATTTTTTAGTTCATAGTTCATAGTTCATAGTTCACAGTTCCGATCTTCTATCTCCGATTCCCGTTCACAAGTTGTAGCTTTGGTGGAAATAATAGTTTAAATAAAATTTTTCTTCAAATCTATAATTTGTGGTAGTTATTTTTGGTGTTTTTGTTATAGATTATTATCTTTGCGCTGAAAATGTTTCTATGATTATTCTTAGTGTTTATTTTCTATATTATTAACTAAAACCGTTTTTTATGAACAAAAAATTATTATCTCTATTATTGCTTGTGGTAGCGGCTTTCACAACCGCTTTTGCACAGCAGACGTTGACGGTGTATGAAGGAGAGGGAGGCACCAATGGCTATGTTCCCACCTACATGGGTTACTGGGATGACTTCACAAGAAGCCAGTATGTTATTCCCGCTGCCGATTTGGCAGAAATGAATGGCGCCACCATCAGTGCCATTACATTCTACACAACAACTCAAAACGTTCCTTACACCTCGGTTTCAACAGCCGATGTTTACTTGATGGAAGTTGGCTACACTGCCATCAGCGATTTTGAGCCCAAAGCTAACGCAACCATAGTGTATCAAGGCACAGTGAGTATTGTGGCTAATGAAGCTGGTGATGGTGGAGAGATGACCATTGAGTTTGCCACTCCTTATGTATATTCTGGTGGTAACCTGCTCATTGGTATGGAGAACACTACCGATGCTGGTTACAAGTTTATGTACTTCTATGGCCAGACTGTAGATGGTGCTTCGGTTGCCGGTTACAACTCAAATAGCCTTGACGCTGTTACCGCAACCCAGCGCAACTTCATCCCAAAGACCACCTTCACCTACGTTCCCTCGGGTGGCGTGGTTGTGACCAAACCCACTAACCTGCAAGTGAGCAACCTGGGCCCCAACAACGCTACTTTGAGCTGGACACCCGGTGGCACCGAGACCCTTTGGGATGTTGAGTACAAGAAGGCTGCCGATGAGGAGTGGACTGCCGAAACTGTTACCGCTCCAACTATCGATCTTGACGCACTTGACAACGGCACCGAGTACTATGCACGCGTGCGTGCCAATGCAGGTGACGGCAACACCAGTGGTTGGGTAAACACTACCTTCACTACTCCATTGTGCGATCCCGACGACATGGGTGAAATCACCTATCAGCTCACCGACTCTTATGGCGACGGCTGGAATGGCAACGCCATCGAGATTGTGGCACCTAATGGTCTTGTGGTTGAGACCCTCACCATCACAACGGGCAACACTGCCTCAGGCACTGTTGCTTTGTGCTATGGCATTGAATACACCATCCGCTGGAAGCTTGGCAGCTATCCTGGCGAGTGCTCTTATGTCCTCACAGGCCCCGACGGAGCCGAGATTATTAGAGGTACAGGACAATCATCCAATGTCGTTCTCACTACCTACATGCTTCCAGCTCCAGGACAAGGCATGGTAAAGAACGTAGAGGTTACCGACGTTACTGCAACTACTGCCACTGTGAACTGGGAAGGCGAGCAAGAGACCTACAACGTGCGCTATCGCACTGTTGGCTATCCTGGTGGCGAGGTTGAGGGCTTCGAGTATGAGGGCCTCCAGAGTGGAGACTTCCCAACCGAGAGCGGCTGGACCACTATTGATGCCGACGGCGATGGCTATGCTTGGTACATCTTCGCTCCTACCAACACTGCCGATGGCAATGGCAATCCTACCGTGTTTGGTGGTGCTTGCATGACTTCGGCAAGCTACATGCAGTCTGCACTTACTCCCGATGACTGGTTGATTTCTCCACAGGTTGAGCTTAAGGGTATTCTCAGGATGTGGCTCCGCGGTCAGGATCCAGGTTATGCTGCCGAGCACTTCGCAGTTTATGTTTCAACAGCTGGCAACACCGATGTTGCCGACTTTGTGGAACTCATCCCAGAGACCGTTGCCGAAGGACATTATGTTGAATACACTGCCGACCTGAGCGCTTACGAAGGCCATATGGGTTATATTGGCATCCGTCACTTCAACTGCACCGACATGTTCCGTCTCAACCTCGACAACTTCCTGATCCAAGATCCAGAAACAGTTATTGAGGACGGCGAGTGGATCACTGCCGAAGGCGTAACTAGTCCTTACTCCATTGAGGATCTTACTCCAGAAACCGATTATGAGGTACAGGTGCAGGGTATCTTCGAGGAGAAGGGTACTACCGAGTGGACCGAGAGCGTATTCTTCACAACTCTCGAGGCTCCTGTTGAGCCTGAGGAGGGCTTCTTCCTTGTGGGTACATTCAACGAGTGGAACCAAACTGAAGAGGGTGGCCGCTTAGCATTCGACGAGAACGACAAGATCGAAGGTGTCGAGTTTGAGGCTGGCGCCGAGTTCAAGGTTATCGCATTTGACGAGGCTGGCACTATCTGGTTTGGTGGCGAGGACACTAACGGCGTTGGCTACTTCCTGCTCAACGACGACCTCATGGGTCAAGGTATCATGACTGTGCAAGGCGACAGCGGTGCAAACTTCCGTGTTGAAGAGGCTGGCACTTACAACATTCAACTGGCTGTTCTGAGAGACTTCAACGGCGCAGTCTTTATGACTGTCACCAAGGATGATCCTAGCGCAATCAGCACAATCGCTGTTGACAGCCAGAGCAACGAGTGGTACAACCTCAACGGTCAGAAGCTCAACGGCAAGCCCGTTACTCCAGGCATCTACATCAACGGTAACAAGAAAGTGGTTATTAAATAAGCTTTCTTCTCACTGAAAAAAAGATGCATTCGCTGATGCGAGTGCATCTTTTTTTCGTGGAAGTTGGAAGGTGGGACGTGGAATCTCTTTCCTTTTTCCTCGTTCCTCTTTCCATTAGTTTCAATGCAATAAAACCACCCTTCCTTCGTTTTAATAGATATATCAGGCAAGATATAGCTGGGTAATGAATAAATTGTATCGATACATACCCGTCATAATCATCCTTGCGACAGTGATCATCTCGGCGTGCAGCACCAAGAAGAACACTGCCGGCAGTCGCTTTTGGCATGCTATGAACACACGCTACAACGTGTATTACAACGGCGATAAGCACTATCAGGAGCAAATCAAGAAACTCGAGGATGAGTATCAGGATGATTACTCCACCCAGCTATTTATCCATCCAGCTGAGGCCTATAACAATCCCAAGGCAACACAGCCTACTACCAACTTTGACCGCACCATCGAGAAGATGCAGAAGGCAATATCGCTGCATAGCATCAAGAAAAAGCCTACCCGTAAGGCAGGTAAGGGTAATGACCCTAAATACAAGGAATGGCTCAAGCGCGAGGAGTATAACCCCTTCATCCACAATGCTTGGTACCTGATGGCAAAAGCCCAGTACATGAAAGGCGACTTCCTGAGCTCGGCGGCAACGTTCCACTACATAGCCCGCCACTTCCAGTGGAAGCCCGACTTAGTGCTTGAGGCACAGATTTGGGAGGCACTGAGCTATTGCGCTATGGACTGGACCACCGAGGCCGACAATGTGCTGGTGCACATCCACCCTGAGCGCATCGAGGATAATCGGCTGAACCAGCTCGCTAATCTTGCCTATGCCGACTTCTACATCAAGAGTAAGATGAACGCCGAGGCGGTGCCCTACATGGAGAAAGCCGTAAAAGGCGCCAGCGGAGGCCAAAAGGTGAGGCTCTACTTCCTGCTGGGTCAGCTCTATGACGAAACGGGCCAGAAGGATAAAGCCTACCAAGCCTACAAGAAGGCGGGCAGCAGCAGTGCTTCGACTTATCGCACCAAGTTCAACGCTCGCATCAAGCAGAGCGCCGTGTTCCAGGGCAGCAATATCGAGAGCGAGGTGAAAGCCCTCAAGCGTATGACGCGCTACGACCGCAACAAGGAATATCTCGACCAGATTTACTATGCCATCGGTAACCTCTACCTCACGCGTGGCGACACTGTGCATGCCGTAGAGAACTACGAGCTTGCTGCCAAGAAGAGCACACGCAATGGCATCGACAAGGCCATCAGCCAGATTACGCTGGGTGGCATCTACTTTGCACAGCACAAGTATGATAAGGCGCAACCTTGCTACAGCGAGGCAATACCGCAGTTGAGCGAGAATTATCCCAACTATAAGGAACTCAAGCAGCGTAGCGATGTGCTCGATGAGCTTGCCGTGTACTCGGGCAATGTGACGCTGCAGGACTCTCTGCTGCGCCTCTCGCAGATGCCACTTGAGGAGCAGAAGAAGGTGATTGCTAAAATCATCGAGGAACTCAAGAAGAAAGAGAAAGAAGAGAAAGAAAATGCCGACCGTGAGGCTTACCTTGCACAACAGCAGGGAGCCAACGGCCTTAAAGGTAATGCCCAGCAGCCGGCATCCTATAATATCAATAGCGACAACTCGTGGTATTTCTACAACACCATGACCAAGAACGCTGGTAAGACAGCATTCCAGCAACTGTGGGGAAACCGCAAGCTCGAAGATAACTGGCGCCGTCGCAACAAGAACACCTTCTCGCTCGATGAAAATACCGAGGAGGAAGAGAACCTCGCACAAGGCAACGACTCCACACAGGTTCAGGGCAACGACTCCACCCAGGTTGATAAGGAGGCCTTGAAGCGTGCCGAAGACCCGCATTACGAGGAATACTACCTGAAACAGATTCCCAAGACCGAGGAAGAAATTCAGACATCTAATGATGTGATTCAGGAAGGTCTCTACAACATGGGTGTAATTCTCAAGGATAAGCTCAATGACCTGCCAGGCTCAATTTATGAGTTTGAACAGTTGTTGGAGAGATATCCCGACAACACCTATCGTCTCGACACATATTATAATATGTATCTGCTCTACTACCGGAGCGGGCAGTACAGCGATGCCGAGCGGTATCGTCAGCTGATTCTGAGCAATTTTGCCGATTCGAAGTATGGCAAAGCCATGGAAGATCCCAATTACATTGAGAACCTCAAGCGCATGAACCTGGTTCAGGAGGAACTCTACGACCAGGCTTATACCGCCTATCTTAATAACGACAACGCCACCGTGCATCAGGCCTACATGGAAATGATGAAGACCTATCCGCTCTCGAAAATCATGCCTAAGTTCATGTTTATCGATGCGTTGGCCTACGTCACCGAGCGCAACCCCGAGAAGTTTAAGAGCACTATCAAGGAGATGCTCGAGCGCTATCCCGAGACCGATATCACACCCACTGCCTCGGCATTCGTTAAGCAGCTGAATCAGGGTCGCAAGATTAATGGCGGTTCGAGCAATGCTCGCGGCATGCTGTGGTCAATTCGCCTGTCTAACGACTCCACTGCTAGTGGCGAGGGCAAGGAGTTCACTCCGTTCAAGGAGGGTAAGAACAAGCCGCAGCTCTTTGTGCTGGTATTCTCTACCGACTCGGTATCGCCCAACCAGCTGCTATATGAGGTTGCTAAGCACAACTTCAACTCGTTCTTGATGCGCGACTTCGACCTTGAGCAGATGACATTTGGCAACCTCGGACTGATTGTGGTGAAAGGCTTCCCCAACTATCACGAGGTGGAGATTTATCGCGACAAGTGGGAGAAAGACGAGGAGAAAGTGGTGCCAAGTCAAGCGCACTATGTCATTATCAGTGACGAGAACTTTAACTTGCTGCTCAGCGAGGGACGCACCTTTGAGGAATACTTCCGCTATCTCGATGAGCTCAATGAGGAGAAGATAGAGGGTCAGATTCCAGAAGACGCCGTTGATGACGATAAGAAGGACGAGGGTGGCGAAGATGACATCGCAACCGATGATGACGACGAGAAGAAGCCCACTAAGTCGGTGAAGAAGGGTCAAGGAAAGGCCGATAAGAAGACCGACGACAAGGAAGAAGAGAAGAAAGAGGAGAAACCTAAGGTGGATACTCCCGAGCAGCAAGGCAACCCAGCTCTGCTTGAGGAAGCACGCCGTCGCGCCGAGCAGCGTCAACTCGAGGAGCAGCGCAAGGAGGAAGAGAAACGCAAAGCCGAGGAGGCTAAGAAGCGCGAAGAGGAACTCAAGCGCCAGCAGGAGCGTGAGCGTGAGGCAGAGCGTCTGCGCGCCGAGGACGAGGCTAAGCGTCAGCAAGAGCTGGAGAAGCAGGGTAAGACCAGCGACGGCTCTTCTACTAGCGCCGATGATAAGGACGATGTGCGTCACCTCAAGAAACAGAAGGACGAGGAAACTAAAGCTCGTGAGAAAGCCGAGAAAGATGCTAAGAAAGCTGAGAAAGAGCGTCAGAAACAGCTCGAGCGCGAGGAGAAGGCACGTGAAGACTCTATCAAGAAAGCCGAGAAGGAACGCGAGAAAGAACTCCGTGCTGCCGAGAAGGCTAAGGAGGACTCGATAAAGGCCCTTGAGAAAGAGCGTGAGGAACTCCAGAAGCAGAAAGAGCGCGAGAAAGAAGAGGCTAAGAAAGCTGCTGAAAAAGAACGTAAAGACAAGCAGAAAGCCAAAGAAGAGGCTCGCAAGCAGAAGGAGAAAGAGCGCAAAGAGCGTCAAAAAGAGCGCGAGAGAAAAAAGAAAGAAGAGCAAAAGCGCAAGAAAGAAGAAGCTAAGGCTCGCAAAGAAGCTGCTAAGCAAAGGCAGAAAGAGCGCGAGGAACAGCGCAAGCAAAGAGAACGCGAGCGCAAAGAAGCTGAGAAAAACAAAAATTAAGTAGTTATTAGGGATGGGGCTCGCCTCATCCCTGCCATTTGAACGCCGTGCCTACGGCGCATTACTTTACTACCTCCCAATCTCCGATTTTCGATCCTCGATTCTCAATCTTTGCGCCTCAGGTGCTCATTCACATTTTTTAACTGCCATAGGCCGTTATTGGCATGATTTTTTCTGCTTTATCGCTTGTAGAAATAAAATATAGTAGTACTTTTGCGCAATTTTTCCAAATTAGTGCAAACCGAGAGAAGCACTGATGAAAAACGAAGGTTTTCATTTCTATTTTCTAGGTGCGCCTAATTTATTTAAAACGAACTATTAACACAAAGAATAATATTATGTATTGGACACTAGAATTAGCAACAAAGCTGGAGGATGCACCCTGGCCAGCAACAAAGGATGAATTAATTGATTATGCCATGAGAAGTGGAGCTCCTATGGAGGTTATTGAGAACTTACAAGAGATAGAAGACGAGGGCGATACCTACGAGTCAATCGAAGACATATGGCCCGACTATCCCACCAACGACGATGACTTCTTCTTCAACGAAGAGGAATACTAACCCCTGTCGTAATAGATATTAAGCTAATAATCAATTAGATAAAGTGAATGGGTAAACTATAGAGTTTGCCCATTTATTGTTTTACTGCTTAAACACCCTAAATGGTGACACGGAAATTCAGCTGCATTAAGTGTGTTGTTGCAATTTGTCCTGTTTGAGTAATGCCAGAATTTCTTTAATGACTTCCATGTCGGCTGGAAGCCAATCTACTGTATCAATTTGGTCGATGGTGAGCCATCGGGCGGCTTCGTGCTCTTTTAGGGTGAGTGAGCCACTCTCCACATGGCACCAGTAGCAGTGCATCGTCAAGTGGAAATCGGGATAGTCCCATTCTACGGTTGTTAGTAGCTTTTCCACTGCAATCAGCGTGTCGAGTTCTTCCTTTATCTCACGGCGCAAAGCTTGCTCGGGAGTCTCGCCCGCCTCCATCTTGCCGCCGGGGAACTCCCAGCCGTCCTTCATGGCGCCATAGCCGCGCTGAGTAGCAAAAATGCGCCCGTCATCATCGCGAATTATCGCGGCCACTACTTCTATGCGTTTGCGATTTTCCATAATTCAGTCAAATAGCGATAACTGCCCAACGAGGTTGAACGACTTGCGATGATAGGGCGAGATGCCGTGCGCCACAATAGCGGCTCGGTGGTCTTTTGTGGGATAGCCTTTGTTCTTTGCCCAGTTGTATTGAGGGAACTCCTCAGCAATCTTTCTCATGTATTCGTCTCGGTGAGTCTTGGCTAGGACGCTGGCGGCGGCGATGCTCATCATCTTGCCATCACCTTTGATGACGGTAGTATAAGGAATGTCATTATATGGATAGAAGCGATTGCCATCAACAAGGATATGCTCGGGCCTCACAGTGAGTTGGTCAAGAGCACGATGCATAGCGGTAATCGACGCCTTTAGGATATTGATGCGGTCAATTTCCTCGGGCGGCACCATTGCCACTGCCCACGCCAGAGCCTCGCGCTCAATTATGGGGCGCAGCAAGTCGCGCTGGTGCTCGGTGAGCTGCTTGCTGTCGTTGAGCAGCTCGTTCTCAAAGTCGGGCGGCAAAATCACCGCGGCTGCCGTGACAGGACCTGCCAGGCAACCACGCCCAGCCTCATCACACCCCGCCTCAATGCGGCCCGGTTGTAAGTATAGTTGAAGCATAATTGTCAGTTTTTTGTTATTATAGTTAATTATCCTGCAAGTAATGATATTTACTGACGCTACTCTCTCCACATTAACTTATCAATATCAGACATAATCTGGTCTGTCTGACTTAATACATAAATGATACGCTCATAATGTTTCACGTCCTCGAAACTCAGAGTACGACTTTTCCTATCTTTTAGCCACTTTTGCGCAGGTTGGTAGCCATCAATGTAGAATTTCCAAGCCAATTCTGACACATTCTCAAAGTACTGGTCTGTATTGATATACACCCTATCATTATGCCATCGAAAATAGTCAACTTGCATCGATCCTACCACTGGAAATGTAACACCTGTTTCATTTGGTAAACCCTCCATTAAGTGCAAGTGGCGTAATTCTGCACCTTTGTTTGCAAGATGATGGTATGTATCAGCATTGTTGGGATAAGGTATGCGAGGAAAATCTATTTTTAGAAATTCTTTGTAGCGCTCACGATAACTTGGAGAATAAAGCACAGCATAGATATAGTCAAAAAGCTCAAAAGGATTTACTCTCTCTCCTAATGATTTAACTATTTCCATAACTATTTGAGTATTAAAATTTGGAACGCACTTGTCTACACCATTCTCTTCTTTATAAATAAAGAGAGGAAATACATAACCACTTTCTTTGGTCTGTGAAGAAATGCTACACATATCAGAGATATATTTTGTGACAAATGCATGTTGAAAATCAAAGGTTGCTTCTTGTCGGCAAGTTAGTAGCGAAACATTATCTTTGTTCAACAAGTTTTTCATTAAATCATGACGAGGATAACCCATTATTCCCTTTGTTTTTCCCGTATAGATACAATATCTGTAATCAAAGGGTCGATAACAATATTGTGTATATATAACACTATTTTTTAATAAATCTTCTCTAGCTAATTCTAATCGCCAGTCCCTTGTATTAGTAAATTGATATTTTCTTTTCAGAAATGCTACTGGGAGATTGATAAAATCATTAAATAGAGAAATCCCATCTTGTTTTGTAAAGAAAATAGAAGCTTTATCTTTTTGGGTCTTAATCCCAGAATTATACAACAAAAACAGATCATCTATTTTAAACCACCTCTCATATTCTTCTTGTCCTGTGAAATCTTTTGGTACAAAAAAATACTGTGGTTCTTTAGGGATCAACTCTGTCCATGAAACATCCGAAATCTGATGGCTATCTAGAAATTTGTATTTATCTTCTCTACTACCATACAAATCATAATGATATACTTGACATTTTGACGATGATATATTATGAACTCGGCATAATATGTTAATACTTACGCCCTGCATAATATCAAAGACGTTTTCATCTTTATCACCATTAGGAGCAGTCTCTTTTTTACGACTATTGCCATGTAAATCAAGAATATATATTTTATCAAATGCTCTCATTAGTTCTTTACGCATTTGACGATGTATTATACCATCTACAAATGAATTATTACAAATAAAAGCCAACACTCCCTCTCCATTCTTTTCCACATAATACTGTCCTAATCTAATGAATTTGATATAGTCATCACTCAGAGGTTGAATATTTCGTTCATTCAAATTCTTCTTATAATCAGCAATAAGAGCTGTTATCCATTTCCCATTATTCTGGCTACTGACGGAATAAGGAGGATTGCCAATAATCACCATTACAGGATATTCGCGCTTAATGATGTTTGCTTCCGTAGCTTCACGAGCTAGCCATTGAGAAAATAATGACCGATGCTCATTGTTGCTTTCTTCAAGAGAATTGGTTAGATAAACATGTAATCGCTTGTCTGTTTTATGCTGATATTCTGTTTCTCCTAGAAGCATATCAAGTTTAAGGTGAGCTACAGCATACGAAGCCATTAAGATTTCAAAGCCATTCAGTCGAGGAATCAGGTGATTCTCAACATATTGTTGCCAGATGCCTTGTTGATTACGAAATCGGTCGTAAATCTGATTTATTACTTCAGCTAAGAAAGTACCAGTTCCGGTAGCTGGGTCCAGTATCTGAACGCGATGAAAACTTTTCATAATGTGCTTCATGCCATCTTTAGTACGCTTGTCATGAATCTGCTCAGCAGCCACCTGGCGGTCAATCGTGGAATAGTCTGCCAATCCTTCTTTTAATCCAAATTCTCGCTGAAGAATCTCATCGACCGCTCGCACGATGAATCCCACAACAGGTTGTGGTGTGTACCAAACTCCTTTAGATCTTCTTAGTTCTGGGTTATATTCAGCGAGAAAATCTTCGTAGAAATGAATCATTGGGTCATGATGAAGTTTGTTTTTACCATACGATGTCATAACCCTTTGTATGTCGGTAACTGCAAATAAAGAAACAAGATCATCTACAACCCACGCAATCCGCTGGTCTAGATCATTCCCTGCCAAATGATTAAAAAACTGCCTTAAAAAGGGATTTGTCTTTGGTATCAAGCGAGCGGCTTCTTCACGACTAAAACTCTCGGGGGTGTCATCATGCAATCGAGCCGCAAACATACCGTATGCTATTGTTTGTGCATAAATATCGGCAAATTCGGCTGGCCCCAAGTCATGTATCAAAACATTTTTAAAAGCATTATACTGCCCCTGAAGATTATCATTATCATAAGTTTGAGCATTGTCACTCATGGCAGTCTCAATAATATTTGATAGAAGTCGTGCTTTTCCTGCCATAAGTTTCGCTAGTTTAGATGCAGAAGTAATTCTCTGCATCGCAGAATTGGCCACATGCTGTACTAATCCCAAAAACTTGTCTTCTGCTTCAATGATAGCAACAATTCTGTCACCCTTTATGTCGGCAATACGAACGCTATCAACAAACTCACCATTTTCATATAAGTGGAAATCAAGATAATCAGTGAAGAAAATATGGTCAAGCGCCTGTTTATAACGGTCAAACTGCTCTTTATGCTGGCTTTCTCTATTGCCATCAAGGTCGGTGTCTCCCACATCCTTGGCCTCAACAAAGAAAACAGGAAGATTGTCATTCTCACGAGATATAATAAAGTCAGGGGCACCACACTCAAAGCGAGCAGGTTCATTAGTTACAACCATATTTGGGAGCATGCTCTGCAAAAGTTCTTTCAACGCAGGACGATATGAGTGCTCTCGAGCCAAACCAGTATGGTACTGCCTATTCAACTCTTCAACATATTGATTTAAATCCATAATAGTAATGTTTTTGCTTAATATTGGAAGTGTTGTGTTATCTAAATCTCAGTCAAATATTTTTTATCGGTTTCTATAGTTGATTCTTTATAATCCATCTCTTAAAGAAAGGATCCTCAATCTCGTAGGTGTCCTCCTTTATCACAAAGCCTTTCTGCATCAGCCTCTTGATAGCACTATATGTGGTGCTAGTGGGAAGTCCTGATGAAGAAAGATTCACTATACCAGCACATAACGTTTTAAAGACCTTACGATCCACCTTGTTGAAACCAACCCATAGCCTTTCAAAATCCAAGTCATGAATATCGCTCAAGCGTTCTACCGCCATTTCCACAACACTGTCTTTAACGCCTTCATAATGCGCAAGTTCCCACACTTGTGATGATAGTTGCTGTGTGTAATAAGGATGGCATTTTGTTATTGCTAGTATTTCATTAGCTACACTTTCACTCTGCCCTACTAGAACTGGCTCTAATCTTTCAGTAATATAGGCGTGAAAATCATCGTAGGGTATCTTCTTCAAGCGCATCAACGTGCCAAAGTGGTAGAATGGGGACTTTTTACGTTCAAAAATCTCAGTCATCATCGATTCCTGACTGCCAAGTAACACATAGTTTATGTTGTGCTGAAGCTGCATAATAGCTCGCAATTGTTTATCAAGACCTTTGCCTATAGATATAATCTCTTGAAACTCATCAAGAATCACTATCATGCGCTTCTCAGGAGTGCTCACTCTTTCTATTGTCTTCATGGCATCCTCAAGAGCAACCACACCATTGGTGCTCGGCTGAAACATCACGTCAACACCATCACCCATTGGATTGGTAGAGATAGTAGGAATTATGCGAAAGTGAGTCGTGAGGTGTTTAATCTTCTCCCAAGGATAAAGCTTGAAAACTTCTTTGAGCAGATTGCTGGCTAGGTCTTGAACACTCACCACCTTTTGAAGATTAAGCATAATAAATGGACGAGCACTACTTTTTACAGCCTTCATCACTAGACTAGACTTGCCAAACCTGCGAGGACTAATCAATATAATATGATTTTCACTATTAAGCTTTTGCTCAATATAACGAAGTTCAGATATTCTATCTGTGAAGAACTCATCTTCGACTATTGTACCAAATTTGAACGGATTTTTCATGACTTGCGAAATTTTTCGTAACGAAATTTTTCGCAAAGATAAATGATATTATTCATATTACGAAATTTTTCGTAACGAAATTTTTCGTAATGCAGTAAATTGGTGATTTTCTCGTATATAGCACACAAAAAAACTAAATACTAACTGCTAAAAACTTAAATTTCTCTCCACTCTCCACACTTTCTTCTCCCCTAAAAGGTATTATGCATTAGACTAAGCATCTGGTCGATGACGGTACGGTTGTTGTTGAGGCGGGGAATTTTGCGCTGGCCGCCAAGTTTGCCTGTTGAGGCTAGCCACTGGTCGAAGATGCCGCGACGTGCAACCACCACCTCGGGGGCATCAAGGAAGATGCTCTGGTAGCGCTTTGCCTGATAGTCGCCGTTGTCCTGTTGGAGATATTTGTCGAGCAAGGCAGCAAACTCGTCAATGCTAGCAGGCTCCTTTTCAAATTCTATAAGCCACTGATGACGGCCTTTGCTCTTGTCGCCAGCATAGACGGGTGCTGCGGTATAGTTTAGCACCTGTGCCCCAGTGTCTTGCGAAGCGCTGGTTATCGCCTTGTCGGCATTGTGCACCATCAGCTCCTCGCCAAAGGCGTTGATGAAGCTCTTGGTACGCCCTGCGATATTAATCTTCACAGGATTTAGCTGCTCAATGTGCACCGTGTCGCCAATGCGGTAGCGCCATAGTCCGTTGCATGCGGTAATAATAAGCTCGTAGGTCTTGCCCTTCTCAATTTCCCAGATGGGTAGCACATCGGGGTGGTTGCTATCGACTTCGCTCAGCGGGATAAACTCGTAGAACACGCCCACATCGAGCAGCAACAACATCGCCGTGGTGCCCCAGTCGCTCTGTGTGGCGAAGAATCCCTCGCTGGCGTTGTAGGTGTTGAGGAAGTGCATCTTGCTCATATCGCACAGGCGTTCATACTGCTCGCGGTAAGGCTCAAAGGCTATGCCGCCGTGAAAGAACACCTCGAGGTTGGGCCACACGTCGTGGATGCAGTCCTTGCCTGTTGATCGCAGCACCTCTTTGATGACAGTGAGGAACCACGAGGGTACACCACTCAGGTTGGTGATGTTTTCGCCTTTACTCTTCTCGACGAGTGCTGGCAATTTCTCGGCCCAGTCCTCAAGCAGTGCAGTGCGTTTGTCGGGCACACGGAAAAAGTTGGCGATAGGGTTGATATTATTGATAAGCGTTGCCGAGAGGTCGCCCACACGGGTGCCGGGCTTAAGGTTCAACTCATTAGCAAATGAGCCGCCCAGTATCAGGGCCTTGCCCGAGAACAGTCGGCTATCGGGGTTTAGATTGATATAGTGCGACACCACATCGCTGGCACCTTTATAGTGATTCCAGCGCAGCGATTCGGGGGTGATGGGGATGTATTTGTGGTTGCCGTCGCTAGTGCCGCTCGACTGCGCGAAGTTAAAGCATCGTCCAGGCCACAACACGTCTTTCTCACCACCCACCATGCGCATAATCTGTGGCTGAATATCTTCATATCGATAAAGAGGCACGCGAGTGGCAAACTCCTTGTAGGTGCGGCATGTTGAGAAATCATATTTGCGGCCAAACCAAGTTAAGGCAGCTTTCTCTATAAGCTTAACCAGTTGCTCTTGCTGCACACTATCGGCATGGTCGATGTAGCGCGCATGATCTTTCAAGCGCGAGAGCAACCGTGGACGGGCTATGGGTGTGAAATTAAGCAAAACTAAAACTAAGTGTTAAGTTTAAAGTGTTAAGTGTTAAGTTTGCGCCTGACGGTGCATGAGCTGACAACATCAGCTATGTTCTAATATTTCATTACAAAATTAATGTATAAACCGTTTGTGGGCAAATTTTAGGTAAAATTTTTTATTACTAGCAATATCTGGTTGTCAAATGTATAACAAAAAAAGAGAGAATCCATCATTGTAGATTCTCTCCTTTGTTTTCTAAATTCCGTGCGGCGGTTTAGCGAAGCTTAGTGTAGCCATAGGCGGCGTTGTCGCCAAGTTGCTCCTCGATGCGGAGCAGCTGGTTGTACTTCGCCATGCGGTCGGTGCGGCTGAGCGAACCAGTCTTGATTTGTCCGCTGTTGGTAGCCACTGCGATGTCGGCGATAGTGGTATCCTCGGTCTCACCGCTGCGGTGCGAGGTCACTGTGGTGTAGCCGTGACGGTGTGCCATCTCGATAGCGTCGAGAGTCTCGGTGCCCACGAGCTGGCAGCGGTCGCCAATGCGCTCGGTGAGCTTCACCCAGCCTTCCCAGTCGTTCTCGTCGAGACCGTCCTCGATAGAGTCGATAGGATACTTGGTGATGAGCTGCTCGAGGTAGTCGATCTGCTCGTCGTCGCTGAGCTTCTTGCCATTAGGATCTTTCTGCTTGCCGTCCTTGAGTTGCTTGTAGTCGTAGAAGTACTTGCCATCCTCAATTACAGCAAACTCGCTGGCAGCGCAGTCCATAGCAATCTTTACGTCCTTGCCAGGCTCATAGCCAGCCTTCTTGATGGCCTCTACGATGCTGTCGAGAGCATCCTCAATGCCGTTAAGAGCGGGAGCGAAACCACCCTCGTCACCTACTGCAGTGCTCAGGCCACGTGCCTTGAGCAGCTTGGCGAGGTTGTGGAATACCTCAGCACCCATGCGGATAGCCTCTTTCTCGGTAGTAGCGCCAACAGGACGAATCATGAACTCCTGGAATGCGATAGGAGCATCGCTGTGAGCACCACCGTTAATGATGTTCATCATGGGAACGGGAAGCACATAAGCATTAGTGCCGCCAATGTAGCGATACAATGGCATGTGAAGTGCGGCAGCAGCAGCATGAGCAGCAGCAAGCGAAACGCCCAGAACGGCGTTAGCGCCGAGTTTGCTCTTAGTCTTGGTGCCGTCGAGCTCAAGCATGCGGTTGTCGAGAGCGCGCTGGTTGAAGACGCACATTCCCTCAACATGAGGAGCGATGATGGTGTTGACGTTCTCAACAGCCTTAGTCACGCCTTTACCCAGGTAACGGCTCTTGTCACCGTCGCGAAGCTCGAGAGCCTCATAGTGTTACTTCAACCTCCACTGTGGGGTTGCCACGAGAATCGAGAATCTCTCTTGCATGAACTTTAGAAATCTTCATAGTTTCTTTTTATTTGAGTGTTTTAAAAATGTGTTTATATATTTTTTGCAAAAATAGTGAATTACTAGCAAAAGTCAAAATCTGGAGTTTTGTATTGCCGAAAAAATGTAAGACAAACGATTGCTTTTTCGGTAATCGGAAACGGGCTCTTTTCTCTTAACTTTAAATTCTTTGTTCTGAACTGATAAATGAGAACTTTTTTATTTTACTATTATAGGGAATGCTCCGTAGTAATAAGTGGTGCCGTTGTTCACTATTGCCACAAGTGTGAAGTAGCCTTGAGTGACGGGTACTATATCCAAATATTGAGATCCCTGGCTGGTGCCTAGTATGACGTTTGCCACGTGTGTGTTATCACTGATACCTAAAACTCCGCTAGTCACATAATGGTTGGTATAGTGACTCAAAACCCATATTCTCTGAGTCCCTGATGCCAATGAAATGTAAGGACTGACACCGTCATAATTGCTATCGATAAAACTATAAGGCATAGATGAATTTGTACCAGTAAGGATATAGTCGTAAATCATGGAAATGTCGGCTGCAGTGATTGCGCCGTCAAGATTTACATCACAGTGTTCAGTGATGTCGATGTCGATATCCCCGAGCAGCACTGAGTACAAAAAGGTTATGTCATAAGCATTGATTGCCCTGTCGTTATTAACATCGGCTCCATTATATAGGTAATGGCAGGTGTTGATTTGAGAGGCATTGCTCCAGGGCGCGGTGGTTTGATAGGCGCTGGTGGTTCCTTCAGGCACAAAAAGCGTGATGTTTGCCGATGCCTCAAAAAAATCGCTGCCCACTTGTGGTGGGGTGGTGTTGTAAAGCCACAGCTCACTGAGCGAAGTGCAGCCTTTGAAAAGCTGGTTTCCTAAGTTCTTGATATCGCTGGTGAGGAACGCCTTGCTTAGACTTGTACAGTTCTCAAATGCACCTTTACCAATGCTGCTGAGCTTGTTGCTTAACACTACCACATTTAGAGAGGAACAACCCTTGAAGGCATGACTGCCTATAGAGGTGATTAGACCATGAATGAAAGGGAATTGCCGTAGTTTTTTACAATTGAGGAATGCTTCATTGTCTATAGAGCTAAGACGCTCTCCGCCATTAATGGTGGTCAGGGCGGTACATCCGGCAAAGGCGCGACGGCCTATGCTCGTGACATTTTTTATGCTGTCAACGGTGTGTAGTGCAGTACATCCCTCAAAGCTTTTATTACTAAAATGTTTGAGATTTAAGCTTGATGTGAGAATTTTTAGATTGTGGTTCTGGGCAAAAGCCTGAGGCATGATAGTATCTACTTCACTTGGCAGAGAGAACGACTCCTGATTTTTAGAGTGTAGATAGTAATAGACGAGATTGCCTCGCTTGTTATAGAGAACATTGTCAATAATCTTGAAATGGGAGTTGCTCTCGCCAATGGAGATTGCTTCGAGCGAAGTGAGGGTAGCAAAGGGGTTTATGTCACCACTCAAATCAATAATGGCGAGACTATCACAGCCCATTGTTAGATTTTTTACCTGTTGAGCCACTTGCGCCGTAGCGGTGTTTTTGAGCTCGGTAATCACATAGAGGCGACCGTTTAGGGTCATTCCTAATGGCAAGGTAACTGTGCCACTGGCATTAACAGCAGCGGGTTTTATGTCCAATAATGTCACTTGGTTGCTTGAGTTCCAGTCATAGACAAACTGGTTGTCGCTATACACATCATAACGCTCGACTATGTTGCTAAATCCTTGCCATGCCTCAAGAGCTTGATATTTGCCCATAGTGCCCACGGGCACCTGCAATGTAGCATTGGCTTTAAGTGCTGAGGTGATACCTAAAGTGCCATCGTTGGTTGGGTCATTGCAACGGTAGTTGATTAATTGGATATTGGTGCCGTCAAAGCAGTCTTCTCCAAAGATGGTGGTTGTGGGCGGTATTGCCACTTTCCTGAGATGTGTGGCGTTTTGTAGTGCCGCAGCTTTGACTTCAGTCACGCCAGGCGGGATGTATAGCATCTCGTCGGCTTTGTTGGACGGATATACTGCCAGTTTGCTAAACTCGTTGGCTTCTTCAAGGTCAAAGCCTATGCCATATTTCATCTCGTAGAGCACTCCTTCAACCGAGGAGAAGAAAGGGCAGTTGGGGGCAACGATTATCTCTGTTAGAGCAGACGTCCCCTTAAAGGCATTATACTCAACGCATGTAGCAGAACTAGGCAAGTAGAACGTTGTGAGGCTTGTGCAGTTGGCAAAAGCGTTCTCACAGATTGTGGATACACCTCGCAATAGATTCACATTCGTGAGTTTAGAGCAATTCTGAAAAGTTCCCTTAGAGATTGTGCGCAGAGTTGAAGGAATCTGCACTGAGGTCAGCTTGTTGCAGTTGGCAAAAACTCTTTCTCCAAGAGATGAGATACCCTCGTTGAGTATTATGGTGGTGAGTTGAGCGCAACCAGCAAAACACTCGGTGCCAATGGATTCTAAGTGGAAAGCATTACTTGTGTTGAGGGTTGTGACACTCGAGCCTTTAAATAATTGGTCAATAATGCTGGTTACATAGTAATTCTCACCACTATACCCCTTAAAACTATCTCTTACAGTCACCACAGTGCTCTGGTTAAACATTCCCGAGAGGGCAACGGTACTACTAGAGGTCTTTAGATATGTGTATCCGTCATTATCAATGAAGGAGTAGGGTAGCTCAGTGATGTTGTAGTTGCGCCAGCCAATGGCATTCTGGTAAAGCGAAGCGGTCACACCAGCCTGCCCCGACGATGGCACATATATCGTAACCGAACTGTTTAGTGAAAATGGGTCGCCAGTAACAACCAAAGGCTGCTCGGCAGTAACAGTGATGCTAGTGAGTGAGGTGCAGCCATTGAAGATGGAGGTGCCCATGAGTTGAATATCGCCAGGCAGCATAATGCTGGTTAGCGAGGTGCAATAGGCAAAAGCGTTGGTGCCTAAGGTTGTGAGTCCGCCACGGCCTTCCAAGTTTTCGCACGACTGCCATTTCACATTTTTCAGCGAGGAGCAGCGCATGAACGTTCCATTACCCACCTGCAAAGGTGAGTCGTTGTTCATGATCACTGTGCTCAGCGAGCCGCATTGAGCAAAGGCATAGTCTTTAATCTCAGTTATTCCGTTGGGGATGTTGACTGAGGCTAGAGCCGAGCAGTTGAGAAAAGCCCGCTTGCCTATCGTTGTCACGTTAGAACCAAATGTCACGCTTGTTAGTCCCGAGCAGTCACGAAAAGCATTTTCGCCCACAGCAGTGACGTCATATGCCTTGCCGTTGTTGCTCACGGTGGCTGGGATGACAACCTGTCCGCTATAGCTGTTGTAACTATTGCCATAGGTCACTTCGGCGGTGAGCGTCTTATCGTTGATGTTGTAGTATATGTTGTTGACGCTGAAGTCAAATGCGCTGGATGTGACACTGCACATCAGCGACAAGAAAACAGCAACAACCGCTATGCGATGCCATTGCTTGATATTTTTCATCGATAATTATCGGTTTAAATAATATATAATATATACTATTAACGTAGAATAGTAGGAAGAAATTATATAAGTTCTTAGTTTTTAGTTGTTGTGTTACAGATTATTTGTAACTTTGCACATATTTTGATTATTGTAATGAGCAATGTGGCTTTACATAAGGTGAAATTTGTGACTCTGGGATGCAAACTAAATTTCTCGGAGAGCGCCACTATTGGTCAACAGTTGCTTGAGCGTGGCATCGCCACGACGGTCAAAGACGACGAGGCGCCCGATATCTGCGTGGTGAACACTTGCAGTGTGACCTCGCTTGCCGACCGCAAGTGCCGGCAGAGCATCCGCAACCTCATCCGTCGCTATCCCGACGCTTTAGTGGTTGTCACTGGCTGCTACGCACAGCTGCAGGGAAAAGCCGTTGCCGAGATTCCTGGTGTAGATATCGTGCTGGGCAATGAGCATAAGGGCGATGTGGTTGATTACATCGAGCAATGGCTTGGCAACAAGCAGAAAGCCCTTGCTGTTACACCTCACAAGGACATACGCCGCTTCGCACCCTCGTGTGAGTGTGGCGATCGCACCCGCTATTTCCTTAAGGTGCAGGACGGTTGCGACTACTATTGCAGCTACTGCACCATCCCGCTGGCACGTGGCCGTAGCCGCAGCGGCACCATCGCCTCGCTCGTGGAGCAGGCCCAGGATGTGGCACAGCGTGGTGGCAAGGAAATAGTGATCACAGGCGTGAACATTGGCGATTTTGGCAAAAATACCGGTGAGCACTTCCTCGACTTGCTCAAGGCCCTTGACCAAGTGGAGGGCATAGAGCGCTACCGCATCTCGTCGATAGAACCCGACTTACTGACCGATGAGATAATAGACTGGTGTGCCACTTCGCGCGCATTTATGCCACACTTTCACATACCATTGCAGTGCGGTAACGACGAGGTGCTACGACTCATGCGTCGCCATTACACTCGCGACCTGTTTGCACAGAAGGTGGAGCGCATCCACCAGGTGATGCCTCACGCTTTCATTGGCGTAGATGTGATGGTGGGCACACGTGGCGAGACGCCCGAGTATTTTGAAGACTCGTTGCAGTTCATAGCCTCGCTTGGCGTGCAGCACCTGCATGTGTTCCCCTATAGTGAGCGTCCTGGCACCCTAGCGTTGCGCATCCCTTACATTGTGCCCAAAACCGAACGCGACGCACGCGTGGCACGTATGATGGAGCTTAGCGACCGCCAGCAGCGGCAGTTCATTGAGAGATTCCTTGGCACCGAGCGTCCTGTGCTCTTTGAGCAGCCTCCTCATGGTAGCGCTGTGATGCACGGCTTCACCGACAACTACATACGTGTCACTGTGCCATATTGTCCCGATATGGTCAACACGGTGTCGCCTGTGTTACTTAACAACGATATTATTTCTGCCACTCACAATTCATGACGTGAAATGGTATTCTAAAATATTGTTTGCTCCCATTGGATGGGCTTTGCACTTGCTGGCACTGATGCCATGGTGGGTGCTATATTTACATGCCGATGTGCTTTACTTCTTTGTTTATCACCTGATTGGATATCGCAAGAAGGTAGTTCGGCGCAATCTTGCAGAGTGCTTTCCCGAGAAAAGCGATAATGAACGCAAGACCATTGAGAAAGAGTTTTACCGCCACTTCACCGACTATTTTGTCGAGACCATCAAACTGCTGCACATCAGCGACGAGGAGATGCGCAAGCGCATGGTTTTTCACAACGCTCACATCATTGAAGAGGCGTTCGACAACAAGCAAAGTATCGTCCTTTATGCCGCTCATTATGGCAATTGGGAGTGGGTGACATCTGTAACGTTGTGGTTCGACAGCGAGAAGCACAAAGATAATGTTCAAGGACAAGTTTATCACCCTCTCGAGAATGAATGGTTTGATCGCTTTTTCTTGAAGATGCGCCAGCGTTTCAACACTGTGTGTATCAATTGGAAGACTATCCTAAGAGAGATGATTATGCGTGAACGGGAGGGAACTCACCTAGGCATAGGATTTATTGCCGACCAGCACCCGCTGCCTAATGACCAGAAACACGTGCTGGATTTCCTGCACCACCCCACAGCATTCCTCACAGGTGCTGAGGCGATAGGACGGAAACTTCATTGCCGTGCGGCGTTATTCGACGTGCGTAAGGTGAGACGCGGTCATTACGAGTGCACCCTTGTGCCGCTGAGCGATGATATTGCCAACGAGCCAAGAGGCTCTATCACTACACGTTATGCTCGCCTTTTAGAGCGGCGCATCATCGAGGAACCAGCCTACTGGCTTTGGACCCACAAGCGCTGGAAACGCCCCGTCACCTTCCCAGAGGGATACAATAAAGACAACGAAATTGAGTTTTATTCATAAAGAGTGCTCGTTAGTCAATAAAAACTAACAACTGACAGTAATGAAACCTGTAGCGGTGATAATATTGAACTGGAATGGCGCAAAGCTGTTGCGCAAGTACCTCCCCACGGTGCTTGCAGGCACCGATGCTGCGATTGCCGATGTCATTGTTGCCGACAATGGCAGTAGCGACGACAGCCTACAGGTGCTTGAGCAAGAGTTCCCGCAGGTAAAGACTATTACCTTTGACAAGAACTACGGCTTTGCCGGAGGATATAACAAGGCTATAGAACAGACTGCCGGTTACCGCTACATAGTGCTGCTTAACAGTGACGTTCGCACCCCTGAAGGCTGGCTCAACCATCTTTATCAATACCTGGAAGATAATCCCGACGTGGGTGCCGTGCAACCTAAACTGCTTCACGACCGCAACGATGGCAAGCGCATGTTTGAGTATGCCGGTGCCGCTGGCGGTTTCATCGACAAGCATGGCTATCCCTATTGCCGAGGACGCATGTTTGAAGCGGTGGAAGACGACCACGGTCAGTACGACGGTAAAGACATCGACATCTTCTGGGCCACTGGTGCATGCATGATGGTACGCAGCGAGTTATACCAAAAGGTGGGTGGACTCGATGAGGATTTCTTCGCACACATGGAGGAGATTGACTTGTGCTGGCGCATTCACTTGAGTGGCAATGCTGTGCGCATCGTTACCGCCAGTGAGGTGTTCCATCTAGGCGGTGGTAGTTTGCCACAAGGCAATCCCCGCAAGACCTATCTCAATTTCCGCAACAGCCTATTCTTACTCTATAAGAATCTGCCTGTGAAAGACGGCAAGCGCATGCTCATAGTGCGTCGCCTCTACGACACCCTTGCCTTTTTCATGGCACTCGCTAAGCTCCACTTGGGCGACGCTAAGGCCATCATCAAGGCGCATTTCCACTATCGCAAACTCAAAAACCGCTACACTTGCCAGCCGCAGGAGAACCTGCTAAAAACATTCCCAGGTGCCCAGCGCAACATCGTTATAGATTACTACCTCAAAGGCAAGAAGTTATTCTGAGAAAAACAGCCTTTCCCCTTTCATCTATAATTTTGACACCACCTCATAAAAGTTATCAAGGCGGGGACATCAACGTCTCCGCCTCGATAAAAACCCAAAAAAAGTGTTTTTCATGGACAAACAACAAATGTATAAAAATAAACAAGCCTAAAACAATTTTACCTTTATGCCTATGAATTATGTTGCAAAACTAGCACATAATTATAAACCGTGCAAGAAAGTATATACCAATGGGCAAATTTTATAGATAAACCGACTTGACTAAAGATTTTTTCACATTTAGATGTCAAATTTTACTCTTTTGACCTACTTTTATTGATAAACATCATTAAAAAGCCTAATCCAAAATATGATAATAATATAGCTATTTTATTCTTAATTCTTACATTCCTGTCTTTTATGCATAAAAAACGCATATTTTTTATATATTCCCAACAGCGATCTTTAGTGTCTTGCCACTTGGGTTCACGCGCTGGCATTAGTCGAAGCATGTTGAAGCATGCGCTTAGGTGGCGGCTACGCACTGCAGGCAGATATTGTGGGGCCTCTTTCTCGACTTGTTGCTCCAGCCCCTCGAGATGATCTAGCACATGTGTTCGTCGCAGCGACATGGTGTTGATAATGCTACCGGTGCGGTGCATATAGTAGTACATTGGGGCTTTTAGCAATGCCACTTTCTCGACTTTGCGCAGCAGTGGATAGATAATTGCAAGGTCTTCGTAAAGAGCGCCTTCTGGAAAGCGCAGGTCGTCGAAGAGCTGCCTCTCAAAGATGCGGCTGCATGCCGAGTGGTTGAGTTCACCTTGGTAAAAGACAGTATTGATGGCTTCTTCTTGGGTATAGGTTTTGCAGCGAGCTTTCTCCACGTTCACTTTGCGTGGCGTGTCTCCGTCTTTCAGTTCTTGCCAAGTGCATGCGGCAATCTGTGCTCCGGTATGCTCTATTGTTTGTAATAGTGCTTCAATAAAGTGTGGGTGCACATAGTCGTCGCCATCGATAAAGGTGACATAGCGACCTTGTGCCACCTCAAGTCCGACGTTGCGTGCATCGCTGAGGCCTCCATTTGTTTTGTGGATAACGCGAATATGCCGGTATTTAAGGTCATATTCATCGCATATGTCGCCACTGGTGTCGTGGCTGCCGTCGTCCACGAGTATTATCTCAAGGTCGGTATAGGTTTGCGCCAAGACCGAGTCAATACAACGTGCAAGAAAATCCTGCACGTTGTAGATCGGTATGATGACACTTACCATTAGTTCTCAGTTCATAGTTCACAGTTCATAGTTTATAGTTGGCAGCGGTGAAATGTGCTCTAAAACTCTTAACTATGAACTCTTAACTCTTAACTATTTATTATCGCACTTTCCACTCAAAGCCGTCTTTGGTGTCTTTCACGTCGAAGCCGGCTTCGTTGAGGCGGTCGCGGATGAGGTCGCTGGTTGCCCAGTCCTTGTTGGCTTTGGCGCTCTTGCGCATCTCGAGCAGCAGGTCAACGGCTTTTTTATATGGCTCTAGGTTCACGTTGTCGCCTCCGGCAGCGTCGTCGCGCACACCCAGTACGTTGAAGAGATAGGTTTCAAACGTGGTTTTGAGGGTGTCGATATCTTGCTGCGAGAGATTGGCGTTGCCGTCATTCACTTGGTTGATGACCTTGCATGCGTCGAAGAGGATTGCGATAACTTGGGCGGTGTTGAGGTCGTCGTTCATCGCCTCGGTGCAGCGAGCCGCATAGTCGTCGAGAGTGATGCTCGAGGTCTCGGCAGCTTTCAGCTCGTTGAGGCGGTGCCATCCGTCCATCATTCTCTCGTAGGCTTTCTCGGCAGCTTGCAGGGCGGCATTCGAGAAATCTACGGTGCCGCGGTAGTGAGCCTGAAGGATGAAGAAGCGAATTGTCATTGGCGTGTAGGCCTGCTCCAGCATCTTGTGCTTGCCAGTGAAGAACTCCTCGAGGGTGATGAAGTTGCCCAGCGACTTGCCCATCTTCTGACCGTTGATGGTGATCATGTTGTTGTGCATCCAGTAGTGCACCATGTCATCGCCCTGACTGGCTACCGACTGCGCGATTTCGCACTCATGGTGCGGGAACACGAGGTCCATGCCGCCACCGTGGATGTCGAAGTGGCTGCCTAGGTATTTACGTCCCATAGCGGTGCACTCGCAGTGCCAACCGGGGAAACCGTCGCTCCAGGGCGATGGCCACCGCATGATGTGCTCGGGCTGAGCCTTCTTCCACAATGCGAAGTCGGCCTGATTGTGCTTTTCGCCCACACCTTCAAGTTCGCGGCTGTTGTTAATCACATCTTCGAGGTTACGGCCGCTGAGTTTGCCATATTTATGGTCTTTGTTATATTTCTCTACATCGAAATATACGCTGCCATTGCTCTCGTAAGCGTAGCCGTTGTTGAGGATTTCCTGCACCAGCTGCTCTTGCTCGATGATGTGACCAGTGGCATGAGGCTCAATGCTGGGTGGCAGCACGTTGAGCGCCTGCATGGCGGCATGGTAGCGGTTGGTGTAGTATTGCGCTATCTCCATTGGCTCAAGCTGCTCAAGGCGTGCCTTCTTTGCTATCTTGTCCTCGCCTTCGTCGGCATCGTGCTCCAAGTGGCCCACATCAGTGATGTTGCGCACATAGCGCACCTTATAGCCTAAATGCTTGAGGTAGCGGAACAGCACATCGAAGGTGATGGATGGGCGAGCATGGCCCAGGTGTGGGTCGCCATAGACGGTGGGTCCGCACACATACATCCCCACATTAGGTTCCTGCAAAGGCTTGAACAATTCCTTGCGACGAGTGAGGGTGTTGTATATAAAAAGTTGATGAGTCATGATCAATACTTTGTGCTTAATACTCCTAGAATTTCTAGATTAACTAGATTTACTAGAATATTATGCATCGTGCATTATGCATTGTGAATTATGAAATTAGGCTTGTCCCTTAGGCAGGGGGAAGTCCATGATGCCGTTGTTGGGATTATTTATCTGGCGGGGTTTGATTTCGCCGAAGTGTGCCTCATATTTATCGATGTTTTCCTTGAGCGCGAAAAGCAGTTGCTTAGCGTTTTCGGGAGTCATGATGATGCGACTTTGTACGCGTGCTTTAGGAGTATTAGGAGCCACAAATATCATATCCATCACAAAGTCGTTGGGAGAGTGAGAGATAACGGCAAGGTTTGCATAGCGGCCCTGCATTTCATCGTTAGGAACTTCAATTTGAATCTGGTTTTGTTTCTTGTTTTCGTTTGCCATTTCTGTAATATTTTATATGTGTTAATATTCAATTGAACTGCAAAGATACGAAATAGTTTTCAGTTATTAGTTTTCAGTTGTTAGTTTTTAGTTTTTTTTCTTGCTATCAAGGCAAAAAACGCAGTTTTTTAATGAAAAACGCTTTTTTTTCAGTGCAAAAATCAACGAATTTGTGTGGGTATTGTAAATGTCTGTTGTATAGAGAATTATGTGCTAGAAGTGTCCACATTGTTACACAAAAATTCATGTATTTTACAGCGGTTGTCCCCATTTTTTCAAAAGTTGTCCTGACAATTATAACACCTCTGGTTTCTGTCATTGTAATTTTGCATCGTCATCACAAACCAACTATTGGCGAGTGGCGTCAAAACCAACAACAAAAACATTTTTGAGTTTACACATAATTTTATTAATCATTTAAAATTTTATCGATTATGAAAAAGTTAGTTTTATTGTCAGCAGTAGTATTCGCAATGACCTTTGCATCATGCAAGACCGATCCCGCCACCAGCGCCAGCGCAAGCAGCACCAGCACTCCCGCCAGCACTGAGAACGTTCAGAGCACTCCAGCTGAGGCTACCAGCACCGTAGCATCGGAGAACAAGGACGCCGCCGAGGTTTCGGAGAACAAGGACGCCGCAGCTCCCGCAGCAGAGCAGGCAACTGAGGAGAAGACCGAGGAGGCTAAGCCTGAAGCTTAAATCCACCAAAGCTAGATCACAGAATGATAGCGGATGTGTCACACAAAGGCGACACACCCGCTTTTTTTGTGTTGAATAGTCCAACTATTTGCTTGCTTTAGCCTCTTTGCACTGCGTGTACATGGCGGGGCAGTTGCACACTACGAAGAATTTGCTGCCTTCGGGTTTCACCACCTCCACGCCGCGCCAGTTGGTATCCCAACCTTTGCTGTCGATGAGCAAGTAGATTACGGTGCCGTGCAGCATCTGACTCTCTTGGTACTTCTTGTTGGGGTCAACTTTCATTTTGATGGAGTAGGGTGGTTCCACGGTATAACCGTTCTCAGGCGTAGCGCCGTCAAGCATCGCCCATGCTATATAAGGGCGGGCATAAAACTGGTCTTTGCCCATAATCTCGCGCAGTCGCCCTTCGGTGCTATTGTAGTTGGTCTGGGTATTGTTAAGGCGCAGTGCCTCTTCGCCATCGGTGCGGTTGTTGCGGTAGAGTTCAAACGCCATCACCTGCAAAGCCACAGCGCCTTGAGGCTCATTGCCAAGCACCTCTTGCATCTGTTTCCATTCGTCAAGATTTTTGGGGAAGGCATTAAACTCCACGCTAGTGGTAGCGTCGGGACTCCAAGTGCTGTGGTCGATCTCTCCTTTGCAAGCCGCCTCAAGATCGGCTTTCTCATCAACTTTGCTTGACTGTTGTGAATCAGAATCTTGGTCTTTAGATGTTTGATTGCACGCTGTGTTAGTGGCTCCAATGATAAAAAGAGTTGCCACTGCCATAATAATTGCTTTTGAGATTTTCATGTTATCTTGTTTTTGTGTTATCCAATTCACAAAAGTAGGTGTTTTGCTGCATAAACGCAAAAAAATCACGAAAATTCAACCAATACTTGCTCTTTAGATGGGTTTGTGGTAATTTTGTGCTTGTTTACTCGTAAGCTTGTTAGCTCCATGACACAAGAACTTGAAGATTACATACTTGCCCACATCGATGCCGAGCCTGAGCATCTGCATCAGCTTGACCGAGACACTCACATAGAGTTGCTCTACTCGCGCATGTGTTCGGGGCATTTGCAGGGCAGATTGTTGAAGATGCTCGTGCGCATGATACGCCCCAAGCGGGTGCTTGAACTCGGCACTTACTCGGGCTACTCGGCGCAATGCCTTGCCGAGGGACTGCTCGACGATGATGCCATCATTCACAGCATTGAGATAGAGGATGAACTGGAAGACTTCCTGCGTGCACACTTCGCACAATCGCCAGTGGGCAACCGTATTACGTTGCACATCGGCGACTGCAACGAGATAGTGCCACAGCTTGGTGGAGAGTTTGACCTAGTGTTTATCGATGCCAACAAACGGCAGTATGTCGATTATTTTAACCTCGTCATTGACCACGTGAAGCCTGGCGGTTTCATCATCGCTGACAACACCCTGTGGGACGGCAAGGTTACCGACCTCCACGGCAAGAAAATGGACGACCAAACGCAAGGCATCCTCGACTTCAACGACCTGGTGGCCCGCGACCCAAGAGTAGAAACCGTGATCCTGCCCCTGCGCGATGGGCTCACGATACTCTATAAAATGCATAATTGACTTTGCCTTTGTTTTTGTTGCATTTTTGCTGAAGAAAAGGTAATAATTCAATGATTTGTTGCGTTATAGAATAAATTGTGAAAGGCAACCGAGTACCAACCCTTAAAGACTTAGCGTTATGAAACACGGTAAATCAGTATGCAACACTCTCAAGCAAATCAGGCTTGACGTTGCTCGTGCCAATGGCATTGATTATGTTCCTGCTCCATGCACCCACAATGGCGACTGCGCTGGCACATGTCCTGCATGTGAGAGTGAGGTGCAGTACCTTGAGAAAGAGATTGCCCGTAGGCATTCTTTGGGCAAAGCTGTGCTGATTGCCGGTATTGGACTCACAAGCCTCACTGCAATGGCCAGCAACACATCAAGTAATGCCACGACCGCTTCGCCCAATAGCATTCAGAGTCAAGTGAGCGACACAACGCTTCAAAACGAAGTTTTTGGCATGAATCCTCATCGCATGCCCAGCTTTCCTGGTGGGGATGCTGCTCTAATGAGATTTATAAGCGAACATGTAGTATATCCCGAAGAAGCTTACAAAAATGGAATTGAGGGCAAGGTGATTGTGCAATTCCTTATAGAAGAAACAGGCAAGGTGGGTGAGGTGAAAGTGGCCCGCTCGGTAAGCGAGGAGCTCGACCGTGAAGCCGTACGTGTCATAAAACTTTTGCCTGATTTCACACCAGCTTACAACCGCATCAAGCACGAACCAATGAAGATATGGTACACCATGCCCGTTACCTTCAAGTTACAACAGCATCAGCAAACAGATGCTGATGTGCGTCGATGTGTTGAGCAGATGATACAAGTTGGCAACCAGAACGTGGACCAAATTCTCACGCCAACCCTGAATGCGGTTCTTGCCCATGCTCATAGCATCTTCAGCGTTACTGATGATGACACCTTTGTTGAGTTTTCCTGGGCACCTGGAATACTGGACGTGTGCAATGTGAATGGTCCAGAAGTGAGAATCGTGAATGTTAACATTATTGCCGGAGGCCATGCTGTGGCCGACATGCTCTATGTCGACAATCCATGCTACGAGATTCCTTACACTCTGGACCTATTGTGGGAAGATGGCGAATGGAAAATTGATGACGTTTTCTACTCCAAGCAAGAAGAAAGAGAAGGCTGGTGCACCTTGAGAGACCAGTGCAGTTCGTTATACGATCTCCTGGCTCAAGGCTACATAAATCAACCAGCACAAGACGTCATCGCCAAGATGCTCGCTATGGAGCCAACCGAAAATGCCTACAACGATCCTGCTACTATCTACTACAACAACCCCAAAGAGCTGAATCACTTGATTGAGCAAATAAGCAATGGGCATGAACTCCTGAAGAAGAACCCAGGCTACACCTCAGCCATGAGCAAGCAGCTCAACGACATGATTGCCCGAATCAAAAAGCACATTTAACCCGAATCGGGCTTTAGGTTTCGTGTTCTTTCTTGTAATTGTTATAAATCTTTTTTAGTTGTTTATCTATCTCGCTTTGAGGTCGGTCAAGTTCGCTTAGGTCAACTTCAAAGGAGCTTGACGTCTGCAACTTGTCGTGGTATTTGATGATAAGGAACAGCTGCGTGCCACGTATTCGGCTATAGGTGCGTTTGAATCTAACCTTATCGCAGTCCTCAAAGGGTATTACATTAGCCATGCCTGTGTTATCATAGAGCACAAACTGCTCATCGCCGACGGCAAACGCTGGGATGCCACGACTGGTCTTGCTGGCTTTCTTGAAGTTCTCAAACACCGAGAGAATGATGCCCAGGGTAATCAAGAAATAGGGGACAATTATCACATATCCTTGCCATTCCGAGAACATAAACGAGAGTTCCCAGTGGAAATAGCTGAATATGGCAAAGGCGACTAATAACACCGACAAGATTGTGTAAACAACCGCCTTAGCAACCGCTTTGCCCTTGTGGTAATAATATTGATGAGTGGTTTGCATGAGAATGTAATATCTACTGCAAAGTTACAAAAAAGTAATATTCATGACAAACTTTCCTTATTTTTGGCCGTTTTTGGAAGAAATGTGCGCCATTTTGGTACACATTTCATGGAAATGTATTATCTTTGCAGTCTAAAATAGTAACAATACTAAATTTTGAGATTATGATTATAGTAAGCACTCGCGATTTTCGTGCTAATCAAGGCCGTTATCTCCATCAAGCCCGCAATGGTGAGGACGTGATAATTAAGTCGCGCGACCACGGCAGCTTCAAGATTACCCCCGTGACCAAGGATGACACCGTCTATAGCATGGAGGAACTGGCAACGATGGCAGCCGAAGCAGAAGTTGAGTACAATTCTGGCAAAGGTTATCACAAAAGAGATGACGAGAGTATGGAACAGTTTTTAAGTAGGCTTACCAATGTATAAGATCTTTTTTTCAGAAAAAGCTAAAGTAGGCTTAAAGAAACTGCAAAAAGAAAGTCCTCAACTTATAAAAAAATTAGAAAAACTTCTAATTGAGATTGAACGCCATCCCACAACAGGGACAGGACAAGTTGAGCAACTCAAGTATTTGGGGCCAAACGTTTATTCACGTAGAATTAATAAAAAGCATCGCATTGTGTATAGAGTTCTTAATGATGTTGTGGAAGTGATAATAATCTCAGTGTTTGGATATTACGAATAATTTGAAAATAATAATATGGAATCAACAAGAATACAGAAAATACAACGACAGATACAGAAAGACCTGAGTGAGATATTCCGTGAGGACACCGCCAAGATGCGTGGTGTGCTGGTGTCGGTTAGCAATGTGCGTGTGTCGCCCGACCTGAGCATCGCCCGTGTTCACCTGAGCGTGTTCCCTAGCGAGAAAGGCCAAGAAATCATCGACACTGCCAACCGTAACGAGAAGACCATCCGCTATGCTCTTGCTCAGCGCGTGAGAAATCAGTTACGCAAGACCCCCGAGTTGGTATTCTACATTGACGACTCACTCGACTACATAGAGCACATTGATGAACTACTGAAAAAGTAGTGCGATTGTGAACGGGAAGAACTGAACAGTGGACGTTGTTGAGTGTTGCGCCGTAAGCACGGCGTTCGTCTTAACACTTTAAACTTAACCTTACTACTTAAATTTTGGCTTTGTCATTGAAAATAGCACTTCGCTACTTGAAGTCGAAGAAGGCTCATAATGCGGTGAATATCATCAGCATCATCTCGATATGTGGTGTGGTGGTGACCACTGCTGCGCTTGTGTGCGTGCTTAGCGTTTTCAATGGCTTCTCAGATGTGATACAGGGCAAGCTTGCCAAGCTCGATCCTCAGATTGCCGTGTGCCCCACTGTGGGAAAGACCATAAGCAATGCCGACAGCGCCCTTGAGGTGATAGCCAGTGTGGATGGTGTAGACAAGGCTATGCCGGTAATTGAAGACCAGGCTCTTGCTGTCTTTGCCGATTACCAAATGCCTGTGCGACTGAAGGGTGTTCCTACAAACTATAACGAAATCAATTCCATCGACAGTGTGATTGTGGATGGGTCATTTGCCCTTGAGGATGAGGTGGGTAACAGCTATGCTATTGTTGGTGCAGGACCTGCTGTGAACTTGCGTCTTATGGCCAACGGTCTGCGCATGCTTCAGTTCTATGCCCCTCGCCGTGAGGGCCAGGTCAATGTGTCCAATCCCATTGACGCCTTCACCAGTGATTCACTGTTTGTTAAGGGTGTTTTTCAAGTGCAACAAGCTTCTTACGATCAAGACCTTATCTTTGTGCCTATCGATAAAACGCGAGAACTGTTTGACTATGACACCGAGGCTACACAAATCGAGATAAAGCTCAAGGATGGTGCCAAGGAGAAAGATGTGATTAAGCGTCTAGAGCAAGCACTCGGATCAAATTTTGTAGTGAAAGACCGGTTGATGCAGCAGTCGGAGTCGTTCCGCATGGTGAATGTGGAGAAATGGGTGACATTTTTACTGCTCACGTTTATCATGATTATCGCCACTTTCAACATTATCAGCACTCTGTCGCTGCTCATAATAGAGAAAGATGAGAGCATACGCACCTTCCAGAACCTGGGTGCCACCAGCAAACAGATTACACGCATCTTTGTTGCCGAGGGATGGCTTATCACCATGCTCGGAGCCTTGCTGGGAATAGTGCTGGGCTTGCTTCTGTGCTTGGGACAGCAAACATTCGGGTGGCTCAAAATTGGCGCCGATCCCACTCAAGTGATAGTCAATGCTTATCCTGTGAAGGTGGTATGGACCGATATGCTGATAGTGCTGTTGCTAGTTGCTGGCATAGGCTTCGTGACTTCACTTGTCACTAGCACCATCATGCGCCGTCGCTTGAGCAGTCAGACACCCAAGTCTTTGGCATAGAGTTTGCACTTTTATGAAAAAACGCAAATTCAATGAACGACGATATTTACAATCCTTATGTGATGCCTATTTTTAGGCAGTCAGGCAACGAGCGGTCGTTTGCTGGCACCGCTTTCTGCATCGACGACTATTTGGTGACTGCTGGTCATGTGCTGACATATCCTGTTACTTGCTATGTGCGCAATGGCAGTGATTACCACCCCTTGCACTTTGATCAATGGATACCTCAGCAGCTGCCAACCGATGACCACACGGGTTATGACATAGCATTTTATCCTATTCCCGGCCTCAAGAGTCCGCTTTCGTTTGCCGAGAGCGATGCAGAGCCTAACGACCATCTCGACGTACTGTGTTGGCAGATGCGTGGCATAAGGCCACTGCAAGTTTCAACGCAAGGACTTGTAATCAAAGACCATGACTTGGAAGGCTACTTTCGTCTAGCAACCGCCAATTACATCACTCACGGTTGCAGTGGATGCCCCGCCTTTGGCAGTGACGGCAAGGTCTATGGCATGATTACAATGGGGCGCAGCGATGTTGATGCCAAGAACCTAGCCCCTTTGTCTCGCCAAATGGAGCAAAACACTTGCTGGGCGTTCAAGACAAGCTATCTCAAGCGGTTTTTGCCTAAGCGCTAGTTTTGCCACTTTGGTGGTTTGTTGTGGTTTCGTGAATGAAATTCGCGAAAAAAGCATTACCTTTGCACCCGGAATGATGATAGACCGATGTTGTCGGCCTAGTTACAGCATTTATAACTTAAGTATTCTATTAAAAGATATAATTATGGCACTTCAATGTGGTATCGTGGGACTTCCCAATGTGGGCAAATCAACGTTGTTTAACTGCTTGTCGAATGCTAAGGCACAGTCGGCAAATTTCCCTTTCTGCACAATCGAACCTAACGTGGGCGTAATCACCGTTCCCGATGAGCGACTCAACAAGCTTGCCGAGTTGGTACATCCCGCTAAGGTGGTGCCCACAACTGTTGAAATTGTAGATATTGCAGGATTGGTGAAGGGTGCAAGTCGTGGCGAGGGTCTTGGCAACAAGTTCCTGGCAAACATCCGCGAGACCGATGCCATAATCCATGTGCTGCGTTGCTTCGACGACGACAATGTCACTCATGTTGACGGCACTGTTGATCCTGTGCGCGACAAGGAGGTGATTGACACCGAGCTGCAGCTGCGCGACCTGGAGACCATAGAGAGCCGCATAAGCAAGGTCGCAAAGATGGCTGCTGCCGGAGAACGCGACGCCAAGATGCAGCACGAGGTGTTGAAACGTTATCAGGAAGCGCTCACCCAGGGTAAAAGCGCCCGCAGTGTCACTCTCGACACAAAAGATGAGCAGAAGTTTGCCCACGACCTCTTCCTGCTGACCAACAAGCCCGTGCTCTATGTGTGCAACGTTGACGATGCTAGTGCCGCAACAGGCAACAATTATGTTGAAGCGGTGCGCGAGGCTGTGAAAGATGAGAATGCCGAAATACTCGTCGTGGCAGCTCAAACCGAGAGCGACATCGCCGAACTTGACACCTACGAGGAGCGTCAGATGTTCCTTGAGGAGATTGGCTTGAAAGAGAGCGGTGTGAACCGTCTAATCAAAGCTGCCTACAAACTCCTCGATTTGGAAACCTTCCTGACTGCAGGACCCAAAGAGGTGCGTGCCTGGACCTACCGCAAAGGCAGCAAGGCACCACAGTGTGCTGGCGTGATACACACCGACTTTGAGCGTGGCTTTATCCGTGCCGAGATCATCAAATATGAGGATTATATCGCTTATGGCAGCGAAGCGGCTGTGAAAGAGGCTGGCAAGATGCACATCGAGGGCAAAGACTACGTGTTCCAAGACGGCGATATCGTAGTGTTCCGCTTCAATGTATAATGCGCCTGCGGCGCGAGGATAGTGGATCGGGGATCGAGAGTCGTTTTCTAGATATTCTAGACACTCTAGGTCCTCTAGATTTTTAGAGCTAGGACCTAACTACTATTCTTCTAACAGTATGTTGTAGATGGCGGTGATGTCGTGGGCTGTGATTTCTCCGTTGCCGTCAACATCACAGGTGATTAGGTAAGTGTCGTCATTATTGAGCAAGTAATCATAAACACATGTGACATCATAAGCAGTGACAACTCCGTCGCAATTCACATCACCTACTGGCACACCCCACTGCTCATCAAGCCAAGCCACCTTGCGAGAGATGAGATTAAGATATTGGGCTGGAGAATCTTGTGAATGCATACTGGCATAAGTTCTCCACCTAACTTTATCACAATTCTCGGCAGCAACTATCATGCTTCTCCATTGAGCAGCGTGCTCATTGATTTTGTTTAGAATGTCGTTATCTTTAAACTGTTTCCAAATTTGTCTAATCACTTGCTGGAAATGAGGAAACTTTGCTAGTTCTCTTATCCATAGGTTCAAAGGCTTAAACTCTGAATCATAATCATAGATGAAGTGGTCGCATGTTTCAATCTGGAAACTGCAATCAAAATCCCAGACAGGTCCGAATATGAATTTTGTGTCTTCTCCCCAGTCTTTGTACATGAATAGGCTGCGCGTAAAATTCTCTATTCCATCCATAACTTCATTGACTATGTAGAATCGTGCCAAGTAATTGACATCGATATAATTCTCCCATGAGTTATCGGTCTTATCACTGACATATATACATTCGTCAATGTGTTTAAGCAAAGAATTAATGTAGTAATATTGTTGTGGTGAAATGACCTCGGGTGATTTTGATGACCATCCATAATAATGGTTGTTTGGGTCATTGCCCTCATACTGGACATTAACCAGAGGTCCTTCCCAGTCATTCTCAAGCAGCCATCCTCCTGAAACATTATAGGGATTAGTGTCGTTGTCTTGCTGCTCCATAATATCAACCCTTCCGTTCTCAACTCTGATTTTCTCGCACAAAAAATAAAGACCTTGGTACTCTCCATTGAGAATTACCTCAACGGGTAGTTGGCGTGTTGTGTATGGCAATCCCAATTGGCGACTGAGTTCAAAACCTGTCTCGTTGCGAAGATATCCACTCCAGTCCACAGCGTTGGGGATCAAGATGAAGTGCTTGCTATTATCGAGACCCAAAGGTGATTGCTTGGTTGCAAATTTAACCTTGTAAGGTTTTTTATACATATTAATCCAGGTCCAATTACCACGGCCTTTAATTTGAATGCTCAAAGGGTCAGAAGCGCTGCCCATAGATTCATAGCCTTCAATGCCACAGTTGTCAAGCCAAAAGGTACCGTCAATGTAGTTCTCCTTGTCGGCAATGGTAACACCATTTTGAGTATTAATGTAAATAAGTGGCACGGTGCGTGATGGCTCAACGTTATAACTGTCTTGTGGTCGCCAATAGCCGTCGCTAATCGCAGCGTCATTTAGTGGACAAAACACCCAACCGATAAGGTATTCTGGCTCTCGTCCAACGTTGTTTCTAATTTTAGTCTGTCTGAAGTTTTGTTCTATGTTTGCCCTTTGCTCAATAAACTCCTGTAGTCCTTTATTGTATTGTCCCGCTGCTACCTCGCTATCAATGAAGCAAAACCCTGTGAGGCCGTAAATGTTGTTTGTAAGTGTCACACGGAACCAATTTGAGTTTGTATTAGTGGTTGACATGTTATAGATACGGGTGGAATTATTGTCTCCTAAAACCATTTTTACAGAGGAGAAATGTAGTTTAGAGTTGTCAAAATAGTAGGTCCCAGCTTTAAAATCCAAAGCCAAACCATTTACACTGAAACATATCAGTGCTACAATCGCTATACAGATGTGGTTTATAATATTTTTCATCAGAAAAGCAGTATTAATGTCGTTTGATATCTGTTTTTTTAATTTCTACAGCATATTGATGTAATTGGGAACGGGGATCGTGAATATTTTCTGAAAATTTCAGATATTCCAGATTTTATAGAACAAAACCTAACAACTATTCTTCTAACAGTATGTTGTAGAGGACAGTGAGGTCGTGGGCGGTGATTTCACCGTTGCCGTCAAGATCACAGGTAATTATGCAAGTGTTGTCATCAGTGAGCAAGTAATCATATAAACATGTGACATCATAAGCGGTGACAACTCCGTCGCAGTTCACATCTCCCACTGGCACGTTCCACTGCTCATTGAGCCACGCTACCTTGCGAGAGATAGCTGCAAGAAATTCGGCTGGAGCCGTTTCGCTATGCCAACTGGCATAAACTGGCCAACGTTGCTTATCATTTTGCTCAGCATCCACTATTTTGGCTCGCCATTGGGCGGCATGTTCACTGACTATTGACATTATATCATTGGCGATA
Organism: uncultured Bacteroidales bacterium; assembly: GCA_902777835.1. Lineage (GTDB taxonomy): Bacteria > Bacteroidota > Bacteroidia > Bacteroidales > Muribaculaceae > Sodaliphilus. Next base: position 72,208 of record CACYVC010000006.1, on the reverse strand, counting down.
AACTCTTTCCAAATTTCCCTTATTTTCATTTGGAAACGAGGAAATCTTACTAGCTCCTTAATCCATACAAATTGGAATGGTGAATCATATTCGAAAATGAAGTGATCAGAATTGGCATTATATATTGTCATAGCGCTGTTGTCAAAGTCCCAAACGGGTCCAAACATGAATTTCTCATCCCAACCCCAGTCTTTATAGATGAACAGGCTGCCAGAGAATGCTTCCATATTCTCCATAACCTCATGAATCACATAGAACCGCGCCAAGGAATTTATATCGAAATATTGCTCCCAGCCAGTATCTTTTTTGTTGGTTACGTAGATACAACTGTCGGCACGATAGATAAAATCGTGTATATAGTCTCGCTGCACTTGTGAGAGAACCTTGGGATACTCGGATGTAAAAGCAAAAAAATCGTTTGCTGGATCATTATTCTGATTTTGTGCTATAACAGAATTCTCGCCATCATACCGCATCTCAAGCAACCAACCTCCAGTAGCGTTTTCGGGATTGCTATCGTTATCTTCCTGCTCAATCACCTCGACTCTCCCCGACTCAACTCTTATTTTTTCACATAAGAAGTATAAACCAACATATTCACCATTGAGCATTACCTCTACCGGTTTTTGACTAGTTGTATAGGGCATTCCCATCTTGCGGCTGATCTCAAAACCAGTTTCATTGCGCAAATATCCACTCCAATCGTCACAATCGGGTTTTAAAACGAAATGTTTGCTGTTATCAAGACCTAAAGGCGACTGCTTTTTAGCAAATTTGATTTTGTAAGGTTTCTTTGGAGGAACTCTCCATGTGTAATTGCCTCGCCCTTTGATTTCTATAACTAGAGGTTCTTGTTCATTTCCAAGCGATTCAAACTCCTGGATGCCACAATTGTCAAGCCACAAGGTGGCATTGATATAGTAATCTTTGTTATTAATAGGAGCATCTCCCTCAGTGTTGATGTGTACTATAGGCAATGTGTATGATGGAACAGCATTGTAGCTATCAATCGTGCGCCAGTAACCAGGGCTATAATTACTACTATACAGAGGGCAGAACACCCATTTGGGGTGCATGTATAGATTGCTGGTTGACAGCTCGGTGCGACGTGCTCCTATACTATCTATTTTATTGATGATAAACTCCTCAAGCGACATATTGAATCGTCCATCGGCAATATTATCACATTCCACAAAGCAATAGCTCTTGACACTTTCTATGTCTTGGTCAAGAGAAACGCTTGTCCAATCTTTTCCTTGATAATGAGACATGCTCAACACATAGGTTGTACAATCAGTCCCCACTAGCATTTTTATTGTATTGAATTGCTGCTTGCTGTTGTCGAAAATATATGTGCCAGCAGATAGATTAAAAGCGTTGCATGTGAAACAAGCAAAGTTCAATATTAGCAAATCAATAGCTAAGATTATTATCTTCTTCATTCTGCTGTTTAATAAATTAATGCTCTAATGATAAGTGTATTATTCTATTTGTCTAGTACTTGCTTGTAAACATCGAGTGTCTGCTTGGCGATGTTGTCCCAATTGTAGTTGTTGAGGTCATATTGCCTGTTGCGCTTGAGATTATTCATCTTGCGTGAAAGGTTCTTGGTTAACTCTGTGATGCTGTCAACAGAGAAGAAGTCATCGCTTTCAAGTTCTGGAAGGCGGTTGGCGGGGATGTCGCTTACCAGCACATCAAGGTTGTAGCTCATGGCTTCGAGCAGCGAAATAGGCAGACCTTCGTGGGTTGAGGGGAGCACAAAGAGGGCTGCATTGGTCAAAACTTGATTGAGCTTTTCTCCTTTTATAAACCCAGTGAGCACCACGTTTTGGGTGTCATGAGCCAATTTTTTAAGTTGGGTTGAATACGCGTCGTTGTGGTCACTATCGCCCACGAGTGCCAACTTGAGGTCTTTTAATTGTGCTTTCTTGAAAGCCTCAATGAGCCAGTCAAACCGTTTCTCGGGAACAAACCGCCCCAATGCCATGACATATTTGCCAGGAGTAAGTCCTAGTGAAGAGATGTAGTCGGTAGAAGTTGATTTAACAGGGGCATTCACTCCATTGTAGATAATCGACACGTTCTTAATGCGGTTGTGTCGATTTTTGAGGATGTCAACAATTACATGACTAATCGCGATAATATGATTAGAAAATCGTGCCTGAAAACGCTCGCCATAAAAGATAACAGATTTTGCAAGCTTTCCCCACTTCTGCCGTTCATAGTCAGGTCCATGATTTGTGGAGACAACCTTCATCCCCAGCAGTTTGGCGAGAGGTGTACATATTGATGGACCAACAGCATGTATGTGCACGATATCGGGCTTGAGCCTGCGTGCTTTAATCAATGCCAACGTTGTGTGTATAAAAGCTTCGATACTCTTGCGCCTGGGGGCATACACATCAATCAATTTCACGCCTTTGTATTCTGTGATGCGATTGTCATCGGTGACATAGCAGCTACGCCTGATGATTGTCACATCGCATCCCAATGCTGCTAGGCGTGGGTACAGCTCTTCGCAGTGAGTCTCCACACCACCCTGAATATTGGGAATTCCACGAGTGCCAACGACAACAATTTTCATGATTATATTTGTGTGAAAGGCAAAATCAAGTTGGGAAAAGTTTAGAAATTTTCTCTCAGGTCGCCTTGTCTAGGGTCTTGACCCACATCGTGCCAGCACTTGTCAAGTATTGCAGGCTTTCCTCGCATGGAGCGTAACTTATTCTTGATTACCCACTTGGCAGGATGCTTGATGTATTTCTTCATTACTGGGGCGGCAGTTCCCACCATCCAGCAGTTTTTGGGGCACTTACGCACTTTTGCTCTCACTTGCTCGGCTTGAGCGCTATTCCAAATTGTCATGAAGTCGCTGGTTTCGCGAATGTTGCCCATCGACTCTTGCCAATATTTCTCCTCAAGGCCATTGCATGGATACACCTCTCCGTATGGGTCGATGAAGAAGTTCATCATGCCCGCCTCGCAAGGCAGCATGCGACGGTTGCCTTCGATGTAATTGATTAGTCCCATGTTGAACCAGGCGCGGAACCATGATTTGGGACTGTGCTCCTTGAGCTGCAAGTTGACTAGCGTCTCAAAGTCGCGACACACTTGCTCACGATTGGTGATTACATTGTCGGTCTTGTGGAAATAGTAGCTGTTGTGGAAGGCAGCTGTGGCAAATTCCATTCCCATCGACTTGCTCAACTTGTAAAGTTCGAGCATGTCGCTACTGTTGTTGTTGCTTACAGTGCACCCGAAACCAATATCTTTCAACCCCATGTCCTTGAGGGTGTGAAGGATGCGGAGACCTTTCTCAAAACCGCCTTCGCGGCCTCTCAGTTCGTCATTCTTCTGCTGTAGTCCCTCAATGCTAATGCGGATGCCAATCTTTGGAAATTTCTTAGCCAAGTCAATAACGCGATCCTCAAACCATCCGCTAGTTGAGATGACGATACGTGGACTCTTCTTATAGCACACTTCCACTATTTCATCGATGTCCTCACGCACAAAAGGTTCACCACCAGTGAGGTTGATGAACTTGAGCTGAGGCAAGCACTCAAGCTCGCTTGGCTTGAGTTCTTTCTCCTTTATGGTAGGGTTGTCCCAGATGTTGCACATCTTGCAGCGCATGGGGCAACGATAAGTCAATATGATAGAAGCGTCGGTAGGCTTTATTATTGTCATGACAATTGCGAACTATATCTATAGTTAAACGCAAAACACTGCGTCGTTATTGTGTGCCGTAGCATTTATAACCCAAATAAGAATCGTGTAGTGGTAAATCTCTTCAGAACCAAATGATGGAGTAGAATGGGAATAATAAATGCTAAACCGATGATTATTATTGCTTGGAGTGAGAATATGTCCAAAATGGGATACTTTTCCAGAAATGCCTTTGCAAATCCTTCGATGGTTGTGTGAAAGAGGTATATGATATAAACCGATGGAGCGAGCAACACACACGACCTTGCCAATAAAGGCACGAAACGCTCACAATTGTAGCTCAGCGTCATGATAGCCGCAATACCTAAAAATGCCAGGAGTCGATACATGAGCATTGAGTCTTGGTGTTGTACATAATAGGCTTCGCAACCAGCGAATAGAAGTAGGATTATCAGTGTTATGCCAGTATTTAGCTTAAATAGATTTGGAGCATAGTCGGCTATAACCACTCCGGTCATGAAGTAGATCATCATCTCCTGGCATTGCCTTAGACACAAGATGTCTATTCCACATGAAGGCAAGAAAGAGATAATAAAGCTCACTGCAAACAATGCTAGTCGAGATGTTCTTGACTTGAAATGGAATACTATCAAGAACATCACAAACAGCGCAATGATAAACCATAAGAAGTAACCAGCTTCGGGCAAATAAAACATTCTCAGATAGGACAAAGCGGTGACAGGGTGGTCTACTCTGGCTGCACCTTGTGTCAGCAGTTTTATGGTGATAATGATTGCTGAAGTGACGAGATAAGGTATTGCCAGTCGCTTGATTTTCTTGGTGATGAAAGCAGTGAAAGACTCTTCTTTATGTGTGACGATGTAGAGGTATCCGCTTATGAAGAGAAATACAGGCATGTGAAAGGTGTAAATAACCTTCAACATATTGTTATATTGGAGTGGAGCATTGCTTGGGTCATAGTGCCCAATTACAACTAGAATGATACAAACCATCCTTGAAATATCGAGCGTGGCAAGACGTTTGTGGGGCAATTTACTCAGATTGGAGTCCATAGATCTCTTCAATTTGCTTTAAGTGCTCTTGCTCAGAGAATCGTGCTGCCGCTGCTGTCTTGATGTCATCTTTATTCCATTGGGTGTCGAATGCCTTGATAATGGCTTGCGCCAACTCATCCATGTTGCCCGAGGTGAAGGTGATACCATTATTCTCGTTTATCAGTTCTGGAATGCCTCCAATGCGTGCTCCTACCACTGGCGTGCCAGCACAAAGCGATTCGATAACGCTGAGAGGGTTATTCTCATACCACTCGCTTGGTACCACCGAGAACTGTGCTTTAGTCAATAGAGTTGCAACTTGCTGTGCGTTTTGATGGCCTAAGAACTCAATGTTTTTACAGCCTGCATATTGTCTCTCCAGTTTTTTGCGGAGTGGTCCATCACCTGCAAGTTTAAGGGAATATGGTAACTTGGAAGCCGCCAGGAGTAGAGTGTCAACACCTTTCTCGACAGATAGTCGTCCCACATAGATATAGAAGTCTTCACGCACAGCGTTGAGTGAGTCATAGAGTTTCTGTTTCTCAGTGTCGATGTGGTTGCACACAACATGAATTTTCTTAGGGTCAAATCCATCCTTCTTCATCTTGGCCGCCATGAAGTGGCTGGGACAGATAAATGCGTCAGTAACATCCTCAAGCTTATAGCGATTCCACCTTCGCGCTTCAATCCACGCCATTGCACTGGCGGAAAAACTGCCTTTCATGCAACGGGTCTTGAGGACTGATATCTTGCTGTGGCCAATGCATCGCTCACAAGGTTTCTCATTTAGCAGGCAGGCGTAGGACGGGCACACGAGCTTGTAGTCGTGCAGTGTCCACACTACTTGGCAGCCATGCTTCTTGGTAAGTTGTGCCAACACAGGCGAGAGATAGGAATGGATGTTGTGTAGGTGCACTATGTCGGGCTTGAAATCGTTGAGAATCTTGTTGAACGCTGTCTTGATGTCGCCCCATCCCATGAGCCTTTGAACTGCCTTCAACTTATTGCCAAATGTCCCGTCGAATTCTACTTGTGAAGGATAGTAACAGTTCCATCCTGAATCAATATTCTCGGGATACTGCATAGCAAATACTGCTACGTCATGGCCCTGTTCCTTTAGCAGCCGCTCTAGGTTCATTGCCACAATGCAGTCACCACCACGTGGGTAGTAGAACTTGTTTGCTATGAGTATGCGCTTCTTTTCCATGTTGATGTTGCAAAATTAAGTATTTTTTTCTGTTGCAGAAAAAGATTTGTCTTTTTATTAATCTTTTATTCACAAAAAAGGTCAAACATGTGAGTATTTTTATTACTTTTGCACAAATCATCATTTGTTCAGTTATGAAATTTGTTAGATATATTATAGCTTTTGTTGCTATTGCATTGCTCACATGCATGGCTCATGCCCGCACTGTGGAAATAAAGATGAGCCAGTGTGCTAAGCCTCTGGTGGATAACATAAAAAAAGTGGCAACTACACTTTCTTATGACGATACGCTGATATTATACTTTGACAAATCTGGCAAGTATGTAATAGACGGCACTATCAGGATAAATTGCAATGTGGTGATAAAAGGTGTTGACTCACAGTCAACAAAGATTATAGTTAAAGAAGGTTTTGCTAATGGCAAGTCGAAGTTTACTGATGATTGCTTCTTCAGAATTAAAGGCAATCCCAACCACAAGATATCAGCCGAGATTCGTGATTTATGTTTTGAGATTGAACCCCATAAAGGTATTTTATGGGAGAACTCTGAAAAGCTTCTTGTGAAAATATGGGATGCCGATGGCGTTTTGGTCGATAACGTGGTAAGTAAAATGAGAGATGCCGAAATCACCAATCTTGACTTGCGCGAATGCTCTAATGTGCTGGTACAGAATTGTTATTTTGAGAATTACAACAACTGCGAGGTTGGAGGTTGCCTATGGTCGCGTGGTGCACAAAAAAATATTCATATTGTTAATAATGTTTTTAGAAAATATGGCAAAGACGAGGTTCTTGGCTGCTGGGGCGGCGTGCATGAAACAGATTTTGAAATAAAGAATATTGTTGTTGAGAATAACGAGTTCTATCTTGACAACATAACAGGCAGCAAGCTTTTAGATGTGCGTAATTTTATTGCATTTAACCACACATATAACGAAAAGGCCCAAACTTATTGTACCCTAGACAGTATATTATTCAAGAATAACAAAATCATAATTAATGCTCCACTCAACCGCATCTTGATGACTGCTTTTTGCAAGTATGCCATTGTGAAGAACTTAGAGATATCCTACAATGAAATTGTGTGCACATCAAAATGCTCGAGAAAAAACTCTTTTATGAACGATATAGACATAATATCAGAGTTGGGAGACAACATAAATGTCAAGATAGATAATAACTATTTATCCAGCAAAGGTGAAATATTAAGTGATGATAAAAATAGTGGACACACTTTCTTATCGTGCCAGAATGCAAATATAAGTGCCACAAACAACATCATTGAAAATGATTATCCACAACGCTTTGTTTGGTGTCATGAAGGATCGTTGCGCCTTAATTTAGACAACAACAGTGTGTCAAATATCTATACTAGCGCCACGTTGAGTTCGTCTAAAACAATCGACAATGTTTTGATAACTGCCACAAATAACATATTCTCAGGCGATACCAGAATCTATTGCCGCAATGTGAAAACAATGGATTTGGTATATAAGAACAATGTATTTAATAGTTCAAACTACCATTTTTTCCTTCATGAGTCGGCCAATCAAACTTCGATAGAATTTGATGGTAATATTGTTAATGCTCAAATAGGTAAAGGTGTGTTCTATGCTAATTATAGCAATAAAGACTATAAATTTTCAAAAGCCATTATAACAAACAACACTTTTAATGGACTCAACAAAAAATCTATTGAGGGCTCATTAAAACAATCAAAGAAGTTAACATTAAGAGGCAATATTTACCGATAGTTCTATAGCAATGTCACAAGCAAAGGTGTCGATAATCGTTCCTGTCTATAATGCTGAAAAGTATTTAGAGCGGTGTTACAATAGCATCAATTCTCAAAGCTACCCTAATATTGAGGTGATAATGGTCAATGATGGCTCAACCGATGAGTCGGCAGCGATTGTTGATGAATTGACTAGTAATCGTGGTGTCATAGGAGTGCATCAGGCCAATCAGGGCTCTGCTGCAGCTCGTTGTGCTGGCTTTTTGCGTTCGACAGGCGATTATGTGTTGTTTCTCGATAGCGACGACACATTAGAGCCCGAAGCAATCGAGTTCTTGGTTGAAAAGATGGAATCACAACAATTAGATGCTGTGTATTGTGGCTTTAACCGCGTAGTCGATGGGGTAACGCATCCAGTTGCGTCAAGGGGTTATGAAGGCACGCTAACTGGTGAAAAAATGCTTAAATTATTGCTTGACCCAGAGTTCCTTTATATAGCATGCATGTGTTTCAGCCGTCGCGAATTGTGGAACAAGGAAATGTTTGTGGTCAAGAGAGAAATGCCCAGTGAGGATATATTGACCAATATAAGACTTGTTCTCAAGTGTAGCAGGGTGGGAGTCTATGATAAAAGACTCTACAATTACTATCAAGTTTCCACCTCGTTAACGATGACTGGTCGATATTTCAAGCAAGCACTATGGCGCAAGTATTTTAGTGAGTTAGAGACAACCCTTAATGAAAATGTTCACGATAATAGATTTGATGATGACATCAAGATCAACGAAATACACACCTTTAGTTTTTATATAAATAAAATTGTGAAAGATGACTGGTACAAGCAGGTGATTTCCTATGAAGTGAGACGATATCCCCGCAAGATCAGGGTACTTCACGCACTGCTTCACAGCCCAAGTCTGCTGCATATGTGTGTTAAAGGAAATAGATGGATGAAGAGGCTTATTGGGCGACAATACTAAGGTGTTAATTGGATGCAATTTCGTTTTTTCTCCAAGAAAGCATCATAAAGGTGAGCATTATATAGCAGAAGTTATTGTTTATCCATAGGTCTGCATATAGCAATAAAATAATTATTGCAATAAAGAAAAACAACTGCGAACTGAGGTCCCTCTTAGGGTATTTTTTAGGTTTTATAAAAAACAGGCTAATAAGGAATATTGCCATCCAGATGGAACCAATAATGCCCAGTTGCATGTAAGTGCTGTAAATGTGAGGACTTGTACCTCGTAGTAGCCAATCATATTCTTTGCTGAAATCAGATTCTTCAATATATTTTCCTCGAGAATATATGTTTATGCCAAATCCCAAAAGATTATTGCCTGGGTGGGCTGAGAACACCATAGGCATTAATCCCAATTTGGTAAATCGAGGTATATCAAATTCCTCTTCATCCTCATATTTCTCAAGATACTCTAAACCTTTCTCAAGTTTATCGATATCAGCATCCAAATATTCATCAAAAAATTCAGCGTCGAGTTTAAGCTTGCCTTGACTTTCATCAACTGTAGAAGAATAGAAGTAATTGCCCACTGCAACTAGAATCACAACTACTGGAGATAGAAATGTCATGCGAATTATGTATTTTCGGTCGATGGGCATCAACAGAATAAAATAGACTAAGATTAGAGCAAAACTGATTTTAGTTTCATTTAGAAATGAAGGGAAAAGGAGGAAAATAAATATCCAGTTTTTTGAAATAGACCTCAAGATGTTGTTGTGGTCAATGTGTTTTCTTAACAAATAGAACGACACATAATAGATGGTGAAACTCACCACTCCCGAGAATCCATCACCCATAGTTCCGCCCACTTTGTCGCCAGCGCCATACTTGAAAAATTGAAAAAGCACAGCGGGCACTTGCAGCCAAAGGAAGATGTAAAATTGCCTGTCGAGCGATTTCACAAAAAGGTCATGGCGATACTCTGTGGCCCCAAAATAGCGCAAAATGGATATGATGAACAGAATTCCGTTAAAGTAGCGGAGACCATTGGCCCATGAGACGAAGCTACCATTATTTATCAGGCATGTGCTGAAATAGGAGATTATAATAAATGATAGAATCATTATAATATCAAACATCTTCTTTATAGTGCACACACCAAGAAAAACAATAATTGCATCAACCACGAGCAAAGATATTGTCCTTAATATTGAGGGCTCACCGCTGCCCCAAATTAGGTCGCTGATGAAGCCGGTGCATGTAGATAGCCAAAAGCCTATGAAAAAGAGGCGTTGCAACAAGAAGCGTTTCTCAAATTTCATGATTCTGGCAGTTGAGAGCAGATGTTACTTGATAGTCTTAATTATATAAGACGTTATTTCTCCTTGCCGTAGCCGTAGCCATAGCCAGCCGATAGACGTGGGTTGCTGTCGTTCAGCACGACGGCAGCATTGCTGAATTGCTTGCGGGCAACAACGTCGTTGAAGTACTTGACGAGGTTGCGTTTTGTGTGGTTGGCGCGGGTAACGAAGAGCGTAGTGTCGCCAAACTTAGCCAGTGAGAATGTGTCGCTCACCATAGCTATTGGGGCTGAGTCAATGATTATAATATCAAAGTCTTTGCGCAGATCTTCAAATAACTTAGTGGTACGTTCTCCAAGCAGTAGTTCTGAGGGGTTAGGTGGAATTGGGCCAGCAACAATGACGTTCAAGTTCTCAACATCGGCCACTTGCTGCACTATCTCGCTGATTTCAATGTCGGAGTTTGAGAGATAGTTAGTGACTCCTGGGGCATCCTTGATTGACAGCATTTTGGCAAGTTTTGGACTGCGTATGTCCATGCCCACTAGTGCCACTCTCTTGCCAAGCAAAGCAAATGATGATGCTAGGTTGGCGCTGATAAACGACTTGCCCTCGCCACTGATAGAGGATGTGACAAGCACTACCTTGTCGTCCTTCTTGGTCATAAGGAACTGCACATTATTGCGCAGCAAGCGGAACAGCTCGACAATCGATGAGGTCTTGACAGGCTTGACAACAAGTGACTCTTTGTGGCGGTTGTGGCATATCTCGCCCAATACAGGCGACTTGGTTAACTCTTGCAGCTCATCTAGAGTAGAGAACTTAGTAGTGAACAGGTTCTTGAGATAAAGCAGCAAGATGGGTATCATAAGACCTGCAATCAGGGCTATGAGGAGCACCACAGGAATGTTGGGGGCTACGGGTTTGCTCTTGGCGTAGGCGTTATCGACAATCTTACCCTTAGGAGTAGTTGCTGCAAGTACGAGGGCGTTCTCCTCACGTTTCTGCAGCAAGAATGTATAGAGTGCGTTCTGAATGCCTTGCTCACGATATAAGTCGCGCATTTCTCTCTCTAGAGAGGGAACTTTGTTCATCTCGCCTTGTGACTCGCTGCTCACTTGGGAAGCTTTGTCGATTTGTATTCTAAGGGCGCTTAGGGTGTTGCTTACACCTTTGCGTATTGTCTCGCGCATAGCATCGAGTTGACGGTCAATCTCTTTGAGCGCTTCGTTGTCGCCTTTAGCACTCCGTGCTAGTTCGGCGCGCCTCATGGCAAGTTCATTGAACGCACTGATAGGTCCAGAAGCCGCTGTGGACTCATCAAATGGTATGTAAGAATACTTGTTTCGTGGATCGTTGATAAAATCATTGATAAGTCCCACGATGCGGTACTGAGACTCTAGGGCTACAATCTTGCTTTCAGCCTGCTCCTGACGGGCAATGCTTGTTTTGGTTTGACCATCCACGTCAGCTAAGTTGTGGGACCGCTTGTAAGCTTCGATATCAGCCTCGCTTTTTGTGAGCTCATTATAGATGAGTCCTAGTCGCTCTTTAATGAAGTTGGCGGTGTTTATAGCTTGTTCGTCTTTCTCTTGTTGCCCTCGTTCGTTATAGAGGCGTATCATAGTGTTGAGCATGTCCTTGCCTCGCTTGACATTAGAGGTTTGAACATCCATATATATGGCGTTACTTTTCTTGTTTAGCACCTTCACTGTCATGTCTTCCATGAATTGTTCGGTGCGGAGCAAGTTGCCTGTAACATTGGCGTTGATCACAACTTCTTTACCAGGCATATAAAATTTAGTAGTTTTCACTACATAACTTCCGTAGGGAATAGTGACGGTAACAGGCAAAGATTGGTCGGTGAGAGTAGCGAAGGTCTTGAACATCCCCTTTTTAACCTTGATGTCGGCCTTGCCATTCTCTTTGATAGTAACCTTGAAGTTCATCCCTATTGAGAGGGTGTCGAAGACTTCCTCAGGGGCATCAATCTCGATTGGCGAGTTCTGATAAAAATCAACCTTCCCGATGAGACCTTTACGCTTTATATATAGGCGGTTGAGTTTCAGCTCTTTTACCATATTGCAACATATACTTTGAGAACCCATAACCACAACTTCGTCATCAACACTGGCACCTCCGCCACCTAACGATAGGGTTTTTAACAATGATGCTCCTGCACTGCTACTGTCATCTTCTTGATCAACTAGCACTGTTGAGATTACAAGATATTCTGGAAGTTTGTATTTTAAATATACAATGGCAAGACCAATGCAGGCAATTAACGACAATACAAAAAGCCACCAAAAGCGTTTGTACTTGTTGATAACGCTACCTAAATCAATGATTCTCTCGCCTTGTGGAGTGGTAGTATTGTTCTCGTAGGACTTATTGCTCATGTTTGAGAATTAAAAAATGAGTATGGGTTTAAAACGTTATTTCACTGCCAGGGCAATTACAAGTGATGCAACTACCGAAGCGGCACTCACGATGGTGGAGATGACAGAGAGTTTGAAGGCGTTGTTTTGATTGTATTTGGAATTGTCAATGCGTATCTGGTTGGGCTCGACATACACTACATCATTTTGTTGCAAGTAGAAGTATGGTGAAGAGAAAATATTGCTATCTGCAAGGTTTAGACGATGGTAGGTCTGCTGTCCATTCTCCTCTCGTATCACCAGTACTTTGTCACGTTCACCAAAGTCAGTTAAGTCACCAGCTGCGCTTAGAGCATCAAGCAGTGTAAATCTCTCGGAATTTACGTAAATACGGTGAGGATTTTTCACTTCGCCCATCACATTTACGAAGAATCCAAGTAGCTCTACTCTTACAAAAGGATCTTTTACTGTTTGGCTTACGCGAGACATTATCATCTGCTCAACTTCGCGGGTGGTTTTTCCAACTACATTGAGACGTCCTATCACTGGCATCACGATGTCGCCATCTTTATTCACGATATATGTTTGCAGGCGAGGGATTGGTTGTGTGCTTATGTCGCCACGACGCGCAGTGTTGGCTTGCGGTTGATTAAACATATAGCTTGCTTCGGGCACAATGGAAGTAACTACAATAGAGAGCTCGTCGTCGGGAACAATCTTTATTTGATAATCGACGCCTTTGGGCATCACACCATTAGGTGAATCACTCAGGTTGCGGAAGTAAGATAAGGTGTTCTCTGATGCAGTCTTGCAGCCTGTCAGAGTGATGATTATAGCTGCTAATATTATTAAGTTTTTAATCTTCATAAACTTTGTATCAATTTATATTTTGTATATTAATTTCTTAACGTTTATTTACTGCTATTATTGCTTAATTCCAAATTTTTGAATCACTTTATTCTTCATCTCATAGAGTGTTTCTTTGGGAATCGATAATAATGCCAGAGCGCATGCTGCGACCATATAGAGCAGCAAGATCCACCACGAGCTGAAGAAATGGAATGCGATTGAGCCAATAATAATGATAATCACAGCAATCGTGGTTGTGGGAAAGAAAGTGAGCTTGAAGTAGCGTTTCATGTCGTGCAGGCGCCACAAGAAGAGCACGAAATATGTGATAATTGATGTGGCGATGGCACCATACACGCCAACGCACTTGACAAGCACGAAGTTGCACACAATGTTGACAATGGCAGCCAGCACAATGGCGGGCAATGTGCTAACGGTGTCTTTAGCACACTGGTAGCCCATATCGAAAAATGCCACCAAGGCAAACAGCACAGCAGAGATGCCCATAAGGTAAAGATAGTTAACACTCTCCTGATAACTGATGTCAACAATATATGGGTAAATTATTTTCAGTGAGAAGGAATAGCCCGTGAGCAAGATGGCTAGTACGCCAATGTAGGTGTTGAACATCTTGGAGAAGAACTTGTCACGATCGGGACTATTATACTGCAAGATAGCTGTCTCCTGCCAAGCCTGGTAGAATATCGTTGACAGGATGAGAATGATGCTGTTGAAACGAAATGCTACAGAATACACACCATTCATTTCGAGACCCAAGAAGTGGTTGATGAACCAACGGTCGCTGCTGCCAGTAAGCCACCAGCAGATCGAGCCTGGCAATAGTGGCAGTGAGTACTTGATGAGGTCATGCGACACTTGCTTGATGTTGATTTTAAACTTGAAGTAGGTGGCAATAATCTTCATGCGCCATTCTAGGTAGGCCAGTGCCACAATGCGTGCCAGAATATTGGATATGAAAATGCCGGTGATGCCCCATGGCAAAATCACTACAAACACAATGCTGAACACAAATATTCCTAATGAGGAGATGATTCCTGTAGCAACAAATTCCACGTTCTTGCCCAAACCGCGTGCCACTTGTGTTATTACCTCAAAAAACGACATAGCAATGAGAAGCATGAAGCAATACCACACATATTCAATGCTGGTAAACAGGGCAAGCATGATGGTTACAACCAGCGATACTATGGTGCTTGTGACGAGGGTGCGATAAATATATGTGATGATTTTGCTTCGTCGTTGTCTGTCATCGGTCTCAAGCAGGAATCTGAAGGCTCCGTCGCGCAATTGCAGCGTCACAAACGGGATTAGCAAGAAGATTATAGTCAGACACAGGTCATAGTAGCCCATATCTCTCTTGCTAACGTAGAAAGTATAGACAGCTACCATCGCAAACGTGATGATCTTGGATCCCAGGTTTCCGATGGCATAGATGCCGAGGTCTTTTAAAAACTTCGATGAGCGTTCGCTATGTGCCTTAACTTGTGCCAATGTGATTTAGGAAAACTCTTAACGTATGTAATAACTATAAACTAATAACTATAAATAACATTAGCCACCACTTGGCCCACGGCTTTCAGGGTGTTTTGGTCTATCCAGTCCATGGTGTCGTTGATTGTGTGCCAGCCGTCAAAGAAGCCGCCGTCTTGACGGGTGTCGATGATGTCGATGCATTTAATTCCCATGCCGTTTACCACAATGTGGTCGTCGGTGACTCCGCCGCCAAAGTTGTTGTCGAAGTAGGCTCCGTAGCCGCTCTTCTGCGCTACATCCCACACTTCGGTGACTACAGCAGGGGCAAATTGCATTGACTCATATTCTTTGTAGAATTTGGCGCCTTTTGTGCCCACCATATCGAGCAGGATGCCAAAACGTGCAGTGTATCCTTGCACATGAGGATTACTTGCCCAGTATTGTGTGCCTAGTGCCCATGACTCTTCCACATCATTGGTGCCCCAGTCCTCGGCATCGACGAGGAGAATATCCACGCCTATGTTGGGCTTCTTCTCCTTCATCAAGCGTGCCAGTTCAAGCAGCACTGCCACGCCACTGGCGGCATCGTTGGCGCCCATCACTGGTTTCTGGTGGTTAGCGGGGTCGGGGTCATTGTCGGCCCAGGGGCGGCAGTCCCAGTGTGCCAGCAGCAAGATGCGGTCATTGTTGCTAGGGTTAACACTGCCCACAATATTTTTTATGTTGAGCGTTTTGCCGTCGAAAGTGGTGACTTGTCCCTGCTGCACAACCACCGAGTCGCAGTTCTGCTTTAGCGATTGTTCCAACCACTCAGCGCATTTGCTGTGAGCTGGTGTGCCAGGTACACGCGGTCCAAAGTCGCATTGTAACTTCACCAGATTGTAGGCATTCTTGCCATCGAAATTCACCACTTGAGTGATGGTATCATTAACAATAGAAGTGCTTTCGCTTGCCTTTTGCGACTTGCAGCCTAATAATGTCAATGTAGCTATTGTTATTAATAATAGATGTTTAAATATCATGATTATGCATTATAAATTGTGCATTACAACTTTAGGTCCTCTGCGTCCTTGGGTTTTGGTGGATAGTCAACGGTGTAGTGTAATCCACGCGACTCTTTACGCTCCTTGGCTTGGCGCATGATGAGGTAACCCACGTTGATGATGTTGCGCAGCTCGCAGATGCGGCGACTCACGGTGCTCTCTTTAAAGAGTTTTTCGGTCTCTTGATAGAGGATGTCGAGTCGGTTCCATGCGCGGTCGAGGCGCAGATTGCTGCGCACGATGCCCACATAGGCGCTCATAATCTCGCCCACCTCTTTCTCACTTTGGCTGATGAGCACCATCTCCTCGGGATGCTGGGTGCCCTTGTCGTCCCAAGCAGGGATGTCGGTGCGATAATCGTAGTGATTGTGACAGGCTATGGCATGCTTAGCGGCAGCCTCGGCATATACCACAGCCTCAATTAACGAGTTGCTTGCCAAGCGGTTGCCACCGTGAAGACCTGTGCATGAGCACTCGCCCACGGCATAGAGGCGTTCTATCGATGAGCAGGCGTTAAGATCCACCTTTATGCCACCGCACAGGTAGTGGGCAGCGGGCACCACGGGGATGTAGTCCTTGGTGATGTCGATGCCTATCTCAAGGCAGTGCTTGTAGATGTTGGGGAAGTGGTGCTTGGTCTCCTCTGGATCTTTGTGTGTCACATCGAGGAACACATGATCCTCACCGCGCAGCTTCATCTCGCTGTCTATGGCTCGTGCCACTACGTCACGAGGAGCGAGCGATAGACGTGGGTCATACTTCTGCATGAATTCCTCGCCGGCAAGGTTTCTCAGCACGCCTCCGTAGCCGCGCATCGCCTCGGTAATGAGGAAAGCTGGGCGGTCACCGGGGTGGTAGAGGGCGGTGGGATGGAACTGGATGAATTCCATATCTTGTACCGTGCCTTTAGCGCGATAGACCATGGCGATGCCGTCACCAGTGGCGATAAGGGGATTGGTAGTAGTGTGATACACAGCACCGCAGCCACCTGTCGCCATGAGTGTGAGGCGTGAGAGGAAGGTATCTACCTTGCCTGTCTCTTGATTGAGTACATAGGCCCCGTAGCACTGTATGTCGGGTGTGCGGCGGGTTACTATTTTTCCTAGATGGTGCTGGGTGAGAATCTCTATGGCGAAGTGGTTGTCGAAAATATCGATGTTATCGTGGGCTTTCACCGCCTCGATGAGAGATTCCTGAATCTCATGGCCTGTATTGTCGGCATGATGTAGGATGCGAAACTCGCTATGGCCTCCCTCACGGTGCAGGTCGAAATCGCCCTTCTCGTTCTTGTCGAAATCTACGCCCCAATTTATCAGGGCTTTAATCTGGGCAGGGGCTTGTGTCACCACCTGCTCCACTGCCTTGGGGTCGCTGAGCCAGTCACCAGCCACCATGGTGTCGTGGATGTGCTTCTCGAAGTTATCTACTTCGAGATTAGTAACGCTAGCCACACCGCCTTGGGCAAGGTCGGTATTGGCCTCGTCAAGGGTGCTTTTGCACACGAGTGCCACCTTGCCGGTGCCAGCTACTTTGAGGGCAAAGCTCATTCCTGCCACGCCCGAACCTATAATGAGATAGTCATATTTGTAAACCATAATATATTGAGTTTTTGAGTTTTCAGTTTTGTGTTCAGAGTTTTCAACGATATATGATTCACGGTTTCCCGAAAGCGTTCTTAACACGCTCTTCTATCGCTGGGTCAACTGGCCGATTATTTTCGTCTGAACTATTATTGCGTGGCGGCGCGCCACCGGGACCATATATGTCTTCATTTACCTTGTCGCGGATGTAGCGAGTGCTGTCGTAGCTGCCGTCGGCTGAGTTCTGTGGCACTATGGTATCATAACCTAGCGGTGAGGTAGAGTCGTTGTCAAGAGTGTTGTCGGTGTTGATGCTGCCTTCGCAAGCGAAATAGCGGCGGTCAAGGTCGTGGTCGGCAGCAAATTGCTTGCGCAGGGAGCCCATGTCGCGCCTTGCCAGCACTCTGCGCAAGAAGGCTCCCACAATGGGCAATGCCGCTCGACCTCCCTGCCCTTGTGCTGTCTTGAAGTGAATCTGGCGGTAGCTGCCTCCCACCCAAGCGCCGCACACTAGGTTGGGGGTTGTCGCCACAAACCATGCGTCGGTAAAGTTGTCGGTGGTACCTGTCTTGCCGCCAATGCCCACGTTGCTCACATAGTTGTTGATTGCTACGCCCGTGCCGCCAGCGTCGCGGCACACTGCCTCGAGCATTTTGCGCATGCAATAGGCCTGGCTGTGCGACAGCGCTCGGTCGGGGTCATCGTAGGCTTTGCTGTTGTAGATTTCTTCTTTCTCACCGTTTTTATTGACGCGGTAAATCTTTGTCACCAGCACGGGCTTTTTGGGTTGCCCGTCGTTGATGACGGTGCCGTAGGCGCTCACCAGTTCCATGAGGTTAACATCGCTGGAACCGAGGAACATCGACGGTGTGCGGGCCAATGTTGACCTGATGCCCATCTCAAAGGCTATGTTAGCAACGTTATTGACGCCCACATTGCTTCCTACCTTCACTGCAATGATGTTGTTGCTTCGTGCGAATGCCGACCGCACTGTCATGTTTGCGTTAGAGAAGCGCCCGCTGGCGTTCTTGGGTGTCCACAGCTTGGTGATGCCCGTGACTGGGTCAATATCTACAAGAGGATTTACGAGCGGCGCGTCAACATACATGTCGCAGGGTTTTATGCCCGCTCTCATGGCGGCACTATATACAAAGAGTTTGAATGTGCTGCCAGGCTGATGCTGGGCACGCACGTTGTCATATTGCCATGTCTTGTAATCAACATCTCCTACCCATGCCTTTACTTCGCCGCTGTGTGGGTCTATGGCGATGAGGCCGCAGTGCATCTTGTGGAGCATGTACTCTATCGAGTCGATTGAGCTCATCTCGGCATAGTGGCCGCCATTGTAGTCAAATAGCTTTACTCGGTGCTTGAGGTTCATGTAGTAGTTCACCGAGTCGTAGTTCTCGTTATACTTCGCCATGAGTTGCTTGTAGATTGTAGATGACTCGATTCGTTTTTGCACGAAACTGGTATCGACACGTCCATTTTCGTCAACCCAGCACGGGTTGTTGCCCCACTCGCGGTCGAAGTTATGCTGCACCACTTTCATCTGCTCGAGCACGGCTTTCTCGGCGCATGCCTGAATGCGTGTGTCGATTGAGGTGTGTATTTCGAGTCCGTCGCGGTAGAAGTCTATGTCGTTCTGCTCGCACCACTGTTTCATCTCCTCAACCACCGCTTGCCTGAAATAGGGGCACTCCACGTTGTGGTCGGTCTCGGGAGTGTATTTCAGGTTCAGATTGCGCTTGGAAAGCTTGTCATATTCTTTTTGCGTCAAGTGGTGGTGGGTCAAGGCATTGTTGAGCACAACATTGCGGCGCTCCAGGCATCGGGCTGGGTTGTTTAGAGGGTTGTAGTAGGAAGTGCCTTTGAGCACGCCCACTAGCGTTGCACACTGCTCGGTGGTGAGTTTGTCGGGGGTAGTGTTGAAATAAACCTTTGCTGCCGTCTTGATGCCGTAAGCCTGATTGCCGTAGTCAACGGTGTTGGCATACATCTCAAGGATGCTCTTCTTGTCGTAGAACATTTCAATCTCGCTGGCGAGAATCCACTCTTTGGCCTTGGTGATGAGCATTCTCACACCAGGGATGCGGCATAGCAGGCCGCCAGTGTATTCGCTGGTGCGCATCTTAAACATGTTCTTCACCAGCTGCTGTGTGATTGTAGAGGCACCACGCGCCCGGCGGTGAACCACAAAGTCTTTCAACGCTCCGCCCATACCCTTGAAGTCGATGCCATGGTGCTCGAAGAAACGCTCGTCCTCGGTGTCTATGAGCAGGGTGTAGAACATAGAGTCAACCTCCTCATATTTCACTGGCGTGCGGTTCTCTTTGTAGTACTTGCCAATGAGCTTACCGTCGGCACTGTAGATGTAAGACGCATTATATGGGCGTGGCGACATGATCTCGCTCAGTGACGGTGACTTACCAAAGAGCCACAAGAAGTTGATGTTGATGGCAACAATAGTGAGCACAAGTGTGACAAAAAGTGTGCAAAGGGCCATCAGGCTCTTCACATACCACGGCTTGCCAGAGTAGAGGCGCACGTACCAAGCATTAAAGCGCTTGTAGCGTTCAACCAACCAACGCAGTACCTCTGCTATTTTACTCAAAATATTGCCCATATCAAGTTATATTATATATTTAAATATAATACAAACTGCAAAATTACTAAATTACTTAATATAATAGCACAAAAGACACTTAAAAAACCAAAAACGACAAAAAAGAGCACAAAAAATCAAGCGTCGTTGTGGAAATTAATCAAATAAAGACACCAAACAATGACAAACAAAACAAAAAACTATCTAACTTTGCCACAAATTCATAATGACAAAGAAACTCTCTTGCTACACCCTTATTAAACTGTTTATTATGATGCTAAAAATGACAAGAATCTCATGGTTAACGCTAACAATGCTTAATTTGTGCCTATTATTGACGCTGGCATGCAATCTGATAATTGTGAATAACGCAGAAGGTAAGTTGTTCACCGATATCGACAGTGTGGCTCCTGTTGAATATGGCTTGTTACTTGGAACCACACCTCAGACCAATATTGGAAGGAGGCAAAATCAATTCTTTATTTACCGCGTTGATGCTGCCGAGCAACTCTACAAAGCGGGAAAGATAAAAAAGATTCTTATTAGCGGTGATGAGAATAGTCTTGATGGTGTCAATGAAGTTGAAAGCATGAAAGACTCGCTTGTGGCTCGTGGTGTGGATGTCGCCAATATTGTGCTTGATGGCAAGGGTTATCGCACCCTTGATGCCGTGTGGCGGGCAGTAAAGGTATATAACGTGCACTCCTTTGTGGTCATCTCACAAAAGTTCCATAATGAGCGAGCCATTTACCTCGCCGAACATCTTGGCCTTGAAACACACAACATCACAGGCTACAATGCGGCAGATTCAGAATCAACCACCGCAATTGTAACATTTGTAAGAGAATGGTTTGCGAGAGATAAGGTTTTCTATGACATTCTCACCAACAAGGGACCAATCTCAGAAGAGAAATAGTTCTCTTCCTCGTGAATGGTTTGAAGCACACGAATTAAACTAATTTAAGCTAATTGTCTTTGTTTAATAAAACGATAAAGCGTCGTGGCGGTTAAAAATGCCACGACGCTTTGTATTTCTGCTAATGCATGATGTCATTCGGCATTCATAACAAGGCGCATACCATCATCGGCATCAGGACCATTGGAGTCACGATAAGCTACTCGGCAACCAGTTGCAGTGAAGCCAACTCCGCCACCGCGTCCCACATGCTTGGTCCCTGACGATGGACCTGTTGGATTGGTAGATGGGGACATTATATAGTAAAATGCATTATACCAATCTTGGCACCACTCCCACACGTTGCCACTCATATCATAAAGACCCAGTTCATTGGGCATTTTTGTGGCGACTGTATGAGTGGTATTGCTAGAGTACCAAGCAACTTCATCAACGTTGTTGCTACCAGCGTATTTATAACCTTGACTCTTGTTACCTCCTCGAGCTGCATATTCCCACTCAGCTTCGGTAGGTAAGCGGAATGTCTTGCCAGTTATCTGGTTCAGGTTAGAAATAAACTCTTGACAGTTGTCCCAGGAAATATTTGACACAGGCAGTTTTGTGCCATTATAAGGGCTTGGGTTGCTGCCCATCACGGCTTGCCACAACTCTTGAGTGACTTCTGTCTGACAGATATAGAAGGTAGATAGTGTCACATTATGAGCAGGCTTTTCGTCTTGTCTGGCCTCATTGCCCTGCTCTGGTGTGGCGCCCATTGTGAATGTGCCGCCTTCAACCTTTATCATTTTGAATATCACGCCATTCACATTAAATGTCATGGCATCATCATCATTGTTCCCACCTGTGTCATTCAATAGTTCATTATAAACTGAGGTTATATCGGCGGCGGTTGCTAAGCCATCATCATTAACATCTATGGTGGTGATGTATGTCATGTCGTTATTAAGCAAAAAATTATAAAGTGCGGTAATGTCGGCCGCGGTTACTACTCCATCTTGGTTAACATCGTTGTCACAGAAGTAACGCTTAACTACATTCACATTGCAAGTGGCAGTGAGATTGGTGCCATTAGTGGTCGTGGCAATAGATGTAGCTGTAATAGTTGCTTGGCCTAGACTATTGGCATACAGAAATCCATCCTCGTCAACACTCACCACACTTGGGTCACTTGATGTCCAAACAACATCTTGCGGTGCGTTATTAGGCGTTATTGTTGCCACAAGTTGTGAGGACTCGCCAAAGTGCAAATTAACAGATGATTGGTTAAGACTAATGCCTGACGCAAATTCGGGAACAACAGTAACTGCACACGAAGCACTCAAGTTGGTGCCATCTTTTGTAGTCGCAGTAATAGTGGCATCGCCAAGACTCATGGCAGTGACAAGGCCATTTTCATCTACTGTAGCAACTGACACGTTGCTCGATGTCCATTCCACTTCCTGAGAAGCGTAATAAGTTACATGATTATTAGGATAGACTGTATATGGACTTACTAAAGCAGATAGCTGAAGGGTTTGTCCAACTTTCAAACTGGCACTGGTTTTGTTCAATTCAATCGCTGTTGCCAAAGCTGGTAAAACTGTAATAGTGCAAGTTGCGGACAGGTTACTTCCATCAGTAGTTGTTGCTGTAATTATTGCTTCACCCTTATATTTAGGTGTTACAAGACCTGAAGCATCCACAGATGCAACATTCTCATTGCTTGATGTCCATTGCACTTCTTGATGTGCCTCAGCTGGAAGTATTGTAGCTTCTAGTTGTAGCTTTTCAGATGATAATTGTCTAAACTGATAAGACTCATGGTTGAGTTGAATGTCGGTCGGAGCAACTTTCACGTTAAAGACACAAGAAGCGGTGAGATTGGTACCGTCTTGAGTAGTTGCTGTTATTAGCGTTTGACCGGGAGCAACTCCAGTGACCAGTCCATTAGAGTTCACTGTTGCAACATTAAAATTGTTTGTCTGCCAGCTTACCGTTTTGTTTGTTGCGTTAGTTGGCTTAATTGTTGCAGACAATTGTTGTGTTCCTCCCACACACAAATTACAATCCGACTGATTTAAACTTATGCTTGTAACAGGAATATTATTGGGGTCTATAACATGTATTACATAAATAACAATATATTCCTCAGATAACCCATACACATGCTGAGTAACTGTAAATGTAGCATATCCCGGATTAACAGCAGTTATATAATAACTGAAATGAAGGGGATTAGTTGATTCTTGATAGGAGGTTACACTAATAATGCTATTGTCAGAGACTGAAGTTTGCTCTGTATGAATTTGACCAAAAAGGTAAGCTTGGCTATCCTGGTATGGCTTAACTTGGATCGTACTACCAAGATTCATTGTTTTATTTATTGTTGTTGTTCTGGCTTCTGCCATTAAAGACGCTGAAAGCAATAGCAAGCAAAAAAATGTTATTCGTTTCATAATGTTTAATATTTTATTGTTTGTATTGATTAATTTCCAAGCAAGATGTTATATATTGCAGTGATATCAGCGGCTGTTATATTGCCATCTCCATCCACATCGCCCGTAGCAATAAAAGTCTCATCATCGTTGAGAAGATAGTTGTAAAGCGCAGTGACATCAGAGCTAGTGACAGCTCCATCACAGTTCACATCGCAATTCATTGCTTCATAGTCAACTTCGATAATATTGATAAACTCTTTCCAAGGATTGGTAATTTTATACACTTCTTTAGTGCCTTTAGGGACATAGAGCATACATGTTGTCTTGTTAACATTATTGAAGATAGAACTTGCATTTGTATAAGACACATTTTGTGGGTTTTCAATTTTGGTATATATTGAAGTCAAACCGCTGCAACCATCGAAGGCGCTGCCACCAATCACTGTCACAGAGTTGGGAATAGTCACCGATGTTAATCCACTACAACCATTGAAGGAATGTATGCCAATCTCTGTCACTGAATTAGATATGGTTACTGATGTCAAGCCAGAACAACCATAACAAAGTGCCCTTGGAATTATTTCAACGTCTTCTCCTATGACGAAAGTCTTGAGTCCTGTCATATTGTAAAATGGAGTCTTTGAATTCGAGTAGGGTAATACACAAGTTTTAGCATTCCAAGTTACTGATGTCAAACCAATACAACCTATAAAGGCGTCTTGTCCAATGGAGGTTACAGAGCTGGGAATTGTCAACGACTCCAGGCTTGACATATTGGGGCACAGACGAGATGGAATGTGTTCAACAGCATCTCCAAAAATAAAAGTTTTAATTCTTGTATTATTATAAAATGGAGAATCAGTGTCCTTAGAATTATCTGATCCTTTTTTTGCATTCCAAATAACACTTTCTATCCCTGTGCATCCCTCAAAGGCCGATTTGTTAAGTCCATATACCGATTCACCGATGGTGAGTGAGGTAAAACCTGTGCAACCCTCAAATGCATAATCAGAAATCGTATTTATAAAATTATGTATTGTCAAATCTCCAGTTAAGCCTGAACATCCTTTGAATACCCCAGAGAGAATCTCTGTTACCGAAGATGGGATCTGTATCGAGGTCAAGGCTCTGCAGTTCTGAAAAGCATAATGCTCTATAGATTTCACCGAATTAGGAATGTTAATCGACATCAAGCTTGTGCAACCTGAGAAAGAATAGGCTCCAATGTATGTCACTGAATTTGGAATAGTCACTGATGTCAAACTCGTGCAACCCTCAAATGCATGATGTCCAATTTGAACCACTTCGTAAGTTGTATTGTTGTTGCTTACATGTGAAGGAATAGTCAATGCCCCAGATATGCTTCCGTTATGGGAAGAGACACTTACCTTACTATCTGCATCGGGTAGTATATAATAGTACAAACCATTATATAAAAAAGGATTCTCACAGACAGCTGACAAAGTTACAAATGTAGCAATTAGTAGGAATAGTAGGATTTTAGCCTTCATGTGCGTAAAAATGTTTAGTAATTAGTATTTGGATGAAGTGTTTTGATGAAATGGAGAAATAGCTTCGCTATATGACATGAAACATAATCCTGCGAGGGCAAGAGCAATTAGAATCCTGTCCAGTTCTGTCGCCAGAGGTCGCGGGCGAGTTCGTCCCAGCGGAGGATGGTGGCGCCGAAGAAGTCGGAGACATAGCCGTTGAGCATCGTCTGAGCCTTCTCGGGGTCATTGGCTTTGAGCTGTTGCCACATCTGTTGCACGTGTGTGAGCTCTCGCTGTCCTTTCTCCATGAAGTAGTCGCGCTGTGGCTCGATGAGAGAGCGGAACTTGCCCCAACGCACTGTGGCAAGGCGGTTGGCCTTGCGGTAGTGCCACAAAGCAGCATCGTCACGGTCGCTGTGTTGGCCGCACACTTGCAGCAGCTTAGGCAGCTTGGTAGTGCCGGCAAAGATGGGGAAGCGCGGACTTTCGCCAGGGTTGTCGAGAGCAATCCATGCCACGCCACCTATTTCGTCGGGTAGCCACGAGCGCAGCTGTATGACGGTGCTGTAGGCGCACCAGGGCACGCTCACGGTGCGTATGTTCTTCATCGCCGAGTCACCCATAGCGTAATACATGTTTATCTCGTCGGGACGCATCCATGGGTTGCTGAATGGCGAGACGATGCTGTCGGGTTCATTCTCCACTAGGTTGCCTTTCTTGTCTTTTCGCTTTGGGTTGGGGATGAGGTGGCGGCCGCTCAGGTTCTTGTCGGTGCCCTCATAGTAGCTTCCCAGCAGTTGCATCACCTGTTCGGGACTCACCTTAGCGTCGGGCTTGACGCTCAGCGGCAGCCACGATGCGGTGTCGCTCAGGTTGAGCGATGGCGCCAGGGCATTCATGATATAGTGCTCGCGCACGCTGTAGTTCTTCTTCTCATGCATATAGTTCTCGCCGCTATAGGCTTTGAAGAAGTTGAACTCCTCCTTGCCGTCCCACAGTTTGAGTTGCTTGGCGACTTCTTTCACGTTGCTCGACGCCATGTAGTGGTTCTTGTCGCTGAGGTCGAGGGTGCCGATACGCGAGATGTTGGCCGAGACAGCGATCTCGTCATCGGGGATGCGTACGGCAGCCCACACGGCACCCACCTTCTTGGGACCAGCGCCGAAGATCTCGAAAATCCAGACCTCGTTAGGGTCGGCAACGGTAAGGCACTCACCGCTGTCGGCATAGCCATACTTCTCGGCGAGACTGCCCATCATGGCTATCGCCTCGCGGGCGGTAGAGCAGCGCTCCAAGGCGATGCGCTCTAGCTCTTCGATATAGAACATGCCCGCCTTATTGCGAAGAATCTTGTGTCCGCTAATGGTGGTCTCGCCCATCGCCACCTGCTTCTCGTTGAGGCAAGGATAGGCGGTGTCGAGGTAGCGGTAGGTGTGGCGCACTTGCGGAATGGTGCCTTTCACATAGAGCTTTGTGCTGTCGCTGGCACTCTGCGTGTGCATGCGGCCCTCATAGATGGCGGTCACCGTGTCGCGCTCATAGTCGCGTGCGGGCGTCATCGTCATCCATGTGCGATACCATGAGTCGCATGTGTGGGAGGTTATTACCGAACCGTCGGTGCTGGCGTTCTTGCCCACCATGATGCTGGTGCAAGACAGGCGCTTACGGCCCTCATCAGTTGATTCATCTACTTGTGCCACAGAGACAACTGCCGACGCCACAAGTGCTATCGAAACTAAATATTTTAAATTCATATGAGGATTTCGTTTTTCGTTTTTCGTTTTTTCGTTTATCGTTTATCGTTTATCGTTTATCGTTGTCAACTCTTAACTCTGAACTGTGAACTCTGAACTGTGAACTCTGAACTGTCACATTATATCCACCCCATTGAATGATAGAGATAAGCAATGACATATCCTGCCACGCATGCCACAACGGTATGCACCATGCCAGGCATCATAAAGGAGTGGTTAAGAAGATATTTGCCAATCTTTGTTGTTCCTGTGCGGTCGAAGTTCACAGTGGCGATATCTGATGGATAGTTGGGGATAAAGAAGTAGCCATAAACCGAAGGCAGCACGCCGAGCAGTACCCATCCGTCAATGCCGAGCTTGTAGGCCAGCGGCAGCATTGCAACTACCACAGCACCTTGTGAGTTGACAAGCACCGACACCAAGAAGAAAGCAAAAGCTATTGACCACGGGTATTGCTCTACCATGCCAGCGAGCATCTCTTGAATGTTGCTTAGGTAGTTGGCAAAATAAGTGTCGGCAAGCCAAGCGATACCATAGATGGCGACAACAGCAACCATACCACTTTGCCATACTGGACCACTGATGGCCTTCTTGGGAGAAGTCTTGCAGAAGATTATCATCAATGCCGCAGCAGTGATCATGACAATCTGAATCACAAGGTTCATCTTCAACGGACTCATTACCACCTCTGTCACATCAGGCACAACTTCCTCAATCTTAGCAAATTGTTCAGGAGTTATAGTGGCGCCCAGCATTTCCATTACAGGTGCACCCTTAATAGCCTTAACGGTCTCATAAGCGGGCAGACAGTTTTGGAAGATGGCGAAAAACACAATCACCAGCAAGGCACCAAAGAAAATATATACGGCACGCTTGCTCTCTGGAGCAATCTTCTTGTCGAGAGTAGTAGCCTTGTTACCATAGATGAACTCGCGCTGTTCGGGGTCGGCAATCTTTTTCTGGAACTCAGGGTCTTTGTCAAGGTCCTTGCCTCGCTTGTAGGAGGCTACCGATGCTATGATAATGCCAAGAAGACAGGCAGGAATAGTCACCATGAGCACTTTGGGAATGGTGATGGCATAGCCGTTAGACCCTGAGATGGTGATAAATGCCACCACTGCAGCAGCAATTGGCGAGCAAGTGATGCCAATCTGCGACGCGATGCTGGCGATACCGCAAGGGCGCTCGGGACGGATGCCCTTCTTGATGGCGATGTCGCAGATGATAGGCATCAAGGTGTAAACAACGTGTCCTGTTCCCACTAGCACGGTAAGGAAGAAGGTGCATAATGGGGCAAGGAAAGTGATGCGGTCGGGGTGCTTACGCAGCAACTTCTCGGCAAGCTGGATAAGCCAGTCCATACCTCCCGACGCCTGCATAATGCCGGCGCAGGTAACTGCTGCAATGATGATGTAGATAACATCGGTTGGAGGTGTGCCAGGTTCTAAGCCAAACCCAAACACCAGAATCGCTAGGCCAATTCCAGAGATGGCGCCTAATGCCAAGCTGCCATATCGGGAGCCCAGCCACAACGCTGCAAGAACGATGCAGAGCTGTAAAATCATTAATGCTGACATGATGTATAAGTGTTAAGTTATAAGTTTTAAGTGGTAAGTGATATGTAGCAAGTTCAATTAACTAGAATATCTAGAATATCTAGAATAACTAGAAAAACTCTGAACTGTGAACTGTGAACTCTGAACTGTGAACTATGAACTCTCAATATCTCACGCTCACTTGCACATACACGCTGCTGTAGTTGTGCTTGGCAAGGGAACGGTCGTTGGTGAAGACATATTCCGACTGTATCTCAAAGTACTTGCAGAAACGGAAGTTGAGACCAATCTCATAGTTGGTCTTGGCATGAAGCCAAGTGGCACTGGGGCGATAGAGATCGTAGCGACCCTTGACCATGAGTTTGTCGCGGTAAACAGGAACGATGGCAAGGGCATAGAAGCCGTCGGCCTTATTGGCGGCAATCTCGTTGCCGTCGCGGTCGGTATAGGTCTTGATGGTGAGGTCGTTAGCGTCGCCAGGCTTCTGGTAGGTGGTGGCAAAGCCCAGACCAGTGGAGTGGATATACTCAGCGCGGAGCTGGAGGTCGGCTTTCTTATATTCTGCACTCAAGGCATAGCGGTGCTTATTGAGGCTCAGCACCTCACCGCCACTCTTGCGGGCATAAGAGCCTTCCCAACCAAATGCGCCAATCCTGAGACCTGCAACTGGCATCACCCACACGCCACCAATGATGTCTTTCTTCTTGTCGACATCGGTCACATTGATGCCCTGGCCGTTGAACACACCCACTTGGTAGTGAAGCAGATAACGGCCCGATTTGTTTTTCAAGAAGTCGCCCTGGAACTGCAGACCTATGTCGCGGCCGTTGCTGGCATGCTCGCCAGTGCGGTCGCTGAAGCCCGACAGCTTTGAGATGGGCTGGGAGTAGGACATAAAACCCTGGTCAAGCGGGTGCATAGGGTTCTCAAAGGTGAACGGGCGCTTGAACTGGCCAAATTTCACCTTAAAGAAGTCAAACCGCTGCCACTCCATGAAATAGTCAACCAGGCGCGGACTGCTTCCCAGTGTAGAGGTGTTGCCGTTGATTTGGCCCTGCACCTTGTAGTATATCTCGTTGAGGATTTTTCCCTCGAGCGATACTCTCACAATTCTCACATTGAAGGTGTTGCTGTTATTTCCCTCCTGAAATGTTGCCTGGTAGGAACCTATGGCATATCCGCTGAACTTGGGCTTAGTGAAAATAGGTGGTTTCTTATCTGCGTCTTTTTGTGCTGGCTCAGCAGCGACTGAGGCGTCAGTAGCTGTAATGCTCTCTGTGGTTGTAATGACTTCAGCGCCAGCATTGTTATCGGTTATTGCCACCTCGTCCATGCCCCACACGCAGGGCACCAGCCACGCAAGCGACAATAGCATTAAAAAAACACGTTTCATAGTATGTCGTTTTTTATTATTTATTATTAAGGTGACAAAAATACAAAAAAAATGTGAAATGCCAAAAAAGTGGCTCGTGAAAATAAAAGCACTGCTATTGGATACTGGCGTGAAAAAACAATTAAGGCAACAACCTTGCGATTGTTGCCTTAATGCGCTTCAAGATGGACTTGAACCAACGACCCCCTGATTAACAGTCAGGTGCTCTAACCAACTGAGCTATTGAAGCATTAACAATTAAAACTTAATATTATGAAACGCGCTTCAAGATGGACTTGAACCAACGACCCCCTGATTAACAGTCAGGTGCTCTAACCAACTGAGCTATTGAAGCAATTTTGCAATGTTTTTCCCGACTTTTGTATAAATTAGGCGGCGTCTCGGAAATAATAATGAAAATCTTTGTTTTTCATTATGTTTTTCACTCGACTTGCACTATTTTTCGAGAATTGCGGTGCAAAATTACATCCATTTTTTGAATTGTGCAACACTTTTCGCCAAAATATTTTAAAAAATCGTCGAATAAATGATTTTTTACCACTTTTTGCGTTCTATTTGAACAAGAAATAGTACTTTAGCAGTCCCAAATGATAAATAGTAGAGAGGTAAGAGTAGAGAGTGGAGAGAATCGAGGAGTGAGAAACACAAGTACTCCATTTTTTACTGTCTCACTGCTCCACTTCAACCTCTAAACTGCGCAAAGCGCATTATAAAAATTGATATGAAAAATAAATTCCGAAATTTCGTGCTGATTTTTGCGTCGCTCGCTGTGTTTGTGTCGGTGGCTTTTGCCGATGATAATGATGAAAGCGTGCGCAGCACACGCATAGCTCGCAATCTAGACATTTTCAACGCCCTGTTCAAGGAGCTCAACGCCTTTTATGTTGACACTCTCGACATCGACAAGTCGATGGAGACTGCCATCAATGCTATGCTCGAAGACGTGGACCCTTACACCGAGTACATTCCCGCCAAGGCCACCCAGGACTTCATGGTGATATCTACTGGCGAGTATGGCGGTATAGGTTCTTACATCTATGAGCGCGATGGAAAGGTGTATATCAGCGAGCCCTACGAAGACAGCCCTGCTGCGAAGGCTGGCATGAAGCCTGGCGACTGCATTGTGATGATCGACGGTGAGTCGGTAAAGGGCTGGGACAATGGCAAGGTGAGCGAGCATCTGAAAGGTCAGCCCAGCACACCCATATCTGTGACTGTGGTTAGAAAATATGATCCCGACAGCGTAAAGACCTTCAATATCCATCGTGAGAAGATTAAAGTTGACCCCGTAAGCTATTATGGTGTCATCCATGAGAATATAGGTTATATAGCTCTCGACACCTACAACGAGCACTCTGCCGCCAACGTCAAGAGCGCTCTACTCGAGCTCAAGGCCAATCCCGCGGTGAAGTACATCATTCTTGACCTGCGCGGCAATGGTGGTGGTTTGCTTGATAGCGCGATACAGATTGTGGGACTATTTGTTCCTAAAGGCACGCAGGTGCTTCAAACCCGCGGCAAGACTAAGCAACAGGAGCGCAACTACAAGACTACCGACGACCCTGTTGACACCGAGATTCCACTTGCTGTGCTTGTTGATGGAGGAACAGCATCGGCAGCCGAGATTACCGCTGGCGCCTTCCAGGACTTGGATCGTGCTGTGGTGCTTGGCACGCGTTCCTTTGGCAAGGGTTTGGTGCAGGCCACAAGGCAGCTGCCGTTTGACGCTTTGTTTAAGGTGACCGTATCGAAGTATTACATCCCCAGCGGACGCCTCATTCAGGAGATTGATTATTCCCAAAAAGACGAGGATGGTAAGCCCAAACACACCGTTGATACCACTGCTCAGCAATATCACACTGCTCACGGCAGGTTGGTAAAAGGTGGCGGTGGCATCACCCCCGACATCGTGATAGAACCCAATAAGGCTAGCCGACTGGCCTATAACATCGTGCGCGACTACTGGGCATTTGACTATGCGGTGAAGTACGCTGCTGAGCACCCCACTATTCCCCCAGCTGAGGAGTTCAAGATTACCGACGAGATTTTCAACGATTTCAAGGCATTCATCGATCCCCAGAAGTTTGAGTATGACAAGGTGTGCGAGACGAGCTTAGCTGAACTCAAGAAGATTGCCGAGGAAGAGGGCTACCTCAACGACGAGACCAAGGCTGAGTTTGAGCGCCTCGAGAAGCTCCTCAAGCACGACCTCGACAAAGACCTTGACTTGCATCGCGACGACATCGAGAAACTGCTCGGCAAGGAGATAATCAAGAACTATTACTACCAGCGCGGACAGATGATTTATGCGCTGGGCAAAGACCGCGTTACAGCTCGCGCAAGCGAGATGTTTAACAAGCAGGGCGAGTATGAGAAGATTCTCAATCTCACCCCAGCCAAGAAAACTGCTACTCCCAAAAAACAGTCGAAGAAGAAAAAGTGAAACCGTCGCCTCTTCAACTTAGCGAGCTGAGCCAGTTGCTATTCACCCCGGCACAGCGTGCCGCACTCAAGCGCTTGGTGACCGGCAAAGCTAACCGTGTGGTGGTTGACGGACTTGCTGGCTCGGCAGCGGCGATGATGTTCACGGCGTTGCCCAAAGGCGCCGCGCCTTATCTTATCATTGCCAACGACCTTGACGAGGCGGGATACATATATCATGACCTGTGCCAGCTCACCAGCGAGGCGCAGGTGCTGCTCTTCCCTTCGGGCTACAAGCGCGACATCAAGTATGGTCAGGTCGATGCGCCTCAGGAGATTCTGCGCACCGAAGTCCTCAACCGATGGCACACCGATGGCGACCTGCGATGGGTGGTGACCTATCCCGAGGCGCTTGCCGAGAAGGTGGTGCCGCGCGAGAGCATCGAGAAATCGACTGTAACCCTCGAGGTGGGCAAGGAAGAGGACTTGACACAGGTGTCAGTGCGCTTGCGTGAGTTGGGTTTCCAAGATGTGGATTATGTGTATGAGCCTGGCCAGTTCTCGGTGCGCGGCTCAATTCTTGACGTGTATTCCTACAGCAACGAATATCCTTACCGCATCGACTTCTTTGGTGATGAGATCGACAGTGTGCGCACCTTCAACGTCGAGACGCAGCTGTCGCAGGAGCGCTTGCAGAGCGTGAGCATCATCAACAACACGTCGATGCAGGCTGCCGGTGCCGGTGTGTCGCTGCTTGACTTTGTGGGCACCGATGTCACTCTGCTTGTGCGCGACATCAACTGGCTCATCCAGCGTGTGGAGGCCATTGGCAAGGAGACGATGAGCCAGAGCGCTATCGAGGCGCAGGAGTGCGACAGCGAGGCGATGCTCAAGGTGGTGGATGTGCCGCTGTTTCTCACCACGCTCAACGCCATGCGGCGATTGGAGTTCTACTATGGCGAGAGTCTGGCCACTGGCAACGCGAAGTTGTCGATGCACTGCTCGCCACAAGGCATCTATCACAAGAATTTTGATCTCATCAGCCAGTCGTTCACCGATTTCCTTGAACGCGGCTATACATTATATATACTTAGTGACAGCGCAAAGCAGATTGAGCGCCTGCGCGTCATCTTCGACGACCGTCACGACGAGATTGTGTTCACGCCAGTGAACCGCACGCTGCACGAGGGTTTCGTCGATGACGAGCGCAAGATGTGCGTCTTTACCGACCACCAGATTTTTGACCGTTTCCACAAGTACAACCTCAAGAGTGAGAGGGCACGGTCGGGCAAACTGGCACTGTCGCTCAAGGAGTTGAATCAGATTGAGACCGGCGACTTTATCGTTCATGAGGACCACGGCATTGGGCGCTTCGAAGGATTGCTGCGCACACGCCTCAACGGCACCATGCAGGAGATGATAAAGCTGTCATATCTCAACGGCGACGTGATTTTTGTCTCGATTCATGCTCTACACAAACTCTCGAAATACCGCGGCAAAGAAGGCGTGCCGCCAAAGCTGAGCAAACTCGGCACTGGCAAGTGGGAGCGCATCAAGAGCCGCACCAAGGGCCGCCTCAAGGACATCGCCCGTGACCTTATCAAGCTCTATGCACAGCGGCGTGAGGAAAAAGGCTTTGCCTTCTCTCCCGATGGATATTTGCAGCAGGAGCTTGAGGCATCGTTCATCTACGAGGACACCCCCGACCAGCTCCTGGCATCGCAGGCAGTGAAGGCCGACATGGAGAAGGACAAACCCATGGATCGCTTGGTGTGCGGCGACGTGGGCTTCGGCAAGACCGAGGTGGCGATACGTGCCGCTTTCAAGGCTGCCGTCGATGGCAAACAGACTGCCGTGCTCGTGCCCACCACCGTGCTGGCTTTCCAGCATTACAACACTTTCCGCGACCGCCTCAAGGACTTCCCCGTGCGTGTCGATTACTTGAGCCGTGCACGCAAACCTAAGGACGTGAAGCAGATTCTTGCCGACCTTGCCGAGGGCAAGATCGATATTATTATAGGTACCCACAAACTCATTGGCAAGACGGTGAAATTCAAAGATTTGGGACTTCTTGTCGTTGATGAGGAGCAGAAGTTTGGCGTCGCCGTCAAGGACAAGCTCAAGCAGCTAAAGGTCAATGTTGACACTCTCACGATGAGTGCCACGCCCATCCCGCGCACCTTGCAGTTCTCGCTCATGGGAGCGCGCGACCTGAGCACCATCAACACGCCGCCTGCTAATCGTTATCCCATCCTCACCAGCATCAACGCCCTTGAGGACGATGTGGTGAAGGAAGCTATCAACTTTGAGTTGTCGCGCAACGGTCAGGTGTTCTTCGTCAACAACCGCATCGAGCCGCTTTACAACCTCAACGCGATGATCAACCGCCTGGTGCCCGATGCACGCGTGGTAATCGCTCACGGACAGATGCCGCCAGAGCAGCTCGAGCAGCGCATCATCGATTTCACCAATCACGACTACGACGTGCTGCTGGCGACCACCATCATCGAGAGTGGCATTGACATGCCTAATGTGAATACCATCATAATCAACAATGCCCAGAACTACGGCCTCAGCGATCTGCATCAGCTCCGAGGCAGGGTAGGGCGCAGCAACCGCAAGGCGTTCTGCTATCTGCTTGTGCCACCTGGAGTGCCTCTCACGTCGGTGGCAAGACGCCGCCTGCAGGCCATCGAGAGCTTCAGCGACTTGGGTGCGGGCATCCACATCGCCATGCAGGACCTCGACATTCGCGGTGCGGGCAACTTGCTGGGTGCCGAGCAGAGCGGCTTTATTGCCGACTTGGGCTTCGAGACCTATCAGAAAATCTTGAAGGAGGCAGTGCTCGAGCTTAAGACCGAGGAGTTTGCCGATACCTACATGGAGCAGGCGCAAGACGACATTGCTATAGGTGGCGACGGTGAGGTGGAGTTTGCCGCCGACTGCGTAATCGACACCGACTTGACTCTCATGTTCCCTGCCGATTATGTGCCACAGGAGAACGAGCGCATATCGCTCTACCGCGAACTTGACAATATGGAGAGTCAGCGCGACGTGGATGACTTCGAGGAGCGTCTGCGTGACCGATTTGGCGAGATTCCCGACGTTGGACGCGAACTCATCCGCATCGTGCCACTGCGACGCACCGCACGCCGACTTGGAATAGAAAAAATTGCCCTCATGAAGGGCCAGATGTACGCCTACTTCGTGGGTGAGGAGAACAAGGCATATTACAACTCCCGTGCCTTCGGACGCATCATCAACTACCTGCAGCACAACCCGCAACGCTGCCAGCTGCGCCAAAAAAACAAGAAGCGCTCAATGCTTATCAATAACGTAACCACCGTCCTCCAAGCCCTCGACATCCTCCGCACCATCACTGCCATGGACGCGGTTTAAGTGGCAAGACAGTTTGTGTGTGGACAGTATGTGCCTTGTAGTGTAGTGTTTTTTAATATATTAAAGTTGTCTGACAACTGCTGTCATATTATACACCTCTCTGTTCACGCCTAATTCGGGCCATTTTTTCTGAGAAATCACCATTTTCCACGAAATCTTTCTCCAACCGTTCAAGCTGTTTATAAAGCAAGTAGTCGGCTTGCATAATGAGAATGATAGCCATGTTAGCAATCGTTTCGGGCGGGCGGGTACGACAAATCTCCATAAAGAAAGCAGCATCGTTATGCTCACGTCCTAGTTTTCGCATAGCCACCCATTCTTGAGATTCCTTCTCCCATTGCCTGTGGTTCCGTGTGCGAAGATAGTCTATGTAGTCTTCGAGCAATTCCTGCAAACTTGCTTTAGCCACATTAAGCAGTTTAATTTCGGTCTTTGCCGAAGTTGCCGAAGCGGCACACCCTTCCACAATGTTCTGCTTTCCACTGCGTGCCGCCTGCACCATCTGGTCAATTGTGCGGTCACCAAGCTTCAAATAGGTGTGGCAAAAGTAGAAGGTCATCTCATAAATAACCTCCGTCTTTTGGTAAGAAAGCAATTTGCGGTAGTTGCCACTGTGGCGAATAAGTTTCTCAGGCATAATGCTTTTTCTTTTTAAATTTAGTGTTTTTTTCATGACCCTAAAGACCTTAAAGACTTTAAAGTCCTAAAAGAACTAACGCCCTTTTATCAGTTTTATCTGCAAAAATAGCAAAATCTATAAAAATCGTGTATGGTGCATTGAAAAAAGTGTTGTTCAAGTTGTATATTTGTTGTTGAGGTTGTTTTAAAAATTGCACGTTTCGCAATTTATTGCTAACTTTGAGCGTTCTTTTTTAAAAAGGTCATTTTTCTGACATTTGACTAACTCACAACTGATAACTGAAAACTCAAAACTAAATACTATTCAACTATGTTTAACAAAGAAGTTTATGTAGAGCGTCGCAATGAGTTGAAAAAACTCATGGAGAGTGGCGTGGTGGTGCTTTTTGGCAATAACGAGGCACCCAACAATTATCCCAACAATGCTTATTATCCCTTCCGTCAGGACTCGTCGTTCCTGTACTACTTTGGTCAGAAGCGCGACGGCTTGGTGGGCGTGATCGACGTGGAGAGCGGCAAGGAGACCCTCTTTGGCGACGATATCGACATCGAGGATATCGTGTGGTATGGCTCGGTAGATAGCGTGGCCGACATGGCAGCTCAGGTGGTTGTCGCTAACAGCGCGCCTATGGCAGATCTTGATAAACTTGTGAAAGAGGCAGTGGCAAAGGGCCGCAAGGTGCACTTCCTGCCACCTTACCGCCACGACACCATGATTCAGATTATGGACCTGCTGGGCATACACCCAAGCAAGCAGAAAGAGGCCGCATCGCTCGAACTCATCAAGGCAGTGGTGAAGATGCGTTCGGCAAAGACTCCTCTCGAAATCGAGGAGCTGGAGCGCGCCTGCGCCATTGGCTACAAGATGCACACCACAGCTATGAAGCTCATCAAGCCCGGTGTTACCGAGAAATACATTGGCGGACAAATCAACGGCATTGCTCAGAGCTACGGCGCTCAGGTGAGCTTCGGCACCATATTCTCGCAGCATGGCGAGATTATGCACGGCGCGCCATCGATGGCAGAGCTTGAGGCTGGCCGACTGGTGCTCTGCGACTGCGGTGCCGAGACCATCGAGCACTACTGCAGTGACAACACCCGCACGATGCCCGTAAACGGCAAATATACTTCGCGTCAGCTGTCGATCTACAGCATCGTGGAGGACTGCCACGACTTGGTGCTCAAAGTTGCTAAGCCCGGCGTGAAATACTTTGATGTGCACATGGCAGTGTGCCGACTCATGACCGAGCGCCTGAAGGTTCTAGGACTCATGAAGGGCGACATCGACGAGGCAGTGGCAGCTGGCGCTCACGCCTTGTTCCTGCCTCACGGACTGGGCCACATGATGGGTATGGACGTGCACGACATGGAAGGTCTGGGACAGATCTACGTGGGCTTTGACGAGGAGACCCGTCCACGTCTCGACCAGTTTGGCACTAACGCCCTGCGCATGGGACGCCGACTCGAGGAAGGCTTCGTGGTTACCGACGAGCCAGGCATCTACTTCATTCCCGACCTCATCGACGAGTGGCGCGCTAAGGGCCACTGCGCTGAGTTCCTCAATTTCGACAAGATTGAGACATACAAAGACTTTGGCGGCATCCGCATCGAGGACGATGTGCTCATCACCGCCGATGGCTGCCGCTTCCTCGGCAAGGAGATAATCCCTTATCATCCCAAAGACGTGGAGGAGTTTATGGCACAGTAAGAGTTGTCAGTTCTCAGTTTTCAGTTCTCAGTTGAGAGGTGAGAGAACCCCATCGCCTTTAAAGAATAGAGGGAATAGCCCCGAGCGCGGCTCTTCCCTCTTATTTTTTTGCTCTAGTTTTTCTAGACTTTCTAGATTCTCTTCCCTCTCCCCTCTAAACTATATAATCGAACTCGTCAAAATTTTTCACTCCCATCTCTTCGAGCATGGCACGGCTGCGGTCGATGTCGGCTTGGGTGTTGTGGTTGGGGATGTGGGGGAGGCGCACGATGACTTTCTCGGCCATTCTGTCATGCGACATGAGCCACCGCAGGTTGTCGAGCACCTGGGTGTTGTCGCGCGTGGTGTATTTCTTGTAGATTGCTGGGTTAGTGTCTTTTATGTCGATAAAATATTCGTTGATATGCGGCATTACTCGTTCCAGGTGGTGGCGCTCCACGTTGAGCGACGTCTCGATGTTGACCTTCCACTCAGCAGGCTTCATGCGGCAGAACTCGTCGATAAACTCGCTGCGCAGTAGCGGTTCGCCGCCGCCGAAGGTCACCCCGCCGCCCGTGGCGAGGAAGTAGAGGTTGTCAAGCAGCAGTTCGTTGAGCAAGTCGCCAGTGCTGATGGTGCGCCACACCTTCTCGGGGTCAAGGCACTGAGGGTTAAGGCAGTATTTGCATCGCAATGGACAGCTGTGAAATGCCACTAGCGTGGTCACCCCCTTGCCGTCGGTGGCAAGACGATGCCGCACTATGCCAATAAAAGGTGCCGAAAGTTCTTGCTTTTCCATTACCGTCACATCATTTCTTTTTTGAACCATAATTTGAACAATGGGTCGGCAATGAAGATGCCATTCTCATAGGTCTCAATAATTTCACGCTCTGTGAGGGCTTTTATTATCTTGGGGATGTTGGAGCGTGTTCCTAAGTCATAGACGCTTGTCGTCTCTTTCTTGCCAAAGTCACGATGAGTGCCAGCGACTATGGCTCTTAATAAGTTGAGCTGGTAGGTGGTGAGATTGGCAGTTTGCTCCACAAATAGGGGAATCACCTGCGCCAGTGTCGCCTCTAAACCATCGTTGAAACTCTCATTAGTAACTCGTTCTCCGCTCACTGCTAGCACATTCCACGCCAGCTGCTGCACGTAGGCTGAATAATTTTCAACTGTCACACAAATTTTCTCGGCAAGTTTATCACTTATTCTCTTGCCGGTTTGAGCAAATCGCAAAGTGATAAAAGGCACCCACTTCTCGGTGGGGATTCGCTTGAGGAAGAACATATCGCCAAACTGGTAGAACGGCATCTTGCGGCTGTAAAAGATATTAGCCATTAAGTGCTGTTTGCTGCCGAAGAGACAATAGCTCACGTTTTGCTGGTGTTGCCACACGCTGCGCATGGCACGTTGCACGCTGAGAGAGTTGGGTATTTCGCCAATTTGTTGAAACTCATCGATGCACACCACAATGTGCATGCCTTTTTCTCGTGCTATTTTCTCTGGGAGATTAAGGACCTCTTCGGCCGAATTGCGGTTTTTGTCGAGGCCGAGTGATAAGGTGAACTCGGCATTCAGGTCGGGCGAGAAAGACAATTTTGGGGTAAAGCTGGTAATGAACTTCTTGGCGTTTTCCACCATAGCGTCTATTTTAGAAGCAGTGGCTTGGATAATTGCAGAAGCAAACTTGTCGTAGAAGTCAAATTCTGTTCGGCATTTGTAAATGTCCATATACACCACCTTGATTTGGGGGGCGTCAATCATTCCCATGACTTTCTTCACGAGCGATGTCTTGCCCATGCGCCGTGGCGAGATAAGGATGGAGTTGATTCCATTCTCAAAGTTGAGTTTCAGGCGCTTAGTCTCGAGTTCGCGGTCAGTGAAGTGCTCGCCTTCAACCGACATGCCATAAACAAATGGTTTGGTGTTCATTTCTTATCTTTGTTTTTTGCAAATATAAAACAAAAAAATATATGTTCACCAAGTGGTGTGACACCAAGTAGTGAACATTATATTTTTTTAACTAAAATATTGAGTTTTAGCATAAAAACCTTATCAAAAAAATGTTCACCAACTGGTGTAACACCAAGTGGTGAACATTTTTTGCGGGTTAATTCTTTGTTGTTTTCTTTGGTTGTTTAATGTTGGCAGAGTCGGGTGGGCACACCACGTCGCCCATGAGCTGTATGGGTGTCTCGGTGGAATCAACGGGCGTGAACTGCAGCGTGGGAGCCGTTTTGTTGCCGTTGCTTGGGTTTTGAGTCTCGACTTTGTTCT
This sequence comes from uncultured Bacteroidales bacterium, assembly GCA_902777835.1. Taxonomy (GTDB): domain Bacteria; phylum Bacteroidota; class Bacteroidia; order Bacteroidales; family Muribaculaceae; genus Sodaliphilus. The sequence goes on along the minus strand of CACYVC010000006.1, from coordinate 32,379 downwards.
CGGGGGGAAGCGTTATCATGCCGTCGGGCTGGAAAATTTTGGGATGGCACGACGACATGGCGCCCAGTGCCACGCTCAGACCTGCGATGGTCACGGCTTTGCCTAGTGCCTGGCGGTTGCGCAGCTGTCGCTCTAACCATTGCGTTTCCTGTTCGCACTTGGGGCAAGTGCCAGCGCAGTCGCCCTGATGGGTGCACTCAGTGGGATTGTAGTCAATCTCGTTGGCGCTGGCTATATCACGCCTGATGGCTTTCAGCGTTTCGCAAATATGTTTTCCTTGTTCCATAGTAGTTTATAGGGGAGAGTTGAGAGTGGAGAGTTGACAAATTCCGATCCTCGCTCCCCGATTAAGGTCCATAGGTGTTTCCGTTCTCGTCAACTGCGACTTCGCCCATTATTACTTCACGATCATCTTCGTCATCATTGTCTTCAGGGGAAATTCCCTCTTCGTGGTTGTGGCGCAGGAATTTAGAAAAACTAAATGTTTTATTGTCATCGGAAGGTGAATTAAAGAACGACTCGTCAACGACACCTGCTGTGATCTCGCCTGATTCGGCTGAGTATTCTAGCGACTCCTCCGATTCATCCGAACCGTCTAATGAGTAGTGCTTGTGATGATGGCACGAAGTCATGCCTCCTAATGCCAAACTCAGTCCAGCGATGGCAACAGCTTTGCCCAGTGCCTGACGGTTGCGCAGCTGTCGCTCCAGCCATTGTGTCTCCTGTTCGCACTTAGGGCATGTGCCGGCGCAATCGCCCTCGTGGTGACACTCGGCGGGAGTGTAATCTATCTCGTTGGCAACGGCGATGTCTCGCCTGATGGCCTTTAGAGTCTCGCAAATATGTTTTCCTTGTTTCATAGTAGTGTTTAGTTGAGAGTTGAGAGTTGAGAGGGGAGAGATTGAGGGGAGAGGGGAGAGGTGAGAGATGGAGAGTTGACAATTCCCGATCCTCGATCCCCGATTTCCGATCCTCGATTAATTATGGTCCATAAGTGTTGCCGTTCTCGTCAACAGCGACTTCACCCATTACTACTTCACGATCATCTTCGTCATCATCCCCTTCATCGTCTAAATAAGCATTTTTCTCACCGCTGACCAGAGGAGTGAAGCAGGAGTCGGAGTCGTCAAGATATCCATCCACATCTTCATAGCTGGTGCAAGTTTCGTGAGAGCAGGAAATATCGGAGCTTTCGGAGTCGTCGAGGTTATATTTATGGTGCTTGTGGCACGAACTCAATGCTCCTAACGCCAGGCTCAATCCAGCTATGGTTACCATTTTGCCCAGTGCCTGGCGGTTGCGCAGCTGTCGCTCCAGCCAGCGGGTCTCGCTCTCGCACTTAGGGCAGGTGCCGGCGCAGTCGCCCTCGTGGTGGCACTCGGCTGGCTGGTAGTCTATCTCATTAGCAACAGCGATGTCTCGCCTGATGGCCTTTAATGTCTCACATATTTTCTTGCCTTTTTTCATAATATATGATTTTAATGGAGTAGTTGAATAGTGGTATGGAAAACTGCTATTGCCTTGTTTGCTCGTCTCCTTGTTCGCTTGTCTGCTTGGGATTTGAGAAGTCATAGATAAACTCCACAGGGATGAGTTTCCAGGAGCGAACTTTCGCGCCATAGAGGCGGGCAGGAAGGAATGGTGGCAGGTTTTTCACTGCCTGCAGCGCCTCTTTGTCGAAGATGGCAGCAGTGGTGGTTTTCTCAATCACGGCATCGCTGATAGTGCCGTCGCGCTCCACCAGCGCTTTGACTATGCAGCGCGCCTTGATGGTACCTTTGATCTCCTTGATGGGCTCAAGAATCTCTTCTGGGATGTAGAGCTGGTCACGGATGAGCGCGTCCATTGCCTCGTCGCCATCGGGAAATTTAGCCTCTATGTCCACATCGGTGTAGATGGAGTCCATGTTGAGCTGGCCAACCTCATCAACAATACCACTAGTTAGCTCTCTCACCACAACTTCTTTTCCGTCTTTGGTGATTATGGTGTCGCCTTCGGCTACAAATTGCGAACTACTTGGTGGTAATGTTTTATCGACAGTGTCTCTCTCCTCAGGTGGCAGCGGCACTTTACCTCTTGTGGGTTGGTTTTCCAGCTCCCGTCTTCTTTGCTCTTCGAGCATTTTGCGCATTCTTTCTGCTTCGAGTTGCCTCTGTTGCTCTTCTTCCTCCTTATTGATAGGTGGCCTTCTCACCACACCTGCGGTTCGCTCTCTATTTGGTTTTGTTGGTCTTGTTGGAGGGTTAGTTTTTCTTTTTTGGTCCACCCCTGTTGGCGATGGTGTGGCGGCACTGGCTCCAAGGCTCAGCGCCATGCTCACGCCAGCAATGGTTACAGCCTTGCCCAGAGCCTGTCGCACGCGCAGCTGTCGCTCTATCCACCGCATCTCGCTCTCGCATGCGGGGCAAGTGCCATCGCAGTCGCCCTCATGATTGCATGGTGTGGGGGTATAGTCAATCTCGTTGGCACTGGCTATATCGCTGCGGATAGCCTTCAGTGTCTCACATATTTTCTTGCCTGGTTTCATAGTAGTTCATAGTTCACAGTTCATAGTTCACAGTTATTATGGAGGATTCCCAATTTTGATTTTTATCAGTTATGAGTTATGAGTTGTGAGTTTCTTATATCTCGTTAATTAGACTGCGATAATGTCAAAAAGTTAAATGTATGATAATTAAAACGCAAATATATAACAAAAAAATATAATTTGCAAAGAATACTATCAATTCTGATAGATATCCAAGGGTGATTACATCTATTGTTTGCGTTTTTTAATTATTTGCATTATCTTTGTGCGAAATGATTTGCCAATTAATATGATAACCAATAAAACTATAAATATTATGAAATCAAGAATTAGTTATTTTACGCTGGTGGTGATGCTTGCAGTGGCATCGATATTGCCAGCTCGTGCCGACAGTTACAAGGGCACGATGACTCGCCAAGGCACGAAGATGGAATACTCTTTCTCGGGCGGAGTAGTAACCGATAAGAAATTAAAGGGGCAAGGCACCACCGATATGATGGTATCTATTAACGGCCAAGTAGAGGCGGGCAGCACCGTGTCGGCAACCTACAAAAAACTTGAGGATTACATGAGGACCCCCCAAGATTTGGAAGTGGAAATGTGGGTAACCATCGCTGGCAAGAAAGAAAAAGTTCAAGACAAGAAAGGCAAGGCATCGGCAAAAGCATCTTACAAGGTCCCCAATAATGCCACTAAGGTGGAAGTGCAAATGAGTTACACTGGCCGCATGGGGCGGTTCTATTGTATTATCGACTGGGATGTGGTGAAGGAAATTTCGGTGAAAAATGCCAACGAAATAAGCGGTAAGGTAAAAGGAGTAAAGGGCGGAGAAATGCATTATACCTTTACTGCCGGAACTGTATTGGAAAAGAAAATAGAGAAGAAAAAAGGTAATGGTGGTCTCGAGTACGAGCACGCAATTTATAAATGTAAAATACCACGAGGAGCTACCGTAAATATAACTTGTCAGGGTAAGAGTGATATGTGTACGATGCTGACCATGGATGGATGTGATGTTAAATCTGAGCTGCAAGAACCTCTTTTCAAGACGACCTATCAGGTTCCATCAGAAGATTTTATTCCTCAGCATGGCGGGAAACTCGTTTTGGATGTCAACTCTAATCGTAATGAAACTGGCGAGTTAGATGTGGTTTGGGAAATTGGCGATAAGGGCGCAGAATCTGTCACCCCCAAATCTTTCACTTGGGATGATGTGGCTACTGATGACCGCTGTTCGCACTGTCATGGTCAGTTCAGCAACTACTTCTTGCGCTCGCTAAGTGGCGGCGACGCTGTAACAATTTGCAACAGCGATGACAAGAAGACCAACCATAAATTAATAGACGGTTTAAGTCCTATATATTACCGAGACTGGATTATTACAGGTGATGACGAGACGGAGTTGTTGCTTGACCATTGCGACGATATGGGTGTGATGAAAATCATGGGGAGATCCAAAGTCCTTTTGCGTAATCGCGAAAATGGCGTAGACAATTGGAGCATTTATCAGGGACGCATTGTGGGGCGTCATCAGAAGAGTGAAAACACCCCCAATCCTTTTTTCAAAATGACGAATTGCACAGCCCAACCCAATGGTGCCGTCTATATGCTTGTAGATGACCACAAAACCTCGCGAGTGTTCCTGTTTAAAGGCTCTATTAAAGTGACATGCAAGACATTGATATTTACTCTGAAGCCAGGGCAAGTAGGCACCGTTGATGAATATGGCGAAGCAAAGCTACAGAAGTTTGACCTGGATGCAGCCGCCAAGAAATATGGCATCAAGATAAAGTAGATTTCAGAGGTCAGAATTCAGATATCATAGGTTAGATTTCAGAAGGTGTTTTTCTGGGGTCTGACTTCTGTTTTTTTCCTGTTTTCAGTGAAAAATGAAACTTTAGTGATGAAATGCTATACATTATTTAAAAAATTTGTACCTTTGCAGGTTGATTGGGAAAATGGACCTTTTTAATTCCGTCACAATCAATTAAAATGCTGAAATCGAAACATATAACAATATAAAATATGAACATTTCATTAAAATGGTTGAAACAATACCTTGACTTTGACCTCACTGCTCAGGAAGTGGGCGACGCGTTGACATCGCTTGGACTTGAGGTGGGTGCAGTCGAGGAAGTAGAGACAATTCGTGGTGGCCTCAAAGGCATCGTAGTGGGCAAAGTTCTCACTTGCGAGCCTCACCCCAATAGTGACCACTTGCATCTTACCACCGTTGACTTGGGCAATGGTGAGGAACCAGTGCAGATAGTGTGCGGCGCCCCCAACGTGGCAGCGGGCCAAAAGGTGATAGTGGCAACTGTGGGAACTGTTCTCTACGATGGCGACAAGGAATTTGTCATCAAGAAATCTAAGCTTCGCGGCACCGACTCCTTCGGCATGATTTGCGCCGAGGACGAGATAGGCATTGGCAGCGACCATGCCGGCATCATCGTGCTGCCCGACGATGCAGTGGTGGGCACTCCCGCCGCCACCTACTATGGCATTGAGAGCGACTGGCTCATAGAGGTTGACCTCACTCCTAACCGCATTGACGGCGGTTCGCACTACGGCGTGGCCCGCGACCTCAACGCTTGGCTCAAGCGCCACGGCAAGGACGGTAACCTGCGTCGCCCCAGCGTTGACAACTTCAAGATTGACCGCCAAGACGGCGCAATTCCCGTTGAGGTAGTCACTGGCGAGGCATGTCCGCGCTACTGCGGCTTGACCATCCGCAACGTGAAAGTTGGCGAGAGCCCCAAATGGCTCAAAGACTACCTGACTACCGTTGGCCAGCGTCCCATCAACAGCATTGTAGATATCACCAACTATATCCTGCTTGGCACCAACCAGCCACTGCACTGCTTCGACCTCAACAAGATTAAGGGCGGCAAGGTGGTGGTTAAGACCTGCGCGCCAGGCACCAAATTCGTCACCCTCGACGGCGTGGAGCGCACGCTCACCGACCGCGACCTGATGATTTGCAACGCCGAGGAGCCTATGTGCATAGGTGGCGTGTTTGGCGGTCTTGACAGTGGCGTTACCGAAGAGACCACCGACATCTTCCTTGAAGCTGCCTATTTCCATCCCACATGGATTCGCAAGAGCGCGCGTCGCTTTGCGCTGAACACCGACGCCTCGTTCCGCAACGAGCGCGGCATTGATCCCAATGACGTGATTTATAACCTCAAACTTGCTGCCAAGCTCATCAAGGAGATTGCCGGTGGTGAGATTTGCGGCGAGATAGTTGACATCAAGCAGCACGACTTCCCTGGCTTCCCCGTGGAGTTGCGCTACGACTACGTTAACAACCTCATTGGCAAGAATCTTGACAAGGAGACTGTTAAGGACATCGTCAAGAGTCTGGAAATGGAAATCACAGCCGAGGACGACGAGAAACTCAACCTCGTGGTGCCCACCTATCGCGTTGACGTGCAGCGTCCATGCGACGTGGTGGAAGACATTCTGCGCGTGTATGGCTACAACAATGTGGAGATTGACACTCAGGTGAAGAGTTCGCTCTCCATCAAGGGCATGGTCGATTTCCGCGACGATATGCAGGAACTTATCTCTAACCAACTCACATCACAAGGCTACTATGAGATAATGAACAACTCGCTTACAGCACAAAGCTACTATGAGGGCTGTGAGACTTATCCCGAGGCCAACTGCGTGCACGTGATGAACCCCTTGAGCAGCGACTTGTGCTTGATGCGCCAGACGCTTCTCTTTGGCGGACTGGAGAGCGCTGCCCGCAACATTAACCACAAGAACCCCAACCTCAGGATGTATGAGTTTGGTAATGTTTATCACTTCAGCCCCGAGGCCAGCCCCGAGGAAGTGGCTCTCGCTCCTTATAGCGAGCACACCGCACTTGGCATTTGGCTAACTGGTGAGAATCACGGCGACAGTTGGAACGACAAAGCCCGCAAACTCAATTTCTATGACTTGAAGGCCACCGTCGAGAACATATTCCGTCGCTTGGGTATCGCTGAGCACGACCTCTTGCAAGAGGAGTTCCAGAATGACGTGTTTGCACTGGGTTTGGCTTACAAGAATCGTGGCGGCAAACTCATTGCCGAACTTGGTATTATCTCTGCCGAGCAGCACAAGAAGACCCATTGTACCCAAGTGGTATATTTCGCTGAGCTTGACTGGAACGCAGTGTGCAAGATGGCGGCTAAGGCCAAGACTAAGTTTGCCGATCTTCCCAAGACCCTGCCAGTGCGCCGTGACTTGGCGTTGCTCGTTGACAGTGATGTCACCTACGCCGACATCAAGAAGGTGGTTGAGCAGAGCGAGCGTCACCTGCTGCGCGGCGTGAACCTCTTTGATGTCTATGAGGGCAAGAACCTCAAAGCAGGCAAGAAGTCTTACGCCATCAGCATCATCCTGCAAGATGACGTGAAGACCTTGCAAGACAAGCAAATCGACGCTGTGATGAACAAAATCATCGCAAACCTCGAGAAGCAAGTGGGAGCGAAACTTAGATAAGTTTTAAGTGTTAAGTTTTAAATGTTAGCATTTATGAAGTTGGATTTTAATAACTTAGAAGTAAACGTTGCCGCTAATTTCAAGGGTGGCGAGGGTGAGTATGTGTCGCGCCGATTTGTTGATGAAAACAACAAAATCATGCTTGGAACGCTCGCGCCAGGGGCCTCTATAGGCTATCACAGCCATGATGCCGACAGCGAGATAATGTATTTCCTCGAGGGCGAGGCCACTGTGCTCACCGATGCCGGCGAGGAGAAACTGCTGCCTGGCCAAGCGCATTACTGCCCCATGGGGCACAGCCATAGCCTCATTAACCGTGGCGACTGCGACCTCAAGTTTCTGGCAGTGGTTCCTGCACATCACAAATAAGAAATTTAATAACTAAAAATAAATATATTTATGGGAAGAGCTTTTGAATATCGCAAAGCAAGAAAACTGAAACGCTGGGGCAGCATGTCCCGCACGTTCACTAAGATTGGTAAGGAAATCACTATGGCTGTGAAAGCTGGTGGTCCCGACCCAACAGCAAACTCGCGTCTGCGTGCCCTCATGGCCAACGCCAAGGCTGCCAATATGCCTAAGGACACAGTGGAGCGTGCCATTAAGAAGGCAAGTGACAAAGACGCCAGCGATTACAAGGAAGTGATCTATGAGGGATACGGACCTCACGGCATCGCCATCCTCGTGGAGACCGCTACCGACAACACCACACGCACTGTTGCCAACCTGCGCAGCTACTTCAACAAGAAGGGCGGCACACTGGGCAACTCGGGTAGCGTGGCGTTTATGTTCACCCACAAGGCCTATTTCCATGTAGAGCCTAAAGAGGGCGTGAGCCTTGAAGACCTTGAGCTTGAGCTCATCGACTTCGGAGCCGAGGAGATAGAGCAGGACGAGGAAGAAATCATCATCAGCGCAGCTTTTGAATCGAACGGCGACATCCAGAAATATCTCGAGGAGAACGGTTTCGAGATTAAGAGTTCGGAGTTCGTTTATGAGCCTGCCGACTACAAAGACCTCAACGAGGAACAGACTGCCGACATGGAGAAGCTTCTTGAGGTGCTTGAGGAGGATGACGACGTGCAGAACGTGTTCACCAACATGAAAGAGGCAGGTATTGACGAGTAATCCTTGCCACTCTTTTAGAGGAATTGTTTTTAGGACGAGCCATTTTTCTTGGCTCGTCCATTTTTATTATAGAAAAAATATTGTATCTTTGCACAAAATCATCTTATAGAAAACTTCAAGCACAATAACACTTAAAAACATATAGATTATGGAAACGCAATATAAACTGTTTTTTGGAGGAGCTTTTGGTTTTGATCATCGTGACGAAGACTATGAGATTGCTGCCGCCGAGGATTATAGAGCACAGATTCTCGGTAGCGTGCAAGCATTGTTGAAGCCTAAAGACATGAGTGGTGTTAGTATAAACGATAACGTGTATTATATAGGACCATTCTATTTCGAGGCCGAAAGCCTGAAGGCCGAAGATATTATAATGTGTGAAAAACAGATGATAGAGCAATGTAGCGATGCTGTCTTTGTGCTTGACGATGCCGCTTGTCCTGGTACCATTGCCGAAATCATGTATGCCAACTCGCTGCAGAAAACCCTTCATCTGTTTTATGTGAGACATAACGATGATGAGGAGACAGAGAGCACTCTCCACACTCCTTGCTGGTATCCATTGATTTTTTGCAAGCAGACCAACAAGTCGGCAATTCTCTATGAATGTGAAAGTATTCAAGATGCCGCAAGAAAAGTTATTGACCTAATAACTTTTCATTATAATCAAGAATAATTTTCAATATATTATAAAAATAAATGAGCATATTTGTTATAATCAAGCACTCGAATTTCTGAAAATACATTTAGAAACATAAAATTTAGTTAAATTTCGGGCAAAAAATACAGATTTCTGCTCAAAAATTTGGCGGGGTATGTAGAAAGGCTGTAAATTTGCATCAGTTTTCATGGTATTAGTTTTTAAGGTTATAAAAAATCAATCGTCGTGAGACGAAATTTTCTTTTTCATTTTTGTTTTAAGGTTTATGTTAATGGTATTAGAAGGTTAATTAGTTAAGCAATCCCCGGCGTGATGCCGAGGATTTTTTTTATATTATTGACAAAGGTAATGATGACAAGAAATATTTGCGTTGGACATAGTTTTATCTTGGACAACTGCTGTTAAGCAGAATGCCAGTAATAACGCAAAAAGAAAATATTAGGACCCGGCACAACAAAGATGTGCCGGGTCCTTGATTATGGAATAATTCAGAGAATTATGTTATTTGCGTTTTTTAGAGGCTTTTTTACCAGTAGTCTTTTTGCCAGTGGCTTTCTTGGTTGCTTTCTGGTTGCTAGTGGTGGCCTTCTCTTCCTTAGCGGCAGGAGTCGAAGTCTTAGCTGCAGGCTTAGTGGCTGTCTGGTTGGCTGGCTTAGCTGCGGGCTCGCTGTCATCGATGCCTAAGGTCTCGATTTCAAATACCAGAGTCTCGAAAGGCTTGATGCTGCCACCTGCTCCGCGGTCGCCGTAAGCTAGGTTGTAGGGCAGTATTGCGATCATCTTAGCTCCAGGGCTCATCATGAGAAGCGCCTCTTTGAAACCAGGCACTACCTGATTGGGAGAGAATGCCACAGGTTCCTTGCTCTCGTCGAAGGTGCTTCCGTCAACGTGAGTGCCCTTATACATTACCTTAATCTTATCGGTCTCGTTGAACTTCTTTCCGTTTCCAGGATTGAGTATCTTATATACCAGTCCCGATGGAGTTTGGATGAACTTGGAGTCTTTCTCCATCTGGTTCTCGATGTATTTCTTGCCTAGTCCCTTTTGTGTGAGGGCTTCGGGGCTGTTCTCCTTGATGTAGGTCTGAGCCTCTTTCACGTAGTTCTGGGCTTGGGTGTCGATGGCTTTAAAGTCATCCTTTGTAGGCACCTTTGGGTCGTTGAGCACAGCAGCAAAAGCGGTGACAAAAGTTTCTTTGTTGAGCTTTATGTTCATCTGCTTCTTGATGTTGTTCTCAAGGTTGCTGAATTCGTTGGCGAGCAGCTTGCCATCAATGAGTGGCTTGTTGCTTTCATCAATGTTGATAGTGCTATTGAAGCCGTCGAGGAATCGATCCTTCTGCTCATTGCTGAGTTTTTTCCTCATGTTCATGTTCTGGGCCTGGGTTCCAAAGAATTCTCCCATGTTCATGCTCAGAGAGTCAACCTTAAGGTTGATGAGGCTTGTCTGTGCGAGGGCTGCCACGCTGTCTTTCTTGAGTTCGCCAATCTCTTCCATGAGTCGTTTAGCACCCATGTTGATATTGCGCATCACATCGTTCATGTTTAAGACAGCAGTGGTGTCGTTGAAGTGTGAGAGGAAACTTTGTACAAAGGCATTGCGATTCATGGTAATGCCGAGCTGTCGATTAACGCTCTCGGCATTGCGGTAGTACTGCTCTGCAAGTTTCACTCCCTCGTTATAATTCTCGTCTTGCTGATCAAGGTTTAAAGCCTCGTTAAAGGTTTTGAGGTAGGTTTGTCTCGCCTCGGCAGTAGGGTGGCTCATGGCAGCTTGAGTACCATACACCTTACCGAGCATAAGGCTCAACGAGTCGGCCTTGATTTCTCTCATTTTTGCTATCAGTGCCAAGTCAGGCTCTTGCGCCATTGCAAAGCTGCTCACTAATGCGGCGATAGCAACAAATAAAAATATCTTTTTCATGTCTCAGAGTGTTTATAATTAACGAATTACTTGTGAAGTTCCACAGTGGTGAGTTCAAAAACCAGTGTCTCGTTAGGGCCTATGGTACCTTGTCCTTGCACTCCATAGCCTAAATGGGCTGGAATAATGGCAATGGCCTTTGAGCCAGGCTTCATGAGAGTGATTACCTCTCTGAATCCTGGTACCACATTCTGTAGTGGGAAAGGTACGGTATTGCCATTAGAGCTGTCGAACTCGGTGCCATCTATGTGCTTGCCCACGTAGATAACATCGACGGTGTCGGTGGGTTTGAAGTTCTCGCCCTCACCCTCGTTGAGGATTTTGTAGCAGAGACCTGACTTGGTAATGGTGAATGCCGTGTCATTCTTCATCTGCTCAGCGATGTATTTCTCACCTTCCTGCTTGTTGATGTCGGCAATCGATGAGATTGCTGCTGTTTCTTCGGAACCACCATTACCCTTGCTGTTGCAGCTAGTTGCGGCAGCGAGCGCAAGGGTAATGATTAGTAAATGAAAAAATTTTTTCATTATTTATATTCCAAGAGATTATTTACCTTGAGCTGGTGCTGGTTGAGCTTGAGCTGGTTGAGCTTGAGCTGGTACTGGACGGCCAGGCATTGGAGCGGGAGTAGTGGGTGCTGGAGCCTTTTTAGCTTGTCCGGCAGTAATCTCAAACACGAGAGTCTCGTTAGGACCAATCTTTTGACCATCACCTTGGTCTTTATATGCCATGTTGCCAGGAATGATGGCGATAACCTTAGAACCTGGTTTCATGAGTTTGAGAACCTCGCTGAATCCAGGAACAACACCCTTCATAGAGAAAGGCACTTCCTTGCCGTTAGAAGTGTCAAACACTCTACCGTCAATGTGTTTGCCTTCGTAGGCAACGTTAACGATGTCATCATCGGCGAAGTTGGTGCCATTGCCTTCCTTCACAACCTTGTAGGCGATACCCGATTTGGTTTTTTTGAAGGCTTTGTCATTCTTCATCTGCTCCTCGATGTATTTTTTGCCTGCTTCTCCGTTCTCAGTGCCTTTGGCTTTTACGGCTTTTTCTACCATGCCCATCAGCTTGGTTTGTGCCTCTTGCATGTATTTGTCCATCTTGGCCATGTCAAGAGTGTCTTTGCTGTCGATGACTTTCTTGAGCTCGTTCAAGAATACTTTGCGGTCGATATTTACGCCTTGAACCTGGAGTTGACCAAGTTGTTGATAAACTTGCATACCCATCTGCAAACCTTGAATGTAGCTTTGGTCAGCTTTTGTGGTGTCCATATTAACGATGGTTGTTAAACCTCTCAACAATTGGTCTTTGTCGGTGTTTTGGAACCTTTCGGGCATAAATTGGAAAGAAGCCTTCAAGTTTGTTCCCATGAAATTGCCTAATGCCTCAGCAATAGAGTCATTTAATTTGTCCGATTCTGATTTGCCTTTGCAGCTTGTTACAGTAGTGCCAACTAGCAATACAGCCACTGCCAAAAATAAAAACTTTTTCATAATAAAATCTTGTGTATTAAATTGTTGTTAAATTTATTTCTTGCTTTCTACTTTTATCAACTGAACGTCGAAGATTAGAGTTGAGTTAGGTTGGATAGGACCTGTTCCGTGAGGACCATAGGCAAGATTGGATGGGATGAAGAGTCGCCAAGCAGCACCCTCGCTCATCAGTTGCAGTCCTTCGACCCAACCGGGAATTACTTGTCCCACAGCGAATGTGGCAGGTTCGCCGCGCTCTACCGAGCTGTCAAATACTGTGCCGTCAATTAGTCGGCCTGTGTAATGCACAGTCACAACGTCGTTAGGCCCAGGCTTGGCTCCGTTGCCCTCTTTGAGTACGAGATATTGGAGTCCGCTCTCGGTCACCTTCACGCCCTCTTGCTGGGCGTTCTGCTCGAGGAATTTCTTGCCGAGTTCCTCGTTCATGGCACCGGCGTTGGCCTCTAGCTCGGTAAAGAACTCTTGCACAACCTTTTTGGCCTCGTCGTAGCTCATTTTTTTCTCTTTGTCTTCATAGACGTCACGCAGGGCTTCGGCAAAGTCATCGGCATTGATGCTCTGGATTCCCGAGCCCTTGAAATTCTGGGCCATACTCAAGCCCAGCGCATAGCTTAATTTGTCCATTTATATAATAAATTATTATTAATTTAAATTCAAACTGCAAAGGTATAGACAATTAACGGTATAACGGTTATTTTTTAGATAAAAATTGTTTAAAAATAGTTATTTAAATGGCAAAAATAAACCAGCAAACGGAGCAAATAATATTTTGATGGTGCGAGTGCCAGAACACAAATTCCTGTAATCATGCCCTCAAAATGTAAAAAACCAAAAATCTCACTAAAAAATATCGGTTGTTTCACTTTTTATTGCTAAGTTTGTAGATTGGAAGAGCAGTAATAATTTTTTATACCCAAATGAGATGACGCAGGAGGAAGAAAACAAATTAATAGACGATGCTTATCAAGAGCTGCTAAATGGCTATTTAGCAAGCAGTCACCGCAAGAAAGTGGAGAAGATTGAGAAGGCTTTCCGCTTCGCTCGCCGCGCTCATGCCGGCATACGCCGTCGCTCGGGCGAGCCTTATATCCTTCATCCCATTGCTGTGGCCACCATCGTGAGTCAGGAGATAGGAATGGGCTCCACGTCGATATGCGCCGCATTGCTTCACGATGTGGTAGAGGACACTGAATATACCGTAGAAGATATAAAAGCTATTTTTGGTGATGAAGTAATTGCCGAGACTGGCGAGAACGTGGGCGACAAGATTGCCAATATCGTTGACGGCCTTACCAAGATTTCGGGAGGCATATTTGGCGACAAGGCGTCGGTACAGGCCGAGAACTTCAAGAAACTGCTGCTCACCATGAGCGATGATGTGAGGGTGATTCTCATCAAGATTGCCGATCGCCTGCACAACATGCGCACTTTGGCATCGATGCCTCCTGCCAAGCAATACAAGATTGCCGGTGAGACGCTCTACATTTATGCTCCGCTGGCTCACCGCCTGGGACTCTTTGCCATAAAATCGGAACTTGAGGACTTGAGTTTCAAATATGAGCACCCCGACATCTACAAGTCGATTACCGATGCTATAGAAGCTAGCGAAAGCAAGCGCAACGACTTGTTTGAGCGTTTTTCGGCACCTATACGTGCGCGCCTCGATGCCGTGGGACTGGACTATGAATTCAAAGCTAGAGTTAAATCATGCTACTCGATATGGAAGAAGATGCAAGCCAAGCGCATTCCCATCGATGAGATTTATGACATCTATGCTGCTCGCATCGTCTTTAAGTGTCCCGACGACAAGGACGAGAACGTAACCTGCTGGGCCATCTACAACGAGATAACCAAGATTTACAACAAGATACACCCAGGCCGCATCCGCGACTGGCTCACCCGCTCAAAGCCCAACGGCTACCGCGCTCTTCATCTAACGGTGATGGGGCCCGATGGTGAATGGATAGAGGTGCAGATACGCAGTCAAAAGATGGACATCATCGACGAGCGTGGCATGACGGCCCATTGGATCTATAAAGAAGGCGGTGGTGAGCTAGAAGAGGACATTCAGCTTGAGAAGTTGATTAGAGAAATAGATGAAATTCTCAAGAATCCTGAACCTAACGCCCTTGACTTCCTCGACTCGATAAAGCTGAACCTTTACGCCCGCGAAATAACGGTGTTCACTCCAAAGGGCGACAACATATCACTGCCAAAGGGAGCAACGGTGCTTGATCTGGCATTCACACTGCACTCTGAGATAGGTTATCACTGCATCGCTGGTAAAGTGAATCACCGACTAGTGCCTATCTCCCACAAACTCTCAAGCGGTGACCAGGTGGAGATATTGACATCTCAGTCGCGAAAACCTGAGCCCGAGTGGACAAAATTTGTGGTTAGCGCCAAGGGCAAGTCTCGTCTAAACATGGCATTCAGGCACATGCGCCGTGAAGTGATGGACCGTGGAGAGGATAAGTTCAAGAAGTTCATGGCACACAATGCTGCCGAGATCAATAACGAGAACCTCACTCGCATTATCAGTCGATTGGGTGTTCAGAACAAGGAGGACTTGTACTACAAAATTGGTAATGGCGATATCGAGCTGTCGCCAGTGCTGCTCAAAGCATTGAAGCCGTCATCGCAAAACCTGCTCAGCAAGCTGTGGCGCAACTCTTTTGGCGGAAAGACAGAAAAGGACGCCGAACCATCAAGCGACGATGCTGCATCTGGTGAAATCGACCGCAAGAAGGTGTATGTGCTCAAGACTGTTGACGGCAAGAGCAATTATCGGCTCTCGAAGTGCTGCCATCCTTTGCCTGGTGATGACGTGGTGGGATTTGTCTCACGCAAGAATGAGGTTGTGGTTCACAAGATTGACTGCCCCACTGCCATGCGTCTCAAGAGTGGCTATGGAGGTCGCATCATAGAAACGAAGTGGGAACTCGGTAACGAGACGTTCTTTGCCTCTATCAGGGTGGAGGGCATCGACCGCATGGGAATCCTGCAAGAGATTATCTACCTTATCTCCACTAACTTGTCGATTAACATACGTCGCTTGAACATTACATCCAATTCTGGTGTGTTTATGTGCGAGATGGATGTTCTGGTCGAGGATGTGGATGCAGTCACCAAGATGTGTAAGCGGCTTGGAAGGGTGAAGGGGGTAACCTTGGCGACAAGGCAGAGTTGACAACTCGAGTATATTCCCGTTGATGCAACATAATCTTCTAATTCACGTTTATAAAAGAACAAAATGAAGCAATCGTTAAAGACAAAGGTGATAATCATGTTGCTCATCGTGTTCACGGTGGGTGTATTGACGCTTTTATTAGTGGGCGGCACTAGTGATAAGCTTGTCTATATTGAGGATCGTCCCTGGAATTATCCTAAGCTCATAGCACCGTTTGACTTTCCTATAGAATATGACTCGGTTAGCACCGAGCACATTAAAGACAGTATCAATGCCTCGTTCACGCCATTCTTCACCGAGAATAATAATGTGAAAGAGACTGCCCTTCATAATATTAAATCATCGCTTGCCGCCATCACTACTCTGAAACCTGTTGTCAGAAATATGATTTTGAGCGAAGTCGATACCCTTTTTAGCAATGGTATCATCGACATTAACACTCAGAATAAGATTTCTAATGGGGAGATTTCACAAATCAGAATTTACTCCAACAACGATATTAATATAAAGACTGTTGACGCGGCACAGTTGCACTCACACGAGGCTGCCTATAAAGAGATTAAAGACTCTCTCTCGTCGCGGCACATTGCCAATGAGAGGCAAGTGCTGGATATCCTTTACAACAACATTAAACCCACGTTGGAATATGATGCCTCTAAGAGCGAGGCTCAGCTCAAAGAGGAGCTCAAGTTGGCATTGGCGCCACATGGGTCAATATCTAAAGGTGATCGCATCATCGATTATGGTGAAATGGTCACTCACGAGAAATATACTATACTGAAGACCTATGAGCGCGTCCTTGAAGAGAATAAAGTCGAAAACGCAGTTAAGAGTCTCTCTCGCTATGGCAACATAGTGCTGCTGTTTCTCATATTGTTGTCTTACTACCTCTATATCCGCTTCCTAGACCCCAAAGTCTTCAGCAGCTTGCGGAGCATGGTGTTCTTGTTCTCTTTCATCTTTATCTTTGTGCTTATCGTCTATCTCATTTCGCTGCTCAGACCGGGTTTCTTATATATAGTGCCCTTTGCTCTGGTGCCGATAGTAGTGACGATATTCTTCAGTACTTCACTGGGTTATGTCACCCACATGGTAGTGGTGCTCTTGAGCTCGTTTGTCGCCCCCGATTCCATCGACTTTGTGATCATGCAGTTCCTTGCCGGCATTATAGCCATCGTCTCCATTAAGGGACTGATGCAGCGCTCGCAACTGGTGGTGTGTGCCATATTCATATTCTTCTGCTACACTATCACCTATGTTACTCAATGTGTTGTGCGTTATGGCTCTATCGACACGATTGACTGGCATGTCATTCTCTATTTTGCAGTCAACTGCATCGTGTTGTCGTTTGCCTATTTTGTCATCTTCATCGTGGAGAAGATATTTGGTTTCACCTCACAGGTGACTCTCGTGGAGCTGAGCGACATCAACAACGATGTGCTGCGAGAACTCTCGGAGAACTGTCCAGGTACCTTCCAGCACTCGCTGCAGGTGGCAACCTTGGCAGGAGAGGCAGCACGTCAGATAGGTGCTAACGTGCAGCTGGTGCGCGCTGGCGCTCTATATCACGACATAGGTAAAATCGATAACCCTGCCTTCTTCACCGAGAATCAGGGTGGCGTGAATCCTCACGATGTGCTCAAGCCCGAACAGAGCGCGGCGATAGTCATCTCGCACGTGACCGACGGTCTGAAGCGTGCCGAGAAGGCCAAGTTGCCACAGGTGATAAAAGACCTTATTGCTCAGCATCATGGCACAAGCAAAACCCGCTATTTCTATGGCAAGGCGTTGAGACAAAGCGCCACAGGCAATGTGCCAGCCGAGCCTTATACCTATCCTGGTCCCAACCCCAGCACCCGAGAGGCGGCAATACTGATGATGGCCGATGCCTGCGAAGCGGCAACCAAGAGTCTGAGCCGACCCGACGAGCAAAACATTACCGAGATGGTCGAGAAAATTATTGAGAGTCAGTTGGCCGATGGCATGTTTAAAGATGCACCCATAAGCTTCAAGGATATTAGCGAGGTGAAAAAGTGCCTGATTAAACGCCTGCTAACTTTCTACCACACACGCGTCTCTTATCCCGAGGATGTGAAACCCGCCATGGCGCTCGATGCCGAGGCCTCACAAACCGAGGCCTCACAAACTGAGGCTCCTCAAACCGAGGCTGAAAGTTAATGCGGCGATAGAACAAAAATAACTTGATAATTTGCTATGACATTTTACACGATACTGCTCATTTTGGGAGCCATCTTCCTACTTGCTGCACTTGTGCTTGTGATTAAGCCTTGGACAATTGCTGCGATACCTGCCTACGCCGGATTGTGGCTGCTGCACCTGAGCAAATACACTATGTTTCCCAAGTGGACTTTCATATTTTACGGTGTCGCCACATTAATGGTGGTGGGGCTAAAATATATGTCTCCAAAAGGTGAACCTGATGGTCGCAACACGGGAAACCTATACCTAGGACTCGGTGCCATGATGGGATGCTTGCTGGGAATGCTTATTGATGCTCGTTTCATGCTTTTGGGTACTGCGCTCGGTGCTGTGATGGGGCAAGTGGCGTTCAGCCGCACGCCTCATGGCAAATGGCTTATGCTTTCAAAATCCAATTTTATTCAGTACCTTTGTGCCCGAGGACTGCCCGCAATTGTTGCTGTGGCAATGATTGGTGTGGGAATTGAAGGCTTTGTCTATGACATCGCCGATGTTAGACCAATTTATTTATAAGTAGTTATGAACAAAAACAGAATATTCTTTTCAGTAGTGTTGCTAGTGCTCACAGCTCTTGCTATGAATGCACAATACAAATTTCAGGTGAAGGAACTTGATTTTAACAGAATCAAGCAAGAGACCCTCGACCCCAATTCACGTTATTACTATCCCAAGTTGGTTAAGTCGTTCAAGAGCAACGACACCATCATGAACTTTGAGGCTTATAGGGAACTTTATTACGGCTTTATCTTCCAGGAAGATTATAACCCTTTTAGGCACAACGATTTTGAGGGAAAAGACGAGGTGGAGGAACTCTACTACAAAAATCCTCCGCTCACACGTGAGGAATGCGACAAGATAGCACGCTATGCCGAGATGGCGCTCGATGATAACCTTTTTGACATCGACCAGCTCAACTACTATATTTATGCCTTGAAGGAGAAGAAGAAATATGCGAGAGCTGCAGTACGTCAGTACCGTCTCGACAAACTCATTGCCGCCATCATGTCGAGCGGTCGCGGCACTGAAGATGAGCCTTGGGTGGTAATCTTCCCAGAGCATGAATACACAATCATCAACTTTCTGGGATATGTAGCTAAAGATCATCAAGAACTCGAGGGAGGCATTGATTGCATTAAAGCTGTGAGCGACAAGGATCCTAAGAAAACTCGCGACTTCTACTTCGATGTGTCGCAGATGCTCCAAGAGACAGCCCGAAAATTTCCCGACGATTTTTAATGCATTGTCAGAATTAGCATGAGATAATTCCCAAAATAATTAAACTTAATAGTTATGAGAAAGCACATTTTATTGTTATTTGCTGCAGTGTTGTTGCCTCTGTCAATTAATGCTCAAGGTTTTATCAATGCCTATATAATTGATAACGATGGTCCAGTAACCAACATCCGCAATGCGCCACGTGGAAAAGTAGTGACTACTTTGCCTACCGATCAGGCGTTAGTCGTTACTCTACTCTCGCCAAAAGGTGAGTGGTGGAAAATCGATAATGTAGTGGAGCAATATGGTGACGAGGAGAAAGAAATAGAGCTCAAGGGCTCTAAAACGGGGTATTGGATTCACCGCTCTTTGCTGCAATTTACCATTGCTGGTGACCCGGATGGTGCACTGCGTGCGGCGCCCTCGGCAAAGGCTAAAGCCATAAAATGCTCGGGGGTAGATGGTTTCCATCCCATCGCTGTAAAGGGCAATTGGGTTAAGGTGGTCAGCACCGACGGGAAATACACAGGTTGGATTCACTGCGACAGGATTTGCAGCAATCCTCTTACCACTTGCCCATAGGTAAAAAGTTACGGAAAATAAGAAAAAAATCGCAATAAATTTGTTTTTATTGCGATTTTTGTCTAATTTAGAGGCGTTGTTAGTAAAACTAAACCAGAGAACTGAAGTTTTGACCCGTCACATCATGAACGACATCATTGATAAATACCTGCAATACATCAAGCTAGAGCTCAATCTCTCGCGGCACACACAGGTGGCCTATGGCAAAGACCTGCGCCAGTGGGAGACGTTCCTCACGCAGGGAGACACCGAGCTTGATGTGACGAGTGTCACCACTAGCGACATCCGTGCGTGGATGCTTCACCTGAGCAATGAGGGTGATGGCGCCCGCACCCTGCGCCGCAAGCTTCAGGCTGTGAGGGCTCTCTACAAGTGGCTCATGATTAATGGCGAAGTGTCACAAAACCCCGCTGCCGAGGTAGAAATGGCACATATTCCCAAGCGACTGCCACAAATGGTGAGAGAGAGCAGTGTTGACACTGTCATCGACAGCGAGATTGATGAGGATGACTTCGACGAAGTGCGGAACCGCCTCATTGTGATGATGTTGTATGAGACAGGGATGCGACGCGACGAGCTTATAGGATTGCTTGACCACAATGTTGACACTGCCAAGGGCGAGCTTAAAGTGCATGGTAAGCGCGACAAAGACCGCATCATACCCTTTGGCACAGAACTTGCACAGACTATTGACAGCTACAGGGCATTCCGTAACAAAATCACAGCTTGTGGCGACCGCTTTTTTGTGAGGAGCAATGGCGAGGCACTCTACCCCATGCTCGTTTACCGAGTAGTGAAACAGCAGCTCGGCGAGGCGGGAGTTACTAGCAAGCGCAGCCCACACGTGCTGCGACACACCTTTGCCACGGCGATGCTCAACAACGGTGCCTCGCTCAATAGCGTCAAGGAACTGTTGGGACACGAGTCGCTAGCCACAACACAAATCTACACACATGTGACTTTTAGTGAATTGAAAAAAAATTATAAACTCGCCCATCCTAGGGCACTTAAAAAAGGAGGCTAATATGGAAATTAAAGTAAAAGCCATTCATTTTGATGCAACCGAGAAATTAGAGCAGTTTATCAACAAAAAAGTTGAGAAACTAGTTAAGCATCATGAGGAGATCACCGATGCTGAGGTGACGTTGAAAGTAGTTAAACCCGAGACAGCGATGAACAAGGAGGCCAGCATCAAGCTATTCATTCCTCGCAATGAAGACCTCTTTGCCAACAAGGTAGCCGACACCTTTGAGGAGGCAGTAGATCTCGCTGTAGATGCTCTGAAACGACAACTCGAGAAAACAAAGAAAGACAAATAATTCACTATCTAAATATTGATTCTTACACTTTCTTTTCAACTCACCACAAAGCGTGAGATATTAACTCAAGAATAAACACAAAGAGCTGCGCCCATCACCAAGGCGCAGCTCTTTAGGTTTTTAGAACCACAGTGCGGTTTTGCCGTTTGGCAATTATCTCTCTTTCATGAGGCGGTACCTCATGATCAGCCCACCGATTGCGATTCTTTTTCTCTCTATGAGTTATAGCTTTATCGTGAGCTTGTGGTCATGGGTGGTGCTTTGGGTGCTGGTGCCCACTTGGTTGATGTCCTCGAGGGCACTGCGCAGGGTGGGCTCAACGCGGGGCATGAGGTTGGCGAGCAGAAAAGTGGCAACGCTCTCGCCGCCGTCACCAAAGATCTCTGTCATCATATCTTTAATGCCTTGCTTTATTGCCTCGACAATGACTTGCGCCTGGGCAGGGTCTTCGCCGCCTCGGCTAACTGCCATAAGGCTCTGGGTGAGTGGCTCGCGCAGATGCTTGGTTATGAGTGCTGTGATATCGTTGGCGTTTCGAGGCAGTCGTGAGGTGTCGATGCCTTGCTCAGCAAGCAGAGGTTCATATTGCTTTAGGGTGCTCTCCATGCGAGGCCACATGCGTCGCGAGATTATGCTTGCCAGAGCGGGTGCGCTATTTTTTATTTTGGCGCTTCCCAATTCAACAAGGTCAATGCTGTCAAAGATGCGTGTCTCTATACTCATGGTGGTGAGCTGTGAGTCGATAGTGACTGTGCGCATGGCGATTGGGTAGGTCGACGCTGAACCGGTGGAAACGTTGGTGATGCCGTCGATGGTGGCTGCATCGGTGATATGCAGATGCCCAGTGAAAACAACCTTCACTCCACCTTCGCGCAGCACTTGCGCAACCTCGTTATGGTTGGCGGCGATATAGTTTGGCAGCAGTTTCGCCTCCCCGTCGATGTGTTCCACAAGGTGATGATGCATCATGGCAATCACGCGTTTTCCACTTTTTTGTGCCTGAGAAAGTTGGTGCCTTATCCATTCCAGTGTCTCTTGCTTCACAGCACCGTCGGTGTGATATTTCACCTCGTTGTCGCGACTAGTTGCATATATGTTGCTGTCAATTCCTAGAATCAAGATGCCAGGTATGGGCTCGCAGGTGTAACTCAACGAGTTGGGGTCACGTTGAGAGTCGCTGCTGTAACCAAAGTCATGATATAATGCGGCAAATTCCTCGCTGGTGACGTTAGGCACAACAGCTGGCTCATCGCCTTTGTATTGCTTGCTGTAGGGGCACATCACATCGTGGTTGCCAGGGATGACGAGGGTGCGTACTCCCGCCTCCTGAAGTCTTTGTAGGTGTTCTGCAAGGCGCTCATGACTTGCCCGCTCTCCGTTGAAGGTGAGGTCACCGCTGATGAGCATCAGTTGCGGTTTAGCCTTGATGATTTCGTCAACCAGCGAATGCATGATGTAATCGCTCTGGATAACCATCTTCATGTCGCTCTTCTCGAGCTGGTGTGCAGCATTGCCATCATCATATAGCGACGGCGCCAGCAAGTGCGGGTCACTGATGACCATGATTTTATAGTTATCATTACTCAGCATAGTTGTCGCATTAATAACAGGTGCTATTATAGTTAAAATCAAGCACCATACTATTGGCAGTAAGTGTTTCATGTTATAAGAATATTACCAATTATACAATATAAACGTAAAGATAGGCGGAATGTTTCCTCTCATCGTTGAAAAATAAAAATCGGTTTCCGCAAAAAGATGTCCTTAAAAGTGTTTTTGTTTTTTAAAGAAAAGGTGTTATATTTGCAACTGTAATTGTTTATTTCCTTAAAACCTGATTAATTATGAAGATTTTTAGATTTACTATGTTAGTGGTTGCGATTGCCTTGATTGGTAGTACGTTCACTGTTGATGCAAAAGTGAAAAAACGCCGTCACACAATAAAAAAAGAGAAACAAGTGAAACAGAAAAAAAGTACTAAAACCGAACAATGTCTCCTCGACATGGTAGAGTATGAGTATGGAGGTATGAGGATGTATCCCGTGTCGAAGGTTCGTGTAGAACGCAAGGACGGTAAGGTGGTTCTTGTTTCGAAGGGCACTGTCACCGAAGAGAAAGAGTTTGTCATCGCCGATGGCGAGCAGCTTCTCAAGGAAGCTTTGGCAATAATAGAGGAGGAAAAGATGCTTGACTATGGCGTTAGTTATGATGTGCCGCCCGAGATGCAGCCACTTGACGGCTATGCATGGTGGTTCAGCGCAAAGCTTGCCGATGGCCGTTCGGTCACGAGTCGTGGCCGTAATGCAGGCCCTGAAGGCCAGGGTTTAGGTAAGATTCAAAAGCTGCTTTTCGGTCGTGCCCATAAACTGCTTGGAATAGAGTATTAACACTATTAAGATTTCTGCTATTAAAAAAAGATGCTGAGCGACAATGCCCAGCATCTTTTTTTGAGTCAGCAGTTTTTAAAAGTTATTTTCTTTTCTTGCTGCCGAGGATTACGTTGTAAACAGCTGTAATATCTACCGAGGTGATTTCACCGTCGCCAGTCTGGTCACCGTTGACCATGCCCTCGGTTTCACCATTGAGGAGATAGTTGTAGAGTATAGTCACATCAGTTGTGTTAACCTCGCCGTCGCCGTTCACGTCGCCAGCAACAAATTGCGGCTCCTCACCAGTCATCACGATATATTCGCTCTTGGCTGGAGTGGTGTGAGTGTTGTTCTCGTTAGGCAGTGACAGGATAGCCAACTTCTCACCCGAAACGAATAAGTTGCCAGCGTAGTCATAGTTGATTTGGGTAATCAAGTTGCCTACGCCATGCTTGTAGTCATACTTCCAGTTCAGAGCAGGAACACCATCGCTGCCATATTGAATCTCAAAGAACTTGAGAGTTCCGTCGGGTTGGTTAACAACAAGCTCGGTACCGTCGGCGCTGATAGCACCTGCGCAGTATTGAGTACCAGTGAGGTGCTCGTGGATTGGGTTGTCGGAGTCACCACTATTGTAAACAATTTGTCCCTCTGGGTTTACATAGATGATAGAAGGTACACCTGAGTTGTTGTTGCCAGCGCTGCGGTTCTGAACTACCCAAATACCACCTTCCTCAGTCTCGCCAACCACTGCTGCATGAGTACTGATGAGCTTAGCTCCAATACCCCACAGGCGAGTTGGTGCTGCAGTCCAGTTCTCCATGATTGTGCCATCCTCGTTGCCAATGTTGTATTGAGAGATGTCGTTGTTGGCATCCTCTAGGTGGCAATACATGTGAGTGTTGGCACCTGTGCCTGTAACGAATACCGAAGGAGTGGAAGTACACATCATCTCACCAGCGTCATTGGTGATAGTGCCATCGCTAGCGTGTGATCCAATGAAGAATGGCTCAAGGTCGCCACTCAAAGTCTCGGGATTGAGTTTGAAGACACCCGAGCGAGCACCGTCGGCCCAGTTAGCAAGGTAAACAATACCGTTCTGATCGGTAGCCAAGCGGAATGGATTGCCAAGGGTGTACTCACCGCTGATTGGACCACCAATCTGCTCCCATTCTGGTGTATAGGCATAGATTGCATTGCTGGTGTTGCTAGAACCGATGCGGTTCACGAGATAGAAGCGTCCGAAGTATGGACTTTCAGGACTGTTGTCAACAACATTACCAATGCGGTTGAAGCTGAAGTCGGCTGGATTATTGAGCTTATCAATGCGTGCAATTGGGTCACCAACGAGAGTGATCTCCCAATGCATCTTGACGCAACCCTGCTGACCTTCGGGAACAGATGGAAGATCGGCTACAGGAATAGTGATTTCGTTGGCACCAGCCACAATGTTAGAAAGTGGGAATGTAGCAAGAACCTCGTTGGTGTTGATGTCACGGAATGTGATGTAAGCCTCATTGGCATTGTCATTAGCCTTGAAAGTGAAGGTGTAGCTGTCGCCTTCAAGGTTGTAGTTCAAGTCGTAAGCATAGATACCCTTAACTACTGGTTGCTCAGCGCCGTCGGTAGTAAACTTCACTACATTAGCATCGCTTCCTGCGAGATAAGCGTGGATGTCTTCACCGATGACCTTAGCGCCAGCCCAAGCGAAATCGGCTGTGTTGGCGGTGATAGCCTTAGCTGTGTTGAGATTAGTGTTAACGGTATTTACGTATTTAGCATTTGCCAGGCCATTGTTGATGTCATAAATCTTGATGCCCTTCACATCGTTCTTGGTTCCGTAAGGAGCAACCAAGAGCTTGTGACCTGCATACTTGAAGATTTGCATACCGTTGCCAAGCAGCTCCTCGTCGGCAGTGAATACGTTACACTCAGGAACGCCACCGTCGGTAGTAACAGGGAACTCGTAGAGTTTACCACACTTCGAGCCACCAATGATGAATGAGTGGTCGTCGAATGGCGATACAGCCACCTTGATGGTACCATAGTTATCAACGTTATAGTCGCCAAAGTTGCCCTCAGTAGCCAATGGGTCACCAAGTTCGACTAGAGTGATAGTATTATTGGCGTTGGCACGGCTGGTGCTCACTACATTGCCTTCGGAAATAACAAAGAATGCGGGACGCACGCCACGGGTAGTGCCAGTGGTTGGAGCAGGAACGCAAACTACAGCTTCTTTGATAGGACCGCTCACTGCGAGGCCCAGTCCGAGGTCTGCCCTGTACCAGTTAGAAGAGTACTGAGTTGAGAACCACTCGGTAGGTGCTGAGTCAAAGTCATCCCAGTAGTAAGCGTACATAGTTCCGCGTGGGTAGCCATCGGCATAGTCGTTGTTGTAGCATGTACGCACGGCGCTAACACCCACCAGCTTGCGGTCGGCACTCAGAGCGATAGAACCAATCTGGTTGTAGAAGATAGGCTCGTCCAAGTTGAAGATGCCATCGGTGCTGAGCTCCTTAACCACCTGCTTGGTGTTGTTGTCAACGAGGTAGAGGTGAGCAAGTTTGCCCTCGTGCGAGAGGACGATAGTAGAATCGCCATATTGCAATGCCTGAGCCACATTGCCCACGATGCCGTCGTAGGTGGTGCCCTCGTCCTGAGCAAATACAAACTCGCCAGGTAACTTCAGGTAGGCGGGTTGAACTGGGTCGGGATAATTCTCATAAACTTCCTCCTCGGGAACATAGCCCTCGGCCTCGAGTTTGATGAAAGAGTAGCATGTGTTGTTGGCGGTAACGGTGGCTGCGATGGGCTCATCGAGCAACTTGTAGCCCTCGGCGGTAGCCTCCACGGTGTAGTCGCCTGGCTCGAGGTCGAAGAATGCGAAGAAGCCGTTCCACTCATTGTCAACAGTATAGCTTGCAACCTCGTTGCCATTCTTCTTGAGGACAACTTGTGCGCCATTAATTGGCAACCACTGGTCGTCGGTGCCGTAGGCATACTTGTAGAGGTTCTCAACGATCTTCTCGTGCAAGTCCTTCACGGTACCAGCAATCTCGCCCTTGCCGTTGAGGTTAAAGCCCCAGTAGGTGGCAACACCGCGAGCCTCGCGTATGCCCTCCAGACGGTCATAGTCGAAGTTTAGGGCGCGGTGACGTGCTGGCTGATAGGTGTGGAAGAAACCTTCGAGCAGATAACCTGGAACACCATGCTTGAGCACGCCAAGATAGCCGCTGTACTGGTTACCGTTGAGTCGTGTAGCAGTGCTGTAGCTGCCATAGAAGCTGATGTCGCCACGCACGTTCATGTTGGTGACGCTGTAGTGGCTCTGTGGCTCAATCTCGCCCATGTGATGGAATGGCCACACTGTGCGTGCCATGTCGTCGCTACCTGCAACGCCTGGACCATCATATCCTGCAGCACCAGTAGTGCCAGTGTCGTAACCGCGATACAGGAACAGTGGATAGTTGGTGCTTGTGCCGTCGGTGGAGGCGTTAGAGTGTGACGAAATGAACATATCGAAGTTACCCTCTTCTGCCTCCTCGCAGATGTCGGCGAGAGGCTTGTTATAGATTTCTTCGGGGTCATATTCGCTGTTTGGGGTGGTGTAAGGCCAAGGACCGTTGGCCAAGCGCGAGTAAACGATATTTTCGCTCTTTACACCAATTGATTTCAGATAGTTTCCAATGCCAAAGGCGCGTGGCAGCGTGCCACGACCTTCGTAGAATCCTAGAGTGTCGGTGTCCATCCAGGTTGTGCCCTCAGCATTAAGTTGGCCAGTGTGTGGGTGGCCTACGGTTGGCATAGGACGGTCGTTGGCGCCATAACTGCCATGACCGGGATTCAGATAAATGCGGAACTCATCGGTGGTTTTTGCCTGAAGTGAGAAACCCGCTACTACGGCTGCTGCCAGTAAAAGTATATATTTCTTCATAATTTGGTTCCTCCTTATTTAGCAAAGTTAATAATATAAGCCTCTCCTGTTGGAGTGGAGAAAGCGATTTTACCGTCGGCAGGCAGTGGATACATTGCAATAATGTCGCCACTGGTGAGAACTTGGCTGTTTCCGTTGAGGTCGGCAACTACGATTTCGCCCGAAGTATAGACCTCGCCATTGTCGGTAGTTTTCATGCCCACAATCATATCGTTGCTCATCCACTTGGGAGCTTGGAGTTTGCCAAGTCCCACAAGGTTGCTGCCATCGAGATTGCACACATAGGCGCCGTTGCCGCTGCAGCAGAAGAGCACCTTGCTGGCATCGGGCGAGAGAGATGCCCAGATGTAGCGGTAGCCATGGCCCTTAGGAGCGAGCTCAGTGGTCTTGCCGCCCTGGGTGATGAACATCTTGAAGTTCTTGGTAGAGATTACAGGAGCGTTAACTTGCGCTTTGCCCTCGGCGATGGCTTTTTTGGCAATCTTGCCATTGTTGACCGCCACAGCGGTGTTGCCGTCGATTGCCATACCCTGCACGTTGCGAGAGGGCTTCACAAGTTGCTGCTCAGCACCTGTGACCAAATTCTTGCTTTTGACAGCTGTCATCTGCAAGTGCTTGTTGTTGGTAGATTTCTCACGATAGACAACAGTGCTGCCATCTGGCGAAATCTTTGCATCAAAACCAGCACCCTGCGCCTGGGTGATCACCAGAGTGGTGCCAGTTGCCAAGTCAAATTTAGTGAGACCGCAGTTGTAGTCGGTAGTCACCAGGATATAGTCACCCTGAGGACTAATGGCTGCAACTTTGTTGGCGGCACTCTCGGGAATGTTGACCTTGTCGATAGAGGTTACATTTACCAATTGTGCCATCCCACTAAAAGACACGCATAATGCTAAAGCTAATAAAACTTTTTTCATAAATGCTTAGTTTTTAGTTAGACAAAAAGTTAATTAAATTAATGGAATATTTCATTTTATCTCTTTCTCGCCTATTAATAATGACAAAAGTCAATTATTTGCCCCAAAATTATTGAAAATTATTGAAACAACCAAAAACAATGCTAATTTTTTTAATAATATTGTGAAAAGTGATGTGATGAACAAATTTGTGGATTTTGATTGCTGGTAAAGGAAAAATGTGTATATTTGTAGGTTGATTTTCCTTTAATGCCGTTAACTATGGCTCATAATGATGATAATGGGATGGAGAGACAAAAGCCGATGCCACAAGAGTCGGTAGGTTTTTTTGTGCATCAAATGTCGGGGCAAGACCTAATGGAACTCTTTGGGAAGACTCCTACCAAGATTAATGCCTGCTGCTTGTGCTATGTGGTGAGAGGCAGCATTAAGGTAATGGTAAACATTAAGGACTTTAATGTTGTCACCAACGATTTCATGGTGCTGTTTCAGGGGGTAATACTTCAGGTCGTGGAGGTTAGCGACGATGCACTCGTGAGCATTGAGGCCTATTCGTCATCATTTCTCAAGAAAGTCAACTTCTGGAAGATTATCTCTCCCATTATGCAGCACATCATAAAGAATCCGGTGTTCTCGCTCAACGAGGAGATGGGTAACTTCTATCGTGAGAGTTTCTCTATCATGAGTAAGGCGGCAAGCTTTGGAGCAACATTTATGACCCACAACATTGCCGAGTCGGCGCTAGTGGTCGCCATCGACATGCTTGCAGGCGCCATACGTCACAACATGGTGAAAGGTGTGGTTCTCAAAAGCTCATCGCGCGATCAGGTGATAGTGGGCGAGTTCATGCAGCGTGCACTTGAGAACTACCGCACCGAGCACAAAATCACATTTTATGCGCACGCGGCGTCGTTATCACTATCTCACTTCTGCAACGTGATTAGCAAGAGCACGGGCATGACGGCACAGAACATTATAATGAACCTCATCATAATGGACGCAAAGATTCAACTCAAGAGCAGCGGCGTGGCAGTTCAGGATATTGCCCGCTCGCTAGGCTTTCCCTCTCCAACCACATTCAACCGTTATTTCAGGACCTATACTGGCATGACACCCAATGACTACCGAAATGCAAAGAAGACCTCAAATGATTCATAACTCATAACTGACAACTCATAAACTAAAAACTCAAAACTATTAACTATCTTATGGCAATGACAAAGAAAGAACAGAAAGAAGCCGAATTGAGATTCTTGAAGCTGCTATCGCACAATTTTCCCGATGTGGCTACAGCGAGCACCGAGATTATCAACCTCTCGGCAATCCTGAACCTGCCTAAGGGCACTGAGCACTTCCTTGCCGACCTGCATGGAGAGTTCAAGGCGTTCCAGCATGTGCTGCGCAATGCCTCGGGAACCATCAAGCGCAAAGTGGGCGAGATTTTCAATGACACCCTCAGCAATCGCGACAAGAAGGAGCTGTGCACCCTCATCTACTATCCCGAGCGCAAGCTTGAGCTGGTAAAGAACAGCATGGAAGAGCGCGGCGACCTCGACGACTGGTATTTCATCACCATCAACCGCTTGGTGCGTGTGTGCCGCAATGTGTCGTCGAAATATACCCGCTCAAAGGTCAACAAGGCACTCCCCAGCAGTTTCTCCTATATCATACAGGAGTTGCTTCATGAGAATGCAACCGACCGCAACAAGCAAGCCTACGTCGATGTTGTTGTGCAGACCATCATCAGCACTGGTCGTGCCGACAACTTCATCATCACCATCTGCTACCTTATCCAGCAGCTCACAATCGACAAGCTGCACATCTTGGGCGACGTGTTTGACCGTGGTCCTAGTCCCGACAAGATTATGGATGTGCTGTGCAACTATCACAACTTCGACATACAGTGGGGCAACCACGACATCTTGTGGATGGGTGCCGCCAGTGGTAACGACAGCTGCATCGCTAATGTGATACGCATCGCCATGCGCTACGGCAACCAGGCAGTGCTCGAAGATGGCTACGGCATCAACATGCTGCCCTTGGCAACATTTGCTATGGACGTCTATGGCAATGATCCTTGCGAGAAATTCATTCCCAAGGGCGAAGCCAAGAACAACAAGCTCGCTCCGCTCATTGCCAAGATGCACAAGGCAATAAGCATCATCCAGTTTAAGCTCGAGGCACAAATCATCAACCGCCGTCCTGAATTTGAAATGGCCGACCGCCTGCTGCTCGACAAAATCGACTACGAGCGCAAGGTCATCACCATCGATGGCGTAGATTATGAGATGACCGACTGCAATTTCCCAACCGTTGATCCCAAAGATCCATACCGCCTCACTCCCGAGGAGGAGGAGATTGTAGAGAAACTTCACAACTCCTTCACCGGTAGTGGCAGATTGCGCACCCACATGCGCTGCCTCTTCCGTTATGGTTGTGTCTATAAGGTAATTAACGGCAACCTGCTCTATCACGCCTCAATTCCTCTGAATGAGGATGGCTCACTCAAGGATGTTACCATCCAGGGCGAGAAATATCATGGCCGTGACCTGCTCAAGAAGGTGGGTGCTTTGATTCGCGATGCCTACTTTGGATGCGACAGCAAGGAGAACGAGGAGTTTGCCAACGACTATGTGTGGTATCTGTGGTGCGGCAAGGACTCTCCAGCTTTCGACAAAGACAAGATGGCGACATTTGAGCGCTATTTCATAGTTGACAAGGCCACTCACAAGGAAGTCAAGGGCCATTATTACACCTTGCGCGACAATCCCGACGTGGTGGATAGCATCCTTGACGAGTTCGAGGTTAAGGGCCAGTTCCGCCACATCATCAACGGCCATGTGCCAGTGAAGACCATCAAGGGCGAGAACCCAGTTAAAGCTGGCGGTAAACTTATGGTGATTGACGGCGGCTTCTCAAAGGCCTATCAGCCCGAGACTGGTATTGCTGGCTACACCCTCGTTTACCAAATCACTAAGGCGGTGGAAGAAGGCCAGGACATCAAGTCAACTTACGAGATGGTGGAGATGACCAACCACCGCATGATGGTGAAGGACACCGACATAGGTGAGGAACTCGAGGACCAGATCAACGACCTCAAGCACCTGCTCGAGGCCTACCGCAATGGTGACATCAGCGAGCGCTCACGCCAGCCCATCACCCTCAAGACTTAACTCTACGGAGTCTAGACAACAAAATGTCCTCAAAGGGAGTTTTCCTTTTGAGGACCATTTTTTATGTCTTGTTTTCAATTGAGGATTGGTAAGCGCGACCATCGAGGGTATAACGCCTCGCTGCTTCACGCCGGTAAAATAAACAACTGATTATCCTCTACAGAGACAAATTTTTATGATTTTCTTGCTTTTAAATAAAAAACAATCTAAATTTGCAACATTGAAGCACATAGCAGAGGCTATACACAGTGCTTTTTTGACATAAAGAAAGCGTTTGTGTTTCACCAAACTTAGAAATTCGCCATTTTTTTAAACATAGTCGGATGAAACAGTCAAAAACGCCTTCGTTGATATAATGGCAAAGCGTGAGGTAGACTGTTTTTACTATGTTGGGCGTTTGGCGATGCCTCTAAGTTGAAAGCAGGTAAAAGCCTCACGTTTTCTTTTATAAAACAAGAAGATTTATTAACTTAGTGGCGTTGAAAATATTCGCCATCATAAAAACAAAGATGATATGAAAAAGATATTACTATTTCTGTTAGCGTTGCTTTTGGTCAACGTTTGTTACTCAGATGAATTGACAAAGGAAAATGTAGATAAAATTGTCTATTCTCACAGAGGTAATCAAGACAAACCTGTTTGGGCAACTCAAATGTCCTATTATAATTTAGGAAGTTATACTAATCCTGAAACAAAGAAGACAAACGATGTTTTTTATTATGGTCTAATGTGGTTTGATTCTATAATGGGACCTGTTTATACTTATAAAATTGATAAATGTAGTTATTCCAAAATTAAGAAATCCATAGAATCTTATTCAGACAAAGTTGATTCTCCTGATTCTCTTGAGAACAGACATCAATTTGGCACTATGTGTGTGTCTATTGTTGAGAAAGGAGAGATAAAAAGATGGTATTTTTCAAAAAAAGACATTATAAAACTATTTGATATACAGATTCCTATTTTGGAGAATGATACCACAACAACCGAAGCGAGAAATCGATTAAAATACTTAAGAGACTGGTTCATTAACAGTGATTGGTGATAATTTGCGGATGGCAGAAAACAGATTGAATTATGGCAAGAAAATATCAAATATGGGCTATATTGCTGCTGATGGTTTGTGCCACGGGCTTCACTGTGGTGGCACAATCGGTAAGTCAGGGTGCTTCATCGCCCAAGACAGTTACTGGAGTGGTGCTTAGTGCCGAAGATGGAGAGCCTGTTATCGGAG